>JBJMXC010000086.1:0-6962 GCA_045809825.1 Chthoniobacterales bacterium | reverse complement strand
GTCGCGAGCTGGCCAGCGTAAACGGTTCCGCTCGTTCCATCGATCGAGAGAAAATCTTCGGATTCCCTGAACACCTGTTTGCCAACCGAAACCGTCTTTTTCGCGTAATCGATGTGTAACGCGGAGGCGCCGCAGATGCAGACCTTCCCCATTTGCCGCGCCACCAGCGCAGCGTGCGATGAAACACCGCCTTTCGCGGTCAGGATTCCTTCCGCCGCGATCATCCCCCGCAAATCTTCCGGGCTGGTTTCGTTCCGAACCAGCAACACCTTCTCTCCTTTCTCGGCGGCGGCCGCAGCCCGATCGGCGTTCAGGTAAATCTTGCCGGACGCGGCGCCGGGACCGGCAGGTAATCCAGTCGCGATCGCATTCGCTTTCTTCATCTCGCTCGCGTCGAAGATCGGCGCCAGCAATTGGTCGAGTTGGTCCGCCGGATTGCGCATCACGACGGTTTTCCAGTCGATGAGTTTCTCGCGGAACATGTCCATCGAGAACTTGAGCGCGGCCGCAGCAGTGCGTTTGCCGTTGCGGGTCTGGAGCATAAACAATTTCCCGTCCTGGATGGTGAACTCGACGTCCTGGACGTCGCGGAAATGTTTTTCGAGAATGCTGCGCACCTTGAGCAGCTCGGCGTAGCACTTCGGCATGAGTTTCTTGAGCTCGATCACCGGTTGCGGCGTGCGCACTCCGGCGACCACGTCTTCGCCCTGCGCGTCGATCAGGAATTCACCGTAAAATTCGTTCGCGCCGTTGGCCGGGTTCCGGGTGAACGCCACGCCCGAACCAGAGTTCGCCCCGGTGTTTCCGTACACCATCGCCTGGACGTTGACGGCGGTGCCCCATTCTTCCGGGATGTTGTATTTTCGGCGGTAGACGATCGCGCGATCGTTCATCCAGGAACCAAAGACAGCGCCGGCTGCGCCCTTGAGCTGGTCCCACGGATCGTTCGGGAACGCCTGGCCGGTCCGATCTTTCACCAGTTGTTTAAACCGCGTCACGAGCTCCTTGTAATCGGCCGCGGTCAGCTTCGAGTCATCAATGTTGTGCTGGCCGTAACGCTTGTCCTTGAAATGCTCGATCACGGATTCAAATGGATCGTGGTCTTCGCCTTCGCGCTTCTGGACTCCCATGACGACGTCGCCATACATCTGGATAAAGCGCCGGTAACAATCCCAGGCAAAGCGCTCGTTTTTCGTCGCGCGCACGAGCGCTTTCACGGTCTCGTCGTTCAAGCCGAGGTTGAGAATCGTGTCCATCATCCCGGGCATCGAATCGCGCGCACCGGAGCGAACGGCGACGAGTAGCGGCATGTTTTCGGTGTCGCCGAATTTCGTTCCCATGATGCGCTCCATGTTGGCGACGCCATTTTGGATCTCGGCCTGGAGCGACGCAGGGTAAGTACGTTTGTGGGCGTAAAAATAGGTACAGACTTCCGTCGTGATCGTGAACCCGGGAGGCACCGGCAGACCGATCCGCGTCATCTCGGCCAGGTTCGCCCCTTTGCCGCCGAGCAGCGGTTTCATCGACCCATTGCCATCGGCTTTTCCGGCGCCAAAATTGTAAACGTAACGATGCGAAGTGCGCTTTTTTGCGGCGCGCTTCGGCGGGCGGTTCGAGACCTTTCGAGAGATTTTTTTTCTGGCCATGGATAGTGGAAAATCGAGCTTGGCGGCGCGAACGGAAGCAAAGCTAAGTCCCGCGACAAAGGTGTCAACGCGCGCAGTCCTCACGCGTTCCCCGGTTCGTTCCCGGGGGCGCCTAGGAAACGTGCGCGCCTAACACTGCGCTGATCGCATTGGTGAAGTCGTCCACTCCGGTGCTCGGCACGATGATCGTGTTCCGGCGCCCGTGGGCTTCCTCCGTAATCCGAAGGAACTTCCCGCGATCGTTCTCGCGAAACTCCACATGAAAGCGTTTCCGCTCAATCTGGAGTTCTTTCGCCTCAAGGATGCTGTCCATGTTAAAAAACGGTGCAGTCTACGGAGGTTGGGCCGTCCAGTGGAAGCAAATTCTGAGGGGGGTCTGCCCCAATGTGGAAGAGGCCTTAGCGCCCGACGAGCCAGGACCTGTTAGGTGCGACGTCGCCGATTTGGCCGGGTTGCCTTCGCCGGCCGATCATCAGCTATTGCGAAGTCGACTTGCCGCTTAAATATGTCGACCCGCGAGACATAGACCCGAAGCGCATCACCGACGGAAAATCGACGGCGGGATTGGCGCCCGACCAGGCGGCGCTGGCGTGGGTCGAACGCGTAAAAATCATCGGTTAAGGACGAGACGTGGATCATGCCGGTCATGAGAACGTCGGGCAATTCGACCAGCAATCCGAAGTTTTTCACTTCGAGAACAGCAGCGCGAAAGACCTGGGGATTACGTGCATCGAGCTGGGCCTGGAAGAACTCGAGCTTCTTCATTTTCACACCATCGATCTCCGCCTCGGCCGCGACTCGTTCTGTGTTGGATATGTGCTCGGCGATGGCGGTCACCGAAGCGACATCCTGGAAGGGACGCCGAGGCCCAACTGGGTTGAGATTCGCCAGTCCGCGATGGACGACAAGGTCGGCGTAGCGGCGGATTGGGCTGGTGAAATGAGCGTAATTATTTTTGGCCAGGCCATAGTGCCCGAGCGGCTGCGGCGCGTAGCGGGCGCGCTTCAAGCTTTTGAGGAGCCCAATCTTCAGCGCCTGCTCTTCAGGTTTGCCGCGGAGGGAAGCAAGGAGACGTTGCAGCTCCGGACGTTTAGAGACGTCGCCAATTTTGTAGCCGTAGCTCAGGATGAGTTCCCGGTATTCGGCCAGCTTGTCCGGATCGGGATTTTCGTGGACACGATACACGGTCGGGACAAGGCGGTTCTTCAATTCCAGCGCGACAGCTTCGTTCGCCGCGAGCATGAATTCTTCGATCAATTGATGGGACTCGTCGTTCTCGATCCGCTCGAGCGAGATCGGCTTGCCCTGCGAGTCGAGGCGCACTTTGACCTCCGGAAAATCGAGATCGAGCGAGCCGTTCTTGAAACGATTCCGCCTGAGTAACGACGCCAGCTCCCACGCGACGTGGAGCCGCTCACTCAATTCATCGCGGGCCGGCGCTTTCAGGATCGCGTAGGCCTCGCGGTAGGTGAGGCGGCGGGCGCTACGAATAACGGTGCGTCCAAACCGGGTCGACCTTGTCCGGCCGTCCTTTGCAAATTCGATGAAGACCGAATGGGTCAGCCGATTCACGTCGGGATTGAGGCTGCAAACACCATTGCTCAAACGCTCGGGCAGCATCGGAATGACGCGGTCCGGCAGGTAAACGCTGTTCCCGCGTTTGTAGGCTTCCCGGTCCAGCGCGCTTCCCGGCTTCACATAAGCAGCGACATCGGCAATGTGAACGCCGAGCCGCCAGCCGCCGCCGGCGATGCGCTCGACGTCGATTGCGTCGTCGAAATCGCGGGCGTCGTCCGGGTCGATCGTGACGATGAATTTTTTGCGCAGATCTTCGCGTCCCTCGAACATGTGCTCCGAGACGACTTCGGGAATTCGCTCCGCTTCTTCGATCACCGGCCTCGGAAATTCCGTCGGAAGATGATACTTCCGGATGATCGAGAGCATGTCGACGCCAGGAGCGGCGCTCGCTCCGAGCACTTCGGTGATCTGTCCCTCCGGATTAACGTGGCGCGATTCCCAGTGTTCCAGCCGGACCACGACCTTGTCGCCCGGCCGCGCTGTAGCGGCGGTCTGTGACGGTCGATCTTCATCGCGCCCCCCGCGCGGTCGACGGTCATCCGCCTTCGCAAGGCTTCGGCGGGACAAGTCGACTGCTGCTACAGGGCTGTGGACATACACGTTGTGGACGATCCGCGGATCGTCCGGCACGACGTAAAAGAAATTCTTCGATTGCTGAAGCGTGCCCACGATCGAATCATGGGCACGTTCGAGGATCCGAATGATGCGCCCTTCCGCGCGATCGCGGCCTTTGCTGCGGGCGTAGCCTTCGTCACGGGTGATTCGCGCGACGACTTTGTCGCCGTGCATCGCGGTGCCCGTATTTTCGGCGGAAATGTAAAGGTCCTGTTGGCCATCGCCGCGCGGGAGGAACGCAAAACCAGACTGGTGAACGGTCAATGTGCCGGTGACGAGGTCGGCCTCGAGCGGAAGGACGTAGCGGTTCTTGCGAATCCGCGCGATCTCTCCATCACTTTCCATTTCGCGGAGAAGCGCGTTCAAATTCATTCGGACGCCGCTCTTCCGGCCGAGCGCTTTCCCGAGCTCGACCTTATCGAGCGGCCGATATTTTGGATCGGCGAGCAAACGCAAAATTTGTTCGCGGAGTTGAGTCGCATCCGGTTTCACGAGTTCGCACTCTCCGCGCGAACCGCTCGCAGGACGAGCGCAAAGTTTTGTCGTAACGACGGCGCTCTCTCGCCCGTGTTACGCGCCGGCGCGAACGGCGGGCAGAGGTCGGGAGTTAGACTTGTTGCAGGATGACAACTAGAGGAACGGCGATCCGGCAATGCGGGACCGTCGCTACAACAAGAGACGCAGTGTGTTAGTCTGACTTACAATGGGTTCAACGCTCTGGAAAATTGCCGGACAGACGGTCGATTTTTCCGAGCACGCCATGATCATGGGCGTACTGAACGTAACCCCCGACTCTTTCTCCGACGGCGGTCAGTTCTTTTCTATGGATAACGCTATCGCCCAGGGCGTGCGGATGGCCGATGAAGGCGCGCAAATTATCGATATTGGCGGCGAATCGACCCGGCCAGGGGCCGACCCGGTCTGCACCGAAGATGAAATCGCGCGGGTCCTTCCTGTTCTGAAGAAGCTGCGGGAGACTGTCCCCGCGATCCTGTCGATCGATACAGCGAAGAGCTCGGTGGCCCGCGTAGCTTTGGAGGGCGGCGCATCGATAATCAACGATGTCACCGGCGGCCGCGGTGATCCGGAAATGTTCGCGCTGGCCGCGGAAAAAAAAGCCGGCCTCATAATCATGCACATGCAGGGCACGCCGCGAACCATGCAAGCCTCGCCGCATTACGACGACGTGGTCCGTGAGGTGGCTAATTTTTTTCGACAACAATATGAGTGCGCCCTAGAGTGGGGCGTTGATTCGATGGCCATCGCGTTTGATCCGGGGATCGGATTCGGGAAAACGGTGGAGCATAATCTCGCGTTGCTCGCCCATCTTGACCGTCTCCGGGTGGAAAATCGGCCGCTTGTCGTCGGGGTTTCCCGGAAATCTTCTCTCGGCAAGATGATCGGTTCCAACGCGATGGAGGATCGGCTGGCGCCTACGATCGCGTTCACTTCGATGCTGCGGGAGCGCGGAGCGAATGTTTTGCGGGTTCATGACGTCAAAGAGAACGTGGCCGCATTGCGAGTCACGGAAGCGCTTCTGGAAGCGGGAAAATGATGCACCAATTTCTTCAAATCTGGGTCGAACGCTGGCGCAGTCTCTTCGAGATCATTCTGCTCAGCGTCGGGATCTACTACGGCTACCTCTATTTTCGAGGCACTCGCGGCGCCAAGGTCCTCACCGGTCTCGCCATTGTCTTCCTGACCCTGACCCTGATCTCGCAACTCCTTAACCTCGTCGTGATCGGCTGGATCATCCGAAGCTTCTCCGTCTTTCTCGCCGTCGCACTCGTTGTCATTTTCCAACCCGAGCTCCGCCGTGGCCTGGCCGAGCTCGGTGGGCACCCGATTTTTTCCCTCACGAGCGAGAAGCGCGAGACCGTCCACGACATTGCCGAGGCCGTTACCCAGCTGGCGAACAAGCAATTCGGAGCGCTCATTGCGATCGAGCGCGACACCTCGATTCGCGTCTACGAAGAGACCGGAGTCATCATCGATTCCCATTTCTCGGTCGAATTGCTCCTCACCATTTTCCATCCAAAGGCCGCCTTGCACGACGGCGGCGTCATCATCCGCAACGGACGGATCGCCGCCGCAGCCTGCATCTTCCCGGTGAGCCAGCGCGAGACGCTCGATCGCAGCCTCGGGCTGCGTCACCGCGCCGGCCTCGGGATTACCGAGGAATCGGATGCAATCGCTGTCGTCGTTTCAGAGGAGACCGGCGGGATTTCGATTTGTCAGCGGCGGCGGATTGAGCGGAATTTTACTCCGGAAACGTTCCGAAAGCGGATTGGCGAACTGTTGCTGCAAGGGGCTTATGAAGAAACAGATCCTGAACAACTGGCGCGCGAAGTTGATCTCCCTACTACTCGCGACGACGCTTTGGTACCTGATCAAGAAGAACGTCGCAACGACACTCTCGCCGTTTGATTCGCCCGTGGAGCTGAGCGCGCCGGACCGCCGCTAGTTTGTGGCCCGGACCACCTATCCCGGCTCCAATTATCGCAAAAAGCGCGCGAGGTTCTCTTCTTCCCACCGCCGTGCGCGTCGATAACCAGGAAACTGCCGTTCGCGCTCGTAAAACCGCTCGGTATGAACTCGCCGCCGTCCGCCTGCGTCCGCCTCGTCCGGCACCACCGCGTGCAGCATTTCGTGGTAAAGAATGTATTGGAGGAACCAGCGCGGCACGAACGGTTGGTCGAGGAGCGGGTTGATTCGGATGACGCGGTCTTCTTCCTGGATCGTCCCGAAGATGAAATATTCTTTCGGACGCTGCTTCCGTTTCCGGCCCCACATCACTTTGTAATTGCGGAGCCGTCCGCGAAAAAAGCGCTGGTTCAGCCGATCGAAAATCTCCCGGAGATCAAAATACTTCCCTTCATGCTGCAGATTGAGCTGCCGCTGCATCGGCAATTTCGGATGGCCGACCTTTCGTTTTGTTTTCTTTGCCATGTCCCTGCCTCGATTAATCGTCCCCCAGTGTGTTAAAGGATTTTATCGGGCTCGGGAGCCGTTCACAAGTAACGGACTATAAAATTTTAAGTATACCGTAAATACATGGGGTGTAATAAGTTAATTGGAGTGTTCATGCCACGTTTCTAGCGGAAAAATAGTGCGGGCCGGTCC
>JBJMXC010000085.1:0-4148 GCA_045809825.1 Chthoniobacterales bacterium | reverse complement strand
GATCTCGATGAGCTGCGGCAAGGGTCTCGCGAAGGAAAAAAATGGATCGCGGAATTACAGGAGCGCGAGATTGCCGAGACCGGGATCAAGTCGCTCAAGGTCCGTTTCAATTCGGTGTTCGGATATTTCATCGAGGTGACCAAATCGAATCTCGGGAATGTGCCGGAGCGTTATGTCCGAAAGCAGACCACGGTCGGCGGTGAACGGTTTATTACGCCAGAGCTCAAGGAGATGGAGGCGAAGATCATCGGCGCCGACGAAAAATCGCGACAGCTCGAGTACCAACTCTTCCAGAAAATACGGGAGGAGACACTCGCCGATCTCGAACCGATTCAGCAAACCGCCGCCGCCATCGCAACTCTGGATGCGATCTGCGCGCTCGCTGAAACCGCGCGGCTCTACGGTTATTCGCGGCCGGCCCTGAACGGTTCCCTTCGCCTTGTCATTCGCGACGGCAGGCATCCGGTGCTCGACCAGAACCTGGCAGAAGAAAAGTTTGTGCCTAACGACACTGACCTGGATGGCGAACGAGTCCGCCTCGCGATCATTACCGGGCCGAACATGGCGGGGAAATCCACCTACATCCGGCAGGTCGCGCTGATCGTGTTAATGGCGCAAATGGGCAGCTTCGTTCCGGCTTCGAGCGCGGAAATCGGTATCGTCGACCGCGTTTTCACCCGCGTCGGAGCGAGCGACGATCTTTCCCGCGGCCAATCGACCTTCATGGTGGAGATGAACGAGACCGCTAACATCGTGAACAATGCGAGCGATCGCAGCCTGGTCATCCTGGACGAAATCGGACGTGGGACGTCGACTTTCGACGGGCTCTCCATCGCCTGGAGCGTGGCCGAATTTCTCCACGACAAAATCAGGGCGCGGACGTTGTTCGCCACCCATTACCACGAGCTGACGAAGCTGGCGTCGGAGCGGAAGGGCGTCACCAATTACAACGTCGCAGTGCGGGAATGGAACGAGCAGATCATTTTCCTCCGCAAGATTATCCCGGGCGGCGCGGACAAGAGCTACGGCATTCACGTGGCACGGCTGGCTGGCGTGCCGAAGGAAATTCTCGATCGGGCCCGCGATATTCTCGAGCACCTCGAAAAGCCAAACGGTACCGCGGACGTCCAGAAATCGACCAAGAGCCGCCGCAGCCGAAAGTCGATGCCGGTTTCTCAAAAACCGCAGATGGATTTGTTTTGAGTGATGCCGGTAAAGACTGAGAAGGAACTAAGCGAGCAGCTACGGGGACACTGGCTGAAAGCGGTGGCCGCGATTGAGCTCCGCAATTTTGGTTACGCGATTTCGCTGTTGCAGGGGATCCTGAAACAGGAGCCGGAATTTCTGACCGGGCGACAGTTATTGCGCCGCGCCGAAGTCACGAAACAGACGACCGCGAAAAAGGCGTTGTTCAATATCTCGATAGCTTCGCTCTCGATCATGAAGGCGCAGCGTGAGTTGAAGAAGGATCCAAAGCGCGCAGTCGAGTTGATCGAAAAAATTCTCGAAGACGAGCCTTACAATCGCCAGGCGAACGTGGTCTTGAAAGAGGCGGCAGTCGCGGCCGGCTGGCCGGAGATCGGCATCCTGGCATTACAAACCGTGCTCGAGGACAAACCGGACGACACGAAGATCCTGCGCGAGCTCGGACGGCTTTATCACGACATCGGGCAGAACGAGCAGGAGCTGGAGGTTTACAACAAGCTGAGCCAGGTCGATCCCGCGGACGCTGAAGCGGTCCGCCTGGGGAAGGATGCCGCGGCGCGTGCGTCGATGAAAACCGGCGGGTGGACGCAGGCACAAAGTTATCGCGACCTGATGAAGGACAAGGCGGCGGCGGTCTCGCTCGAGCAGCAGAACCGGATGGCATTAACCGGCGAATCGCTCGAGCGACAAATCGAGGAAGCCTATGCGCGTCACGAAGCCGAACCGGAAAATGTCGATCAGGCGCGGCGGCTCGGCTCACTCTACGAACAGAAGGCCGACGTCGAGAACGCGATTGCCTGGTATCGGTACGCTGCCGACCTGACCGGCGGTGCCGACCCAACCCTGGCGAGGAAAGTTTCTGATCTGGAGCGGACGCGGGTGGAGCATGAGATCGCGGGTCACGAAGCATTCCTGGCCGCGAATGGACCGGACGCGCCGGAATATTCGGCCCGGTCTGAAGCCGTGGTAGCGGCAAAGAAAGAGCGGGCCGAGCGCTCAATTGATGATGCTCGGACGCGGTCGGACCGGAATCCAACCGATCTTCAGCTTCGATTTGAGTTGGGCGAACGTCTGCTCGATGCAGGCCTGCTCAGGGAGGCATTACCCGAGCTGCAACGGGCGCGACAGAACCCGAATGCACGCCTGAAATCGATGAATCTTCTTGGTCGCTGTTACACGGAGCTCGGCATGTTCGACCTGGCGGCGAAACAATTGGAGGAAGCGGCGAAGGAGATTACGACGATGGACGCGATGAAGAAGGAGATCGTCTACAATCTCGGTTTGGTTTACGAGAAAATGGGCGAAACCGATCGGTCGATCGGCGCCATGAAGCAAATTTACGAGGCCGATTACGGATATCGTGATGTGGCCGCCCGGGTCGAAAGCTCCTACGCGCGCAAGTAGCTCGACGGGAAAAAGCTCACGTCCAAAAAGCGGCCACGCCGCGAAATCTTGTTGCCGGAGTTCCGGCCCTTAAAACAACCAGATCATCCTTATGAAGAAAGAACTGACAATACTCTCACGAATCGCAGTGGCAGCGGTCGTCGGCGCGGGGCTCTGCCTTGGCGTTTCCGCCCACGCCGCCGCAAAGAAAGACGCACCAACCTCGTCGAGTCCGGCCAAAACCCCGGCTTCCAGTGCCACCCTCACCGCCAAGGACAAGTCGTTCATGAACGACGCGGCCATGGGCGGAATGATGGAAGTGGAGATGGGCAAGATGGCGCAGCAAAAAGGCAAGAGCGCCGAGGTAAAGAAAATCGGCGGCACCATGGTGGCCGACCACAGCAAGGCGAATAACGAGCTGATGGGCATCGCGAAGAAGAAGGGCGTCGATCTTTCGAAGGTAAAACCGAAGAGCCATTCGATGGGCGACGCGAACTTCGACAAGGAATATCTCGATATGATGGTGAAGGACCATCAGAAGGACCTCGCCGCGTTTCAGGCGGAAGCGAAAAACGGCGGTGACGCTGACGTGAAAGCGTTTGCGTCGAAGACCTCCAGCGTCATCCAGAAACATCTGGACATGGTGAAGTCGGCGCAGGCGAAAGTGAAGTAAGCACGGCTGACCTACGTCACCCGCAGCCGCATTTCGAGAGACAGCCGGCTCGTGCCGGCTGTCTCTATGTCCGGAAGATATAACTGCGGATCGACGCCGGTAATTTTCAGCCGGAAAACTTGCTCGTCAGGCAATCGTTGCGCGTCTCCGCGGACCGCGATCGCATCGAACGCGGACGGATTATCCGCGCGAAAACAAATCGCGTTTTCAGACATTATCGAGATCGACTCGATTTCGATTGTCGTGAACGCGCTGACGAAGTCGATCCGGAGCGGCGCCGCTCGCATGCCCGCAGGCAGGTCGATCCGGACATCTTTCCATCCTTCGTGGCCGATCCGCGCGTAAACCGAGTCTTCCTCGCGGTGCGAGCCGTCGCTCGAATGGAAGACCTGGATGACGGTCTGCTGAGCGAAGGGCGAGTTCCGAATCGTGCCCTCTCGCCATTGTTGCGCGATCTTCTCCTGCAGGCCTGCGGCACGTTCGGAATAGTATTCCACCAGTGCCCGATTTTGTTCGTTAGGCGGTTGGAAGAGTGATTCGAGCAATTCCGGTAAATCAGCGGCCGGCGGTTTTTCCCAAACGCCGAGGCCGGGTCCATCGTGAAAGGTCCAGGACCGGCCGCGATTTTTAAGTTCATCCCAAACTTTCCAGACACCGAAATCCCTGGTGCGGACGTTCACGTCGTGAAGCAACAGGATGCGTCCCGGCCGCAGTTTTGGCAGCCACAACTCCAGGTCGCGCCGAACCGAATCTTCGGTGTGCAATCCATCGACATGCAAAACCTCGATGCTTTCCGGCCCGAACCGATCGAGCGCAGCACTGAACGTCGCGCGGACAAGGGTCGAAAAGGATTCGTAATTTGCCTCGTTATGGGCGTTGACCTGGT
>JBJMXC010000084.1:0-5681 GCA_045809825.1 Chthoniobacterales bacterium | reverse complement strand
TCCAGCTCGATCTTTTCGTATCAAATTCTCCCAGCTTCTGTAACTCGAAATATTCTTCTTCGCTCAGGAGCTCGACGCCCATCTCCTTGGCCATGCCAACCGCACTGCCCTTCGGCTTATGTTCTTTTCTCGCCGCCAGCGCTTGATCGTCGTAGCAGAGACTTACCCGCCCACCCGGAGTCTGCTCGGAACAATCGAAGAAGATAATCTCGCCCGTCTTCTTGTCCTCACCCGTAACGTCGGGCTCGCCGCCGGTGGCTTCCATCAGATGGAGCGATGATAGTTTTGCCGGGTTACTCTCCAGTCTCGCTTTCACCTTCGCCCACTCAAGACGCTTGTGCCGCTTCATGTGCTTCTCGAAACGCGCTTGCAACGTTGTGAGTAGCTCTTCGTGTTCCTTCGCCGACAACTTCTTCTTCGTCTCAACAGTTTTCATCCGACTTTGCGCTCAACTGGCAACTCTCAACTGGCTCAGCCGCAGCAATCCTTGGGCGCGCCTTTGTCCTCTAATCTCTGACCTGTGATCGGTGATTTCAGTTCCTGATCAGTTGTCACTTGTCCCTTTTCACTTCTTTCATACTCGTCGTGCCGTTTCCACCAGAGACCACCATCTTCGTTGCGTCCTTTCGGCGCGCGGTCGAGCCACTGGTACATTCCCCAGAGACTGTCCACTCCCCGCGAGTAGGCAGAGTAGGTGTGGTAGACAGCGCCATCCTGGAGAGCGAAGGCGCTCACGCCCGGCCGCTCGCGCGTGTAACTGTCCACGTCGGTCCCGGAGGCAGCCGCGAATTCAATCGGTCCTTCAGGGGCCGAGCGCGACAGCTCCGGCGCCTCGCCGGGTGATTTCGGCGGCGGTTCCTGCCGGTAGTTGTATTCGATTCCCTTGCGCTGTTGCTCTTCCGTGAAGGACGCGTCGAAATCGAAATTAAAATCGCTGCCGAACGACGATGCCCAGGGAAAGGTCCAGCCCATGCGCCGTTTGTATTCCTCCAACTGCGTGAGCGGCGCGCGCGATACGGCCCAGAACATCACGTCGTGGTTAATCAGGTGAATCGCAATTCCGTTGAAGCCGTCCGCAATCGCCGAACACGATGGACATCCCGCTTTGTAATCCGGCCCGAACATGAAGTGATAGACTAGCAGCTGCGAGCGGCCGCGGAAGAGATCAGCAAGCGATGCCTTTCCGTTATCCGTCTGAAAGCCGTATTCCTTCTCGATTTTAACCCACGGCAATTCCTGACGTTTTCTCGCGAGCTCATCGCTCCGCCGTGTCAGATCCTTTTCGGCTTTAAGCAGCTCCAGCCGGGCCGCGAGCCACTCTTCACGAGTTCCAATCTTCGCCATTCGCAACCTTCAACTCTTAACCATCAACTCTCAACCGGTCCGGCTTCGAGCACCGAAAGAATATTTCCGGCCGGATCTTTGAACCAGGCAATCGTCGGACCATTTCCGCGCATGATTCCGTTCTCGTCCGTCTTAATTTCCGGACCGTCGTATTTCTCGAAACGCACGCCGCGCTTGCGCAATTCCTCCACAGTAAGATCGACATTTTCCACCGGGAAATTCAGCACCGTGAACGTCGCCGGCGCATGATCCGGCTTGGGATAGATCAGAACGTTGTTTCCTCCGGAGAGGTGCAAGGTCAGGAGGCCGTGCTCCTCCGTCACGTTCAAGCCGAGCGTTTCTGTATAGAACGCTTTGGCCATGCTGATGTCAGGTGTGGCGAACCCACTAAATGCTTTGCTCTTGCTTAACATAAGGTTGTTTCTGATATGGCTGCCCGTGGCCTTGAGCTCTCAACCAATAGCTAACGACGCTTAACCTTCTCCAGGTAGTGGTCGAGCCTGACTGGCCCGAGGTTCATCATCCCATCCATGAAGCGGCGCAGCTCGAACTTGTCACCGTCCGCCGAGCGCGCAGCGTCGTAGACCTGTGAGACTTTCGCATAACCGAGGTAATAGGTGGTGATTTGCGGCGAGCTAGTCAGTGTTCGTGTCCACATGTTACTAGCCAGCTGGTCGCCCTGCAGCGCCTCCTCTTTCACGAATCGCGTCATCTCCTCCCGCGACATGTTTTGCGTGTGCACTCGAATATCCACGATCGTGCGCGCGATGTTCTCGAGTTGCTTCTTGAGATGAGCCAGTCGCGGCAACGCGCCGCCCCAGCCTTGATCCAGTAGCAGTCTCTCGCAAAACGTACCCCAGCCTTCTACGTAAACCGGGTCGGGGAACATCGCCCTCACCTTGTGCGGATCCCGCGCGGCATATTTTAGCTGCACGTAATGTCCCGGGATTAGTTCATGCGGCACGATCATCCGGCTGAATGGCCGGTTGAAATCGCGAAAAAACGCGTCGCGCTGCGCCGCGGTCGCGCCCGCTGGAGGCACCGGTAGAAACAGAATCGTCTTTGCTTCGGGCGAGTAGGGGCCCGCCGGATAAACGCCACCCACACTCTGCCCCACGAAATACGCCGGCGCCCGGTCGATCACGAGCGTCAGCGGGTCGGGTAGAGTCATGACCTGTTTCTGCCGCACCAGTTTCTGGATCTCGTCGACATTCGCTTGCCAGCGCGCGGCATATTCTTCCTCGTTTGTGTCGCGATCGTCCGCCACGCGTTCGAATAACCGGCGCAACAAGGCCGGATCGTCCGCCGGCGGCGCCTCGCCTTTCATCACTTCGGCCCAAACCTTTCTTCCAAAATCTGCTGCTTCCGCTTTTTTTGCCGCGAGATCTGCAATCGCGCGTTTCAACACCTCGCTGACCGGTTCGTTAACTCCCGTGCCGAGTCGAAACGTCCTCTCATATTCCTGGCCAAGCCGGGGCGAACCGGTGCCCTGCAGCTTGTCAATGCTCTCGGCGAGTTCCGTGATCGCCCTGGCCGCTTTTGCGCCTTCGGCCTGGGATTCCGGATTGTCGCCGACCGCGCGCGCGTATCCCTGTTGATAAAACGTTGCGGTCGCGCGCAGCTGCCCCACCGCGATCTTACAAAGTTCCGGCGAAATCTCATCGGTCTTTGTCAGCGTTACTGTATCCCTGCACTGCCGGCAAAACGCCGGCAACAAACGCGCGCGGGCCCGGACACGCAGTTGTCGCTCGGCCAAGGGTAACTCGTCGCGCACCAACAGAAATACTGCCGCGTTCGCTACTACCTCCGACCAGTAGAGCGGGTCGCGCCTTGCCCTCCGCAATACGCTTTGCTCGTGAACTTCGCGTTCAACCTGACCTAGCAACGCCTCCGCGTCGAGGCGATCGTCGAAAGCCAAATCAGAAGCGCTGAGCAGTTTCGTCAGCCGATCCTGTTCGGCGCGGTTAAATTCAATCCAGCGTGCGAGCTTATCGGTCGAAAAATCCTCGAGCTTGTCATCGAACGTGTGATCGCCCGCCTGCGTCGCCCGGGTCGGGAACATCTCGAGATAGGCGTGGAGATAATGATCTGCGATTCCGGCCGAAAGGCTCGGCGCCGTCACCAACGCCGCCAACGTTACCGCGAGAACAAAGCGCATCCGTCCTTCAACTCTCAAGCAATCCAACCTACTTCACGCCGTTCTCCGGATTCCAGGAGCCCTGCAGCTTCCGGACATACAGGATCTGCCCGGTGTGATACGCGTTGTGGGTGCTGATGTGTGAGATCATTGGTGCGAACTTAGCCAGCTTCTCCTCCGGCATCTTCTCGACCTCCGCTTCGAGGTCCTTCATGACACGGTCGAGCCTTTGCACAACGTCGTCCCACCGCGCCGCGTCGAAGTCGTTGAAGGTCTCATCATTCGAGTTCTTCGGACCCTCCGGCTTTTCCCCGCGCAATTTCGCCAGTGAATTTTCGTTCCAGAAGGCGAGATGGTAAGTAAGCATGCCGACCGAGTGATTCGCATTCGGGTCGGGTTTGCCCTTGGCGTTTTGCGGCACCCACTTCGCCTGCTCCGCGGTCAGCCCGGCGACGGCCGCTTTGATCGGCGTGAACCACTCCGCTTTATCATGAGTGCTATGCAGTTCCGACAACAGGACGGAACGGAGGGTAGCCGGAGACGGAGCAGGCGAGGGGGTTTGCGCGTGCGACGTGACGATGGTGCCGGCGATCAGTGCAAGGATGCTGACGATCAGGGATAAACGCATACCGCGGGATTCTATTCGGCCGAGTTCGGCCTGACACGCAAAATGCAAGCCTCAACACGCGCTTCTCCGACGTAGCGATGTAAGCAAAATAACGTTCGGGTTCGCGTAGACGGCTCGCGTCCGTACCGCTCGGTTTCCTCGGCACAAACTCTTCAAAGTCCGTGTTTTACGACGCAAAAAAATATTGACCGCAAATCTTGTCGGTCACCATTATGCGCCCATGAGAAATAAAACCTTTGGTTTGGTTCTAGTGCTCTGCGTTTTAGCGGTCGCGCCGTGCTTCGCGGAAATCGGCGACCCCGAAATTGGGACATGGAAGTTGGACCCGGGCAGATCGCAGCTTAGCCGCTACATGGGGAGAAACGACCTCGTCGATTACGAGTGGTCGTTCTTTAAGACGAAAGTCACGATCTCGGGCGTCGACGCTCACGGCAACCCGCTGCACAGTGAATGGAGAGGCAATTTCGATGGCAAGCCTTATCCTGTCACTGGTGATCCGAACTCGGACATGCGCGCCTACACGAAAGCGAACGAGCACACCTTGAACTTTGCCGCCACGCACGGCGGCCAGATGGTTTACTCCGGCACCATCGTCATCGCTCCCGACGGAAAGACTCGCACCGTGACCAGCTTCGCAATGCGTGGCAAAAAACGAATCAAGAGCGTTGGGGTTTACGAAAAAGTAAAATAGCGGACGGGGTTTCACGCGATGGCTTCGGCAGCGCGCTGCCTGGCACGCTCGTCGCCCTTTCTCGATTCAGCTCAGCTCGTCCTCCGCGCTTCGCTACGCCTCAGTATTTGCTGAGCATGCGGCGGCGGGAAGAGATATGACTGCTCGCGGCCCCCGCTACTGGACCAAGGTGCTATTGCTGGATGTCGCGCTTGGAGCTGGCGCGCCTTCGCGGCCACTAGAAGCGGGTCGCCTGTGTTTCCCAGCTTCCATTCGCCAGCTGCATCCGACTTTAGTCCTATAGCGCAACGCGGCCGCTCGGGCAGAGCATGGTGAACTCCAATCATGAAACACAACCGACGCATCTGGCGAACGGTGATCGTCACGACGATAGCGCTCGTGGTGGGCGGCGTAACGCGGGCCGCTGAAGACGCAACCGTCGCACTCAACAACGCCCTCGATTTAGTCGACGGTCGCGAAGCCGGAAAAGCTGTCGCCATCCTGGCTGACGCGGCCCGCCGTTACCCGCAGGATCGCAAAATCGGCGGACTCCTCTACACGCTTTTACGCGACAAACGCTGGCCAATTCCGCAGACGTTGCCGGTGAAACTTCCCGCTGGGATCACCGTCGTGAAGTTTAGTCCCGATGCGAAATACGTCATCGCCGGCGCCCAGGATGGCACGGTCCGTATTCTGGATACCGACTCCGGGAAACTGCTCGATGCGTCGGTAAAACATCCTGGCGCGGTTGTCGCCGCGGTGATCCTGCCCGGCAATGAGATGGCGTTTTCGCTCGGCAAGGCCGGCGACGCCGATCTTTGGAAAATCGCGGACGGATCGATTGTTAAAAGCTGGAGCAACAAGGAGAGCACGTTCACCGACGCTGCGATCAGCAAGGACTA
>JBJMXC010000083.1:0-5503 GCA_045809825.1 Chthoniobacterales bacterium | reverse complement strand
CTGGCGGTTTGGTTGAGTCTCGCGCTCGGGTTATTTAATGCGTTGACGCATCCGACCTTCGAGCGCTATTTCATTTTTATCGTTCCGTTCGTGAGCATTCTCGCCGTAGTGGGATTATTCGGAGCCGACCGAGGCGGAAAGCAGCTCCGAGAGCTTCTCGCCGAGACGAAGATCGATACGCGCACCGCGATCGAAGACTCAAATTTCCCGACCATTGTGAAAACCCGGATTATTGCCCGGAACCAGCAGATCGTCCGGGTCGACCGTGAACAGCTTCGCTCCCCCACCCAGTCCCAGGTTTCACGGATCGTGGCAAACGTGCGGCGACGTCTCCCGAAACTCGACGCAATCATCTTTGAGGATTACGGCAAAGGCTTCCTTACGCCCGATCTGATTGCGCGGATTTCCGCTGATGCGCTTGCCGCGGGCAAAATCGTGACCGGCGATCCGAATCCGCATCACGCAATTGATTGGGAAAAGATGACGGCGGTAAAACCAAACCGAAACGAGGCTTTTCTCGCTGCCGGTATTCCCTGGGCGGACCCGGCCGAGGCGCCCAGCAAAGACAAACCACTCCTGAAAACGGGCGAGCTTCTTTTAAAGAAATGGCAGACGAAACTCCTTCTGATCACGCTCGGTGAGCAGGGAATGATGCTGTTCGAGCGCGGCAAAAAACCGCACCACATCCCGACAAAAGCACGGCAAGTGTTCGACGTTTCGGGCGCCGGAGATACCGCCATCGCTCTCTTCACTCTCGCCCTTTCTTGTAATGCCTCAGCAGTGGAAGCCGCTGAAATTGCCAACCACGCGAGCGCGGTGGTGGTCGGCAAACTCGGCACGGCCACGGTGACGCCGGCTGAATTGCTCGCGAGTTTCAAAAATGACCGGCTGGTCTAGCGACAGCTGGCCTGCCGTTTTTCTCGATCGCGATGGCACCCTGATGCGCGACGTCGATTACTGTGGCGATCCAGCAAATGTTGAAGTCTTCCCGGAGGCGACGGACGCGTTGCGCCGGTTGAAGCAGAACGGCTACAAGATCGTCATCGTCACGAACCAAAGCGGCATTGCTCGCGGTTATTTTACGGAGCAGCAATATCGTGAGGTCGAGGCCGAATTTGTGCGGCAGCTCGGGGAAGGATTAATCGACGCGAGTTATTATTGTCCTGCTTTGCCCGGCAGCGGTTCAGTTCGGCGTAAGCCGGGGCCGGGGATGATTTTCGAAGCTCAAAGCGACCATCGAATCGATTTGCGGCGCTCTTTTATGGTGGGCGATAAAGCGAGCGACATTGGCTGCGGCGAGAACGCCGGCGTCCGGACGATCCTGGTCCAGACCGGCTACGGCGCGCAGCAAAAGCACACCAACGCGGATTGGGTCGCTCGCGACATCTCGCACGCGGTCGACATCATCCTGGAGCAGCAATGAGCAAAACCGCCGGCATCATTCCGGCCCGCTGGGGCTCGACTCGGTTTCCAGGGAAGGCGCTCCATGAAATCGCGGGTAAACCGCTCCTCCAACATGTCTGGGAGCGTTCGCGTGGCGCGAAGAAACTGGATCAGTTGATCATCGCGACCGACGATTTCCGGATCGCCGAAGCCGCTTTCAACTGGGGCGCTGACGTCGCGATGACTTCCTCCGATCACGCGAGCGGGACCGATCGCGCCGCCGAGGTTGTGAAGAAACTTGGGAACGTCGCGCACGTAATCAACATTCAAGGCGACGAGCCCTTGATCGATCCAAAATTAATCGACCGCCTGGTCCGTGATCTTCAACGCGACAAAAAGCTCGCGATGATCACGGCGGCCCATCCGTTTGATGATCCGCGCGAGGCTGATTCTCCTCATCAGGTGAAGGTCGTGCTGGATCACGAAGCAAATGCGCTCTATTTCTCGCGAGCATTAATTCCAGCCTCAAGGAGCGGCGATGTCTTCGCCGCCGACGAATCCAGAGGGCGGTTAGGAAAGCGCCCTTCCCTGTATCTCCGTCACCAGGGCATTTACGGATACACGCGCGATCTTCTCCTGCGGTTCGTCCGCTGGAAGCCATCGCCGTTGGAGCGCGTGGAATCGCTCGAGCAATTGCGCGCGCTGGAGAATGGAGTAAGAATTCGAGTGGTCATGACTGGCAGCGGATCGCCCGGCGTCGACACGCCGGAGGACGCTCGAATGATCGAGCGGTTGATGACGACCGCCGGTCGGCGCGGGCCCGCCAGAAAGCGATCGAGATGAAATATATTTTCGTTACCGGGGGTGTGGTGAGCTCTCTAGGCAAAGGCCTGGCAGCGGCTTCTCTCGGCACGCTCCTCGAGCTCCGGGGACTCCGGGTTGTTTTCCAAAAGTTCGACCCGTACCTGAACGTCGATCCGGGAACGATGAACCCGTTTCAGCACGGCGAAGTCTACGTTCTTAACGACGGTGCCGAGACGGATCTCGACCTCGGCCACTACGAGCGGTTCACCAACTGCATTCTTTCGCGCCACAACAATCTCACCAGCGGCCAGGTTTACGAGACTGTCATTAACAAAGAGCGGCGCGGCGATTATCTCGGCAAAACCGTACAGGTGATCCCGCATGTCACCGACGTCATTAAGCACCGGATCCGGGAATTGTCGGACGAAAGCAAATACGACGTCGTCATTACCGAGATCGGTGGGACGACCGGCGACATTGAGGGTTTGCCGTTCCTGGAAGCGATCCGGCAATTCATTCTCGAGGTCGGCCCCGACAATGTCGTCAACGTCCACGTCACGCTCGTTCCCTACATCCGCGCCGCCCGCGAATTGAAGACAAAGCCGACGCAGCAGAGCATCGCCAAGCTGCGCGAAATCGGATTGCAGGCGCAGGTCCTTCTTTGCCGAACCGAGCATCCGCTCGATGCGGAATTGCGGCAGAAGCTCTCCATGTTTTGTAACGTCACGCCGCGCGGTGTAATCGAGGCCCGCGACGTCGAGCACACGATCTACGAAATGCCGTTGATGCTCAACGCGGAAGGCCTCGACGATCTCATTTGCGAGCTGCTTCACGTAAAGGTGCCTCCACCAGACTTGGCGAACTGGCGCAAATTCGTTGAGCGCGTCGTCAGCCCGAAGAAGCACATCAAGATCGCGGTCGTCGGCAAATACATCGATTTGCAGGACGCCTACAAAAGCATTTATGAATCGCTCACCCACGCGGCGGCGAGCCAGGACTGCGGGATCCACTTGGAATTGATCGACGCGGAGAAGCTGGAAGGCGGCGTGGACGGCCACTTGAAGGATGTCGCCGGGGTATTGATTCCAGGCGGGTTCGGCGAGCGCGGGGTCGAAGGAAAAATCAGCGCAGCGCGGTTCGCGCGCGAAAACAAGATCCCGTATCTCGGGCTTTGCCTCGGCATGCAGGTCGCGACGATTGAGTTCGCCCGCAACGTTTGCGGCCTTGAAAAAGCGAACAGCACCGAGTTCGACGAAAACGCGCCGGATCCGGTCATCTGCCTTCTCGACGAGCAGCGCGACGTAAAGAACAAGGGCGCGACAATGCGGCTCGGCACCTGGCCGACGAAGATCGCGAAAGGGACCGTGGCCGAAAAGATTTACGGCGACGACGAAGTGCTTGAGCGCCATCGGCACCGTTACGAATTCAACATGAAGTATCGGGAAAAAATGGATGAGAAAGGGTTCACTATTTCGGGGACGTCGCCCGACGGGACGCTGGCGGAACTGATTGAGTTACGCGACCACCCGTATTTTCTCGCGTGCCAGTATCACCCCGAATTTCAAAGCAAGCCGAACAAGCCGCACCCGCTCTTCAAAGGCTTCATCGAAGCGGCCCTGGCGCACAAAGCTTAAGCCGGCGCGCGTAAGGAGTTCAGCTTTAAGGAGCGACGGGGCCTACATCGCTGACGGATCCCGAGGGCGGTTTCGAAAACTTCCCGCCTTGTGCTGCTCGTCGAAGTCGGTCGTTGATCGCCGCGCCTAGTCCGGTATCCGGCACTCTCTCGGCCACAATCAGGTCGAGGTTCTGACTGTCTAGTTCCCGTAGATATCGGAACAGATTGGTCGCGGCTTCAGTCAAATCGCGCTTTTCGCTCAGTTGTCGCACTTCGGTGAAGCCGTCGCCGCCTTCCGTCTGCCAGGCTAACAATCCGCAGCGCTCATCTGGTTGCAGAATAAAAGCGGCAGCGTCCTCGACCAACACCAGCCGCGTCTTCGGTGCGTAGTGATTCGGGAGCTGGCCGGGCACTTCCACCTGCGACGATCCGGCGACAACCGCGACGGGACCGAATTCTACGAGTTGCTCTTCTGTAACCGGACCGCGGCGCAAAATTTCAATACGGTCGTTTCGCAATGCGATAATCGTCGATTCCAAACCGTGCTTTGTCCGACCTCCATCAACAATCAGCGGAATTAGGCCATCCAGCTCTTCAACCACATGCGCGGCGGCCGTCGGACTGATCCGCCCAAAACGATTAGCGCTCGGTGCGGCAATGGGTCCGCCAAAAGATTCGATCACTTTGCTAAAAATGCGATGCGCGCTCACCCGCAGCGCAACCGTTTCGAATCCCGCGGTGACGATGTCGGGCACAATCGATTTTCGCGGGAAGACAAATGTTAACGGCCCGGGCCAAAACTCGGTTCGAAGCCGCGCGAATATCTGCCCGCAAGTTCCGGGAACATCCGCAACGCGGTTGACCCAGTCCGGGTCGGGCAAATGGACAATCAATGGATCGAAGCGCGGCCGTGACTTCGCGGCGAAGATCTTTGCGACCGTCTTTTCTTCCAAGGCGTCCGCGGCAAGTCCGTAAACTGTTTCGGTCGGCAGCCCGACGACTTTGCCTTGGCGGAGCACTTCCACGGCGCGTCTGACCGCCTCGCGTTCATCGGTCGCGGCGGAAACGACGTCCGTCTTCACGCGGCGTCCGGGGCCAGTGCGGCCCGAGCTTTCGACACGGCCTCGATCGCGGCGGCGGCCGTCGGCCGAACCGCGGTCAGATGTCCCATCTTCCGGCGCGGTCTCGGGTCGCGTTTGCCGTAGAGGTGCAAATGAACGCCTTCAATTTTCAACGCGTCCGCCCATTTCGGTTCGCCTTTCTGCCATAGATCCCCAAGCAGATTCGCCATCGCTGAGGGCTGAAGAACGTCGGTCACGCCGAGCGGCAATCCGCAAACCGCGCGAACATGTTGCTCGAACTGGCTCGTTGCACAGCCTTCGATGGTCCAGTGCCCGGAATTGTGCGGTCGCGGCGCAAGCTCATTCACGAGTAACTGACCGTCACGCTGAAGAAACATTTCGACGGCAAGCAGGCCGACCAGCTCCAACTTGACGGCGATCGCGCGCGCAAGTTCGGCTCCGGCGTGGTCGACCGCCGCCGAAACGCGCGCGGGCACAACGGTTATGTCGAGGATGTGATCCCGATGAATATTTTCGCAAACGGGGAATGTCGCCGTCTCCCCTTCCGGTCCACGCGCGACGATAACGGAGACCTCTTTTTCAAAAACGATCGCCTTTTCGAGAATCAGTTCCTCGCCGG
>JBJMXC010000082.1:0-3983 GCA_045809825.1 Chthoniobacterales bacterium | reverse complement strand
CGTTCTCCTGTCACAAGGCGCGACTGACCAAATTAGCGCTTGCGGTCGAGCGGCGTAATCGGATGCACTTCGCCGATGGCCACCGAGTCTCTGATCGATCCGGCGCTTCCCTTCATTGACCTCCACAGGCACCTGGATGGGAGCGTACGGCTGGAGACGGTTCTCGATCTGGCGAGAGAGCACAATATCGAAGTCCCGGCGACGACGGTGGAAGAGCTCAGGCCGCATGTGAACGTGACGGAACCGCAGCCCGGGTTGATGGCATTCATTGCGAAGATGCTTTGGATGACGCGCGTGCTCGCGGACGCCGAGGCTTGTCGTCGGGTGGCGCGGGAAAATGTCGAGGACGCGCAACGGGAAGGCATCGATTACCTCGAGCTGCGCTTCAGTCCGTGGTTCATGGCCGAGCCGAACGGGCTCGATCCGCGGGAAGTGATCGAAGGTGTTGTGGCCGGAATTGCGGAAGGCGCGGAGGCGACGGGCGTTCGAGTGAATTTGATCGGCATCCTGAGCCGGACTTATGGCGCCGAGATATGCATGAAGGAACTCGAGGCGCTGCTCGCGCATCGAGAACATTTCGTAGCGCTCGACCTGGCGGGCGATGAAGCAAATTTCCCGGCGCCATTATTTGTCCACCATTTTGCGAAAGGCCGCGACGCGGGCTGGCGCATCACGGTTCACGCGGGAGAAGCTGGAGGATCACAGAGCGTGTGGGATGCGATCAAACTTTTGGGAGCGGAACGAGTTGGTCACGGCGTGCGCGCCCTGGAAGACCCAAAGCTGGCCGACTACCTCGCGGGAAACCGGGTCCCGATCGAAGCAAACCTGACGAGTAACGTGCACACCAGCACAGTGCGGAACCTGCAAAGTCACCCATTGCGCGAGATGATGGCGCGCGGCCTGGTCTGCTCCATCAACACCGATGATCCCGGCGTGAGCGCGATCGATTTGCGCCACGAATTCGAAGTGGCTGCGCCGGCCGCTGGACTAACCCGCGAGCAAATTCACCAGGCGCAAGTCAATGCGCTCGAGACGGCGTTTCTGTCCGAGGAGGAGAAGCGGAATTTAAGGAAGAAGCGAGCGCAGGCTCCAACAAGCTAATTCTCGACTGGGATCTGGGGGTGAGCATAGTCTCCCTCGGGAGAAACTCGCTCTTCGTGTGGAAGAGTTCCGAGCCGAACCGCAATGAGCAAACTCTGTTTTATTTTTTCCGGATCTTCGGAAGGACCAAGCGCGGTAATCAGCTGAGGTAAGGCGGCGGCGTTGACCGAGATATATTGATTCAAGTAAGTGACCTCCGCTCTCGTGCAGGCGCGCGTTTTGAAGTTCGAGAACAGCACGCTACCGACGAGCGGTTGCGGTGGCCAAATGCCAGCGCTGTTGCGCTCGCGAAAATCGATCGTGAAAACGGCAATCGGATGGAGGGCGGAGCTCTGCGACGCCGAGGGCGACCATCGCACCCAGGTCCGGCTTTGCAGAGCTGCGCCCTCAATGCATTGCGCGACGCGAGATGCGGCTCGACAAGCGCGGGGCCACGCGAAAGGCTCCCCGGCTTTGGAAGCAATGAGCGCAAACCACGAATCAGCGCGGTGGATCACCGGTGTGCGGACTCGGATTTTTCTGGTCTCGTTCAGCCTCCTGTTCTTCGAGCTGGTCTGTATCCGCTGGATTCCCGCTTACGTCCGATATCTCAGCTACTTCACGAACTTCATCCTCCTGGCCTCGTTCCTCGGGATGGGGCTCGGAATCCTGGCGGCGCGGCGGCCGGCGTTTCGTTTTCCGCCTTTTCCGCTGCTCGTGCTGGCGCTGGCGGCAGTCGTCGCGCTGAATCGGTTCGAGCTCAACATTTCGAGCACCGATGTTCTCTACTTCGGCTCGGGCACGACGGGCGTTAAGCGCGCCGAGAGTTTCATCCTCCTCCCGCTGATCTTCACCTTCGTCGCCGCGGCTTTCATCCCGCTCGCCCGCTCGCTCGGGATGCTCTTCACGAAAACGGAACCGCTCACTGCTTATACTTTCGATATCCTGGGCGGCCTCGCCGGAACGGGCGCGTTTTTCCTGATCGGGTATTTCGCGCTACCGCCAGTTTTCTGGTTTGGCACGCTTGGCCTGCTCATCCTCTCGTTAGGCGAACGGCGCCACTGGTGGAGAACGGCAATCCTAGTCAGCGCGTCCACGGCCATCGCGTTGTTCCTGCAACGAAATACTTTCTGGTCGCCCTATTACAAGATCACGCTCACCCCAGCGAAGCCGAGCGGTTACGAGCTGGACGTTAACAGTATCGGCCATCAGAGCATGATCCCGTGGCCGGCGAAGGAACCGTTTTATCGGCGCGTCTACGAGCTATTCCCGGATGCGAAGTTTCAACATGCGCTCATTCTCGGCGCCGGGACCGGCTCCGACACCGCAACAGCTCTGGCCCACGATGTTCAAAAGATCACCGCAGTTGAAATCGATCCCGTTATCCAAAAACTCGGGGCCGAACTGCATCCCGACCGGCCCTATTCCGATCCGCGGGTGAAAATGGTCAACACCGACGGCCGCGTGTTCCTCCGACACACAAAGGAGAAATACGACCTGATTATCTTCGCGTTGCCGGATTCGCTCACACTGACCTCGAGCATCGCCAACCTTCGGCTTGAAAGTTTTCTCTTCACCCAGGACTCGCTTGACGCCGCGCGCGGAGCACTCGCCCCTGATGGCATTCTTGTTCTCTATAATTATTACCGCGAGCCCTGGCTCATCGAAAAGCTGGCCGGGATGGTGAGCCGCACCTTCGGTCGGCAATCGTTTGTCTCCACCTATGGCGGCGAGGGCCGCGGCGCGGTCATCATTAACGGGCCGCGCCTCGCCGCATCACCCGCCGCGAATTCAGCGCCGTATCGAGAAGAACCGGCCGCCGCAGCAACCCGGCTTCGGGTGACCGGCGAGGGACTGATGGGCACGAGCGCCATTCCGCCGGCGACTGACGACTGGCCTTTTGTCTATTTGCCGCACCCGGCGTTTCCCTCGCTTTACCTTCGCGGTCTAGCCGTCGTCGCCGGGATTTCGCTGGCGGGTCTTTGGTGGATTGCTCCCCGGAGCACGCTGCGGCGCTTTGACTGGAAGATGTTCTTTCTCGGGGCGGCGTTCGCCCTTCTGGAAGTGAAGGCGCTTATCACTTTTGCGCTGCTCTTCGGCAGTACGTGGATCGTCAACTCGCTCGTCTTCTTCGCGATTCTTAGCAGCGTCCTGCTGGCCGTCCGGGTCAATACCTGGTTCCGGGTTCGACGGATCTGGATTTTTTATCTGCTCCTTTTCGGAATGCTTGGCCTGAATCTCGTGGTTCGGCCGGAAACGCTTCTCTTCGCGAACGTGTTCGCTCGTTATGCGGTCGCGAGTGTCGTGGCGTTCGCACCGGTTTTCCTGGCGAATGTGATTTTTTCCCACGCCTTTCGCGATACCGAAACAGCGGATATTGCGTTCGCCTCTAATTTGCTCGGGATCATGGCGGGCGGCATGCTGGAATACCTGAGCATGCTCTTCGGTTATCACGCGTTGCTCTGGTTCGTGATTGCGTTTTATGCGCTCGCGATGGTGTTGCGTGGAGGGCGAGGCTCCGCGACGCCGGGCTTGACGCGGTCTAGCGATGGTCTATGACCGTCGTAATTTTGGGCCGCCGAAACGCGGTCGACGGTCATAGACCGCCGCTACCACCCTGCCGAAAAATTTTTGCGCGGGTGGGCAAACGGGCCTAACTAAGGAAGATATGGCCGAGTACGAGCCAGAGCCGGATCGGGTGTGGGATGAATACGAGTGGGAGCGTTTCCTCCAACAGCAGGACCATAAAACCGAGAAGTACATGGAGTTGCTCGAGAAATATTTGGATCATCCCGAACGTGACCAAATTATCGCACGCGAGATGGGTTGGGCGCAGATGGCCGAGGGCGAGCAGTGGAACGACGACGAGGCACTTGCCGACGAAGACGTATTTGGCTCTGCCG
>JBJMXC010000081.1:0-22257 GCA_045809825.1 Chthoniobacterales bacterium | reverse complement strand
TTGCTGCGCGAGATTTTCCAAGGCGTCGCTAGAGGTGCCTAACGAGTGTGCCGGCGTCCGCCCATCACAGCGACTCAGAAGCGCGATCGTGTCCGAATCAAGCGGCCTGATTTCACCTGTATCGGTAAAAATGAATCGATCGCCGATGACTCGCCCGCTCGGATGAAGCCGGGGCGAGAGCTCCGGGCGAATTTCGTGATCGGCGTTCATCGCCGCCGCCACGGTTTGCGCGGTCCATCGTTCAAGAAAAGTCTCGCGGCGAATCGGGGCGCCTGCCGACGACGAAATCGCCAGCGATTTATCACTAATCTTGCCCCAGGCGCTGGGCCCGAACAGGCTGAACGTGTCGTTTTTCGCGCAGACCCGTTGAAGATAAAGAAGCAGACGTCGCTCGCGGTCTCGAGCGCGCGCATTCCGGCTCGATTGCTGGATCCATTTGTCGGGGCCTTCGGCCAGCAGCTTCGTGAGCAGGTCGTGCACGCCGCCGCCGGCAAAAACAAGATAAGGCGGCAGAACCTCGCGACTCCTTTGCAGGAGGGCAGAGCGCGCCGCATTCATCTCCCGCTCAAATTCAGTATTGAAGACTGTCTCGGCCGCCGCGCTAGCGCTGTCCGCTTCAGTCGCTTCCGGATGGATGACTGATTCCATAACGGTTCGCGCCGCGGCTGCGGTTGCTGGCGTCGCAATGGCCTCGAGCACATCGAATGGCACCCCGGCCATGCGAATCAGGAAAATCGGAGCGACCCGGTAAGAAGAATCGGACACTGGTTCAAGAGAACGGAACCCGTTCCCAGTGACAAGTGAAAGTCTGCCCGCGCCGCAGCTTCCGCCGTCCAACGGCGCCGCCGTTTCTGAAGGAACGCGCGACTACGTCCGCAGGAATCCTAGTTGTTGAGCAGCGGCAAACGGATCGTAAAGGTCGAGCCTACGTCCGGGGTGGCGTCGACCTTGATGGAGCCAGTGTGATCTTCCACCACCTTTTTCGTGATGTAGAGGCCGAGACCGGTCCCGCTTCGAGCCTGCTTGGTCGTAAAATACGGATCAAAAATCTTCGCGATTTGCGCCGGGGTCATGCCAGGCCCGGTGTCCTCTACTCGGACATCAACGTAAAAATCTTTTCTAAGGCAGCTCACCGTCACGCTGCCCTTTTTCTCGCTGGCCGCCTGGATGGCGTTAATGATGACGTTCTGGATGGCGCGCGTCATCTGGGTGGCATCGCCCAGGAGGGTGCAGTCGTCATCGCAAAGATTTGATTTGAATTTGACGCCGCTTTGGGCCGCCATCTCGGTGACGCTTTTGACCACTTCGCCGACGATCGCCGAAACTGAAATTGGTCTGTGCGGAGCGGCTTCGACGCTGCCGTAGCTTTGCCACATCGTCAGGAGCTCGCGACAAAGCCGCACATTCTGCTCGATGATCTGGAGCTCCTTCGCCGAGGTCTCCTTGCTACCGTTATCTTTTTCAGGTTCCTCGATTTTCTTGGCTAGAAGCTGGACGTAACCCCAGACGATCGTAAGCGGATTTCCGAGATCGTGGACAAATTCGGCGGAGGCCTGGCCTAACGAAGCCAGCCGCTCTTTTTGGGCCAGCTCTTTCAGGAGACGGTTGTTGAGCTCTTTGATCTCTTCGGCGGCCGTCAGGCCGGTCCGATGAAGGCGGGTCCTTTCAACATTGCGACCGATCACTTCCCGCATTTCCCGGGCATCAAAAGGCTTGTTAATGTAATCGTTCGCGCCGAGCCGAAGCGCTTCCTGGGCCGTTTCCAACGCGCCAAAACCGGTCAGCATAATGACCGCTACATGTGGATCGATTTCGCGAATCCGCCTCAGTCCCTCGATGCCGCTGGCGCCTGGCATCCGGATATCGGTAATGACGGCGTCCGGATGTTTCTCCTTCAGAAGCTTGATACCAGCGTCCACCGAATCTGCGGTATGGACCCGGTAATTGGGCTTGAGCAGCATGCGCAGGCTTTCGCGCGGACCCATTTCGTCGTCGATGACGAGGACTTGAGGCAGGTCGGAGGCAACGGTCATGTCGGGTCGAACAAAGCTAAGGGTGTACCGCGGAAAAAGTGTATAACGTGGAACCCGTCGCCTCAACCGGGCGTATTTCCAGTCTGTAAGTTTTTAGGGTCCACACAAGAAGCAACTTGTGAATAAGTCGGAAATCTGGTGAATAAGACCGACTCAGCCGGCCGCAGAAATGTAATGACTGGATTTAGCGTAATCGCTAGAATGCACGCTTTTCCCGCCAAATGCGATTCCTATGAAGATGATCAACCGTAACCGCGTCGTCATCACCGGTATGGGCGTCCTCGCCCCCAACGGGATTGGCCTCGACGCGTTTTGGGATTCGCTCGTCAACGGCCGCAGCGGCGTCGGACCCATTACCCATTTTGATGCGAGCGCCTTCAAAAGCCGGATCGCGGGCGAAGTAAAAGGATTCGATCCGCTGGATTATATCGATCCAAAGTACAAGCCAAAACGGATGGCGCGCCACACTCAGTTCGCGTTCGCGGCTATGAAGATGGCCTTGGCCGACGCGGAGTTTGAACCCTCGAAACATCAAGTCGACCATCCGATCCCCGTCATGCTCGGGGTTAGCAGCACAGCGATGGAAATTCTCGAAGGGGGATGGCAGGACCTTTCGCGTCGGGGTCCTCGTGGAGTGAGCGCGGGAGTGGTCGATTGCCAACCGCAGGCTGCCACCCAGGTGCTCACGATGGCCCTGGGGATTTCAGCACGAGCCACCACGATTTCCTCGGCCTGTCCCTCGGGCCTGGATGCAATCGCGTCGGCCGCCGCGATGATCCGGCATGGCGAAGCGGACATTGCTGTCGCGGGCGGAACTGATGCCACGATAACCCCATTGTCGATGGCGAGCTTTGCCACGGCAGGGTTAAGCTCTACCCGGAATTCCGATCCGGAACGCGCCAGCCGGCCTTTCGATTTGCAGCGCGATTCGGGGGTGATCTCCGAGGGGGCCGGAATCGTCGTGCTGGAGAATTACGAAAGCGCGATCGCTCGTGGCGTCCCGGCTTACCTCGAAATCACGGGTTACGGGACCCAGGGCGATGACTATGCAAGCGGCGAGCTTTTCGGGCTGGGCCAGACGATGCGAGCGGCGTTGAACAGCGCGGGCCGGACACCGGAAGACATCGATTACATCTGCGCATACGGCCCCGGGCACCCGGCGTTGGACATTGTCGAAACCGACATGGTCAAACGGGTTTTTGGCCGCCGGGCCTACAGCGTTCCGATGAGCTCGATCAAGGGGGTAACCGGCAACGCCCTGTCGGCGGCCGGCCCTCACCAGGTCATCACGTGCGGTTTATGCTTTAAACACAACATTATTCCGCCCACCGCCAACTACGAGGTGTCCGATCCGCGCTGCGACCTGGATTACGTTCCGGGCCGTTTCCGCAATCGCAGAATTAATACCGCACTGATCAACGTCCGCGGTTTGGGGGGCGGAAACAGCTCCATGGTCGTTCAGCGCATCACCGAATGAACGCCGATACTATCCCCTTATGGCTGGCCCTCGTCGTCCAGCTCGGACTTGGTGTCGCGGTTTTTCGCGCCAATCCGAGGAACTACGCGAACCAAAGTTTTCTCGCCGTTTCTCTGTTCATTTCTGCCTGGCTTCTCTCGCTTCACATCGCTTTCAACGCAGCCCAGGCCAACCAGGCTGAACTTTGGATTCGCCATGCCTCGGCCAGCGGCATCCTGATCATTAACGGATTTAACCTGCTCAGGCTGGCGATCGTTTGTCGCGACAGTGGATGGCGGGAAATCGGTCGACGTTCCGCTCTCCTGGCGATCCTGAGCGCCCTCGTGATCGCGCTTTGTTATACGGATTACTTTCTCAAGTACGCACAGCTTCGCGGCGGGCCGACAGAAAACAGCCTGATTCCGCAGCCTATCTACGGGCCGCTGTTTCCGCTGTACGTCATCTTTTTCGCCAGCGCGGTCCTCATCGTAATCTTTCTTTACTTAAAGAACATGGTTCGAAGCCGCGGCATGCAGAAAGTCGAGCTCCAGTTCGTCACTGCCGGCGGAGTAGCCCTGGCCTTAATGGCCGTCCTCACCATTCTGCTGCAACCGCTGCTCGAGCGGCAGGCGATCCTAAGAATCGCTCCGTTCAGACTGGTCGTCTTCAGTTTGATCATCGCCTACGGCACCGCCACCCGCAAAATAATGGATGTCGGGTTCTTCCTGCGGCGCGTCACGTCTTACGCCGTGCTCACGGCTTATCTGCTGGCGATCTATGGCCTGGTCTGGTGGCTGGTTTCGACCGCATTTCACTTCGCGGCCCCGGGGGAAAGCCGGACCATCGCGCACGTAGCCGCGGCCCTGGTTTTGGCCTTCGCAATGGCACCGGCGCGGGGAGTCTCCCAATCTCTCGCCAACCGTCTTTTTGTAGGCACGCGCGGCTTGGATTTCCAGTCGACGATGAGCCAGGCAACCGGAATCCTGAAGTCAGTCACAACTTTGCAGGATTTGCTGGATCGTTTTGCAAAAACAATCGGTGAAGCGATCGGCACCGAGCGCGTTGTCATCCTGTTGGCCGAGAAAGACGCTTTCGTCCAGCATTTCCCGGTCGCTCATGCCGACCCGGAGTCACCGCGACTGCGTTTGAAGCGCGAGGACCCGATGATTGCCTACCTTGAGACGCATCAGGAAGTCCTCGTCCTCGATGAGCTCCACCGAATGCGGACGACGCCGGAACTCGAAGGCGCCGCCGAGGAGATGCACCGGCTCAACACGGCTGTCACCCTCGGTATTTTTTCCCGCCAACATCTCGCCGCGGTGATGTTGCTCGGCCCGCGTCTCTCCGGGCGGATTTACGGAACCGTCGAACAAAACGCCTTGCAGGTTCTCTGCGGCCAACTCGCAGTCGCCATCGATAATGCCCGGCTCTTTACCGAAGTGCAGAACGCGCGCATCTACAACGAAACCCTGCTCGAAAACCTGACGACCGGCGTGATCGCGGCCGGCGCGGACGAACGTGTCACCGTTTTTAATAATGAAGCAGGACAGATCACCGGCCTGAATCCGCGCGACATCATCGATCATTCTCTGGACCGGCTTCCGGCCGGATTGCGCGAAATTCTCCTTGAAACTTTGCAGACCGGGGACCGTCAGGAAAACGGCGAACTAGTCTTGCCGATGGGTGCTCACAGCGCCGTGGTCCGGGCCAGCAGTTCGATTTTCCACGGTGAACAAGGCGAGATGCTCGGCGCCTTGGTTGTGCTGACCGACATCACGGCCTTGAAACGGCTCGAACTCCAAATCCGCCGGAGCGACCGCCTCGCCAGCCTCGGCACTCTTTCCGCCGGCATGGCGCACGAGATCAAAAATCCGCTCGTATCGATCAAGACTTTCGCGCAGTTGCTGCCCGAACGTTACCAGGATTCCGATTTCCGCGACACGTTCTCGAACCTGATCGGCCATGAGATCGATCGCATTGATTCCCTGGTCAATCAGCTCCTGCGGTTTGCGCGCCCGGCTAAGCCAGTCCTCAGGCCGCTCCACGTCCATGACGTCCTCGAAAAGTCGCTTCAGCTCGTCGGCCATCGTCTATACCAGAAGGAGATCAAATTGACTCGTTCCTGGAAGGCCAATCTGGATACCATCCGCGCCGATGCCGACCAGCTCGAACAGGTGTTTCTCAATTTCTTCCTCAATGCGATGGACGCGATGAAGCGTGGCGGCGAGCTCGTCGTTGAAACCGAGATTCGCGGGGCGATAGAGTGGGTCGCAGCCCTCTCAGGGACGAACGGCGATTCGCATGAATGTTTGCGCGTTACCATTCGCGACGACGGCGAAGGTATCCGGACGGAAGACATCCCGCACGTCTTCGACCCATTCTTTACCACGAAGGATTACGGCACAGGGCTCGGGCTCTCGGTCGTGCACGGCATCATCCAGGAACACGGCGGGCAAATCGAGGTCGAGAGTCAGTTAAAGAAAGGCACCTCTTTCCATATCCTACTGCCGCTCGTGCGTTTCGAGCACGAAGTCATCGCGGCATGATTGCGCCCCCTCCAATTTGCATCCTCTATTCGCAGGATGCCGACCTCGTGCGCCGCGTAAAAGCGTTCCTGAGCGCTCTCGCCCAGGTGCGGCACGTCAGCTCGGCCGACCGGCTCGACGCTGTCCTGCAACAAAATAGCCCGGCCATCCTTGTCCTCGATCTCCGCGCAAAAGAAGCGCGCGATCTGCTCGAACAAATCCAGGTGGCGTTACCGGATATTCTCGTGATCGCACTCGGGACGTTGCGCTCCGAACCGCTCAGGGAAGTCGAAAATTCCGGGATTTACGCGGCGGAAGATTTGCAGATTGATCGCCGCCGTTTGCAGGGGCTAGTCTCGCGCGGGTTCGACCATTTACGCGTGCTTCAGGAAAATCGTGATCTTCGCGACCAGGCAGTGACACCGTACGCGCCCGAGCCGCTCCGGCGGATCGAAAGCGTTCCGGAGCGTCGCGACGTTTCAATGCCTCTCCTCCGTTTCCCGCGCGTCTTCCGCCGCTTCGAGAACGTCGAGACATTGCTCGCGAGTGTGGTTGAAACAGTCGCAGACACGACCGGAGTCGCTCGCGTCGGCATTTTTTCTAAAATCAGGCAGGGCGACCGGTATCGATTACGGGCTGGCCTGCGCTGTTTACCGGAGACGGACGAAGTTGAATACGGCGAGCGCGACGGCCTGGTTCGCTGGTTCGAGCTCCACGCCCATCTTATTTGCCGTCCAAACCTGGCGCAGGCGGATCCGGGGCAACGCGCCGTCATGCGGCGGGCCCTCGATACTTTTGGGGCGGAAGTCATCGTGCCGCTCCACGCCCGCGCGCGCATCATTGGCTGGATGTTTTTTGGCCATCGCGTCACCGGAGAACGTTTCGAATCGAGCGATCTCGAAGGTTTGATGGTGATTGGCGAGCACGTTTCCACCGTCCTCGAAAACGCTCTGCTCAACGAAGAACTGACCGTCCAAAAAACCCTCGCAGAAACGCTCCTGAAAGCCATTCCCCCAGGAATTGTCGCGACGGACGAGGAAGCCATGATTCGTTGGTTCAACCCCACCGCTGAGCAAATCCTCGGCGTCGATTCCGCGGACGCGCTCAATCAACCGATCGAAGCGGTCGGCGGCCGCCTGGCCGCGTTTCTCCGGGAAACTTTGGAAGCACGCGATAACCTGCCGACGCGCCAGTGGATTGATCCGAACACCCGCCGATCTCTTTCGGTCGAGACCCGCCGCCTGGTTGACCACAAGACGTCTCTCGGCGCCGTCGCCGTCGTTCACGATCTCACGGCCGAAGATAATCTGCGCCAAAAACAGGACCTCGTAGATCGGGCCGCGTTCTGGACCGATCTCGCGGCCAGCATGTCGCACGAAATCCGGAACCCGCTCGTGGCGATCAAGACATTTGCCCAGCTCCTCCCCGAGCGCTTCGAAGACGCGGATTTTCGGAAGGACTTCAACGAGATCGTCGTCCAGGAAATTGATCGCCTCGATAAGATCATTACCCAGATCAATAATTTCGCCCATCCCTCCGAGCTCGTCATGAAGCCAGTCGACCTCCGGTCTTCGGTGAACAAGGCCATCGAGCTGGCGCGGGCGCGGGTGACGAAAAGCGGCGTGGCCATTGATACGACCCTGCCTAACGACCTCCCGCGCGTTCTCGGCGACGAAGACGCCCTCGCCGAAGCCTTCGCCCACATCGTCGCGAATGCCGCCGAGGCGACTTCAGGACAAAACAAACCGCGGATTACCCTCGCCGCCAAACCGATCCGCGAAGGCGGCCGGACGAGCGGCGTTGTCATCACCGTCCAGGACAACGGCCGCGGAATCTCTCCGGATTTGCGCGAAAAGATTTTCTCCCCGTTTTGCACCACCAAGGCTCGCGGCATGGGCCTCGGCCTGCCCATCGTGAAACGGACCGTGTTCGATCATAACGGACGGGTCGATATCGATTCCAACCCGCACGGCACTTCCGTCAGCATCATGCTGCCGGCGACGACTGCGGTCGACTAGGCGATTTTCGCATTTTCGCCTGCGGATTTTAGATTAAGGTTGCGTCCCGTCCGGACGAACCAACCCAAGCAGACTCAAACCGAATGATCGTTACCACCGCACAGCTCTACAAGGTCGCGTACAAAAAGTTCGCGGTCGGCGCCTACAATATCAATAACCTCGAGCAAACCATGGGGCTTTTCCGGGGCAACATGCAAAGCAAGGCGCCCTTCATCATCCAGCTTTCCAAGGGCGCGCGCAATTACACCGATAAGCGCATGCTCGAGGCCATCATTCGCACCGCCGAGGAGATTTTTCCGGATGCCATTTTCGCGGTCCACCTTGACCATGGCGATGAGCAAACCTGCTACGATTGCATCGATTCCGGATTCTACAGCTCGGTCATGATTGACGCCAGCCACGAGCCATTCGCGGAGAACGTCGCGATCACGAGGCGCGTCGTCGAGCGCGCCCACGCCAAGGGCATCAGCGTGGAAGCCGAGCTCGGCATGCTCGGAGGCGTGGAGGAGGACATAAAAGTCGATGAAGGCCACGCCTGCCTCACCAACCCGGACGAAGCCGTCGATTTCGTCAAACAGACCGGCTGCGATTCGCTGGCGGCAGCCATCGGGACCAGCCATGGCGCTTATAAATTCAAGGGCCAGCAGTCGCTCCGTTTCGATGTCATCGAACAAATCTCGCAGAAGATTCCGGGGATGCCGATTGTCATGCACGGCAGCTCAAGCGTCCCGGTTGAAGAGGTCCAGCGGATCAACGCCGCCGGCGGCAAACTCGATCCAAGCGCCCGCGGCGTGGCCGAGAATGAGTATCTGCCCGCGGCCAAGCTTGGGGTTACGAAAGTGAATATCGACACCGATGGCCGGCTCGTTTGGACGCGCGTTCACCGCGAGTTCTTCCGCGACAAACCGGCCGAATTCGACTTCCGCCCGCCCGGCAAAATCTTCATGCAGGCTTATGCCGATTTTATTGCGCACAAGAACGAGAAGCTCGGTTCGGCTGGTCAACTGGAAGCAATTCGCGCCAGTCTGAAAAAGTAAGCAGCGTCCAGCGGTTGTCTGGTGCGGCTTCGTGCCGGGGGAAAGAACGCTACGGGCCGTTTTATGGCGCCGGGGATTATTTCGCCTCGGAACACGGGGAAAAACGGCCGAAACCCGGTTGGCAAGGTTAGTGCTTATAGTGGTTATAGTAATTATAGAAAGCCACCTATGAAACTCCTTTCCCGCGATGCCGTCGAGTTCCTCCTCATCGATGATGATCCTGCCATCACCAAGTTCCTCGTTACCTACCTCAAGCAAAAAGGCCATACCTGCGAATACCTGACCGAAGGTTTCAAGACCGCCGCCTGGCTCGAGCATAATCGCTGTGACGTCGCCGTCGTCGATCTCAACATGCCCAAAGTCGACGGCATCTCCCTCATCGCATTCATCCGCGAGATGAGCCAAACCCTCCCAATTATCGTTTTTACTGGCGTCGGTTACGACGAGGAACGGATGCATGCCGCCCTCCGTGCCGGCGCCAACGGTTACGTCAGCAAGAACCTCCCGATCGAGCAGCTTTACTGCGTGTTGTCGCGCGTGCTCGCCACCTGTCAGCAGCGCGCCCGCCGCGAAGCCCTGGCCCGGCCCGCGCCCGCTCTGGCCGGGGCCGCCTGATTCCGGATCTTCGCTATTTTGGCGAAGCTTCCTCGAGAAGCCATTTAAGGGCTTCCGCGGAAACGCATTCCGCTCCGCATGCGGCCGCGGTTTCCTGCTCGAGCACGTCGCTTGTCGCCACCAGCAGTTTGTGGCGACCGCCGTACTTGCTGGCCAATCGCTCGATGATCGAATCCGCGGTTTGTCCGGCCCGAGAATAAAAGACTTGGATCTCGCCCGGGAACGAACTGACGTCGACCGATTCCCCTTTCCCATCGAAGACCACCGCGACCTTCGTCCCTGTCCAATCCTGGTAATCTCGAAGCTGCTTCGTCAATGCGTCGCGAGCCAGCGAAGTGCGTCGGACGTGCAACGCTCGCAATTCCGGCCAGGCAAAAATGACGCTGTGGCCGTCGACGATCAGATAGTCTGCACGCATTTGGCCGGAGCCGCCCGCGGCGGGCCGACGGAATTAGCCTTCGGCCGAAGCGGCAGCCTGCTTCTTCGATTTTGCCTTAACCGGCTTTGGCGTTTCGCGACGAACAGGGGCCGCCTTGGCTGTTGCCTTCTTCCGCTCCAAATACGCCGCTCTTCGGCGACGCTTTACCCTCACCCGATGTTGCTGGCCCATGGGCGTTCTATAGGGCGGAAGGCGGAACGGCGCAACGCGAAATGCGGCTATCGTCCAAATTCTGGAATGAGATTGCCATCAAAGCCGTGGTTTTTGTACGATCGCCGTTATTAGCGCGCTTTCTATTTCATCATTTACCCTCAGTTCGAAACGGATCATCGGCGCTGCGCTCGTCCTCCTCGGGTTGTCCGCTGTTTTCGCGGTTTTAAATTTGCAAAAAACCCGTGGGCTCCGGACTGAAATCATCGAAAGCGAGAATGCGCGCCAAACTGTCCAACGCTCTACCGCCTCCCGGGAAAAGCAGCTCAAAGACCGTGAGGCAGCTGTCGCGGCGGCCACGGCAAAATCTGGCGAAGTTGAAAACAAAGTGGCCGGTGTCGAGGCCGAACTGGTCAAAGTCCGGACGGAGCGAAACGATTTGCAAACGAAGCTGCGCGCGAATGAAACCGAGGTCGCCGACCTTCGAAAGCGAATTGAAGGCGCCGAGCCAAAGCCGGCGACCGGCACCTCGCCTTCCAGCGGTTCCGAGGCGGAGCTACAGGCGCAGCTGGACGACGCCAAGAAGCAACTCGATGCGGCGGAGCGCGAGAAAGTTCTTCTCTCGGACAAAATGAAAGTGACGCAGGACAAATCGACCCAGCTCGAAACCGAGAAGAAACATTATCGGCCGGCGCCCGCGGGAAATAATCCCGGAATTCGGGGGACGGTGCTAGCGGTAAACCAAGCCTACAATTTCGTCGTTCTCAGCCTGGGCGGCCGCCAGGGAGTCGAGGCCAACAGCGAAATGCTCATCCTTCGAGCCGGATCCTTCATAGGCAAGATTCGGATTTCGTCAGTTGAACCAGCTACCGCTATCGGCGATATCATCACGAGCACACTGGCCCGAGGGGTCCAGGTGCAACCGGGAGATACTGTGGTGTATGCTGGCAACAACTCGTAAGCGGATTTTTCTTCAAATCGCGGCCCTGGCCTTCGTCGGATTAACCTTCGTCCTGACGTCCTGCGCATCGCAAGACCCAGCCCCGCTCATCGCCGATCCAAACGGCGCCGCCGAGACCGCGCTGCCGTGGAACGAGCAACAAAAATGGGAGCGCGAAGGGGAAGCAGCGGCGCTCAATCAACAGCGCAGGTAATCGCTAGATCCAGAACCCCGCCGGGATCACCGCGTTTTTCGGCACCACTACGATGCCGTCGCGAATAAAATAGTTACCCGCATCCATGTCGGCCGGTTTTCCCTCCGGCGTGATGACGACGCCGTCTGCGATCCGGGCATTCTTGTCAATGATCGCGCGGTCGATCACGCAATTCCGCCCGATCCCGATCGGCGGGACCCGCCGCCCAACCTCAGCTGGCTCATCCATTTCGTAAAAGTCCGCCCCCATCACGATACTGTTCCGAATCGTCGCGCCGCTCTGGATCGTACTGCGGACACCAATCACCGAACGCTCGATGTGCGCGTCGGAAATAATGCATCCATCGGCGATGATCGCCTGCCGCAAAGTCGCGCCGTTAATTTTACTGCCGGGGAGAAACCGGGGGTGGGTGTAAATCGGCGACGCCGCCTCGAAGAAGCTGTATTGCGGCAGCAAGTCGGTTAGGTCGAGATTGGCCTCATAAAAAGCCCGGATGGTCCCAATGTCTTCCCAGTAGCCGTTGAAAATATAGCCGCTGACCTGCCGTTGCTCGATCGACTGCGGGATGATGTGTTTGCCGAAATCGGCGAGGTCGTTGTTGAGGCAATCCACCAGGACGTCGCGATTGAAAACGTAAATGCCCATTGACGCCTGATACAGTTCCGCATCGACCGGCGAGCCAATCGATTCCAAAAGCTCGGGCCCCATCCGAAAATCGTGGAGAACCGCCTCATCCTTCGGTTTCTCGACGAACTTCGTCACCCGGCGATGGGCATCGCTTTGCATGATGCCGAAACCGGAGACAAGGCTGCGCGCAACTGGCTTGATGGCCAGGGTGATGTCGGCGCCGGAGCGGATGTGCTGGTGGAGCAAGGCCCGGAAATCCATCCGGTACAGCTGGTCGCCGCTGAGGATGACATAATAGTCGAAGGGGCGCTCGAGGAAGTAGCGCATGTTTTGGCGAACGGCATCGGCTGTACCCTGGTACCACTGCGAACCTTCCGGCGTCTGTTGGGCCGCGAGAATGTCTACGAAACTACGGGAGAAATTGTCGAACTTGTAACTCGCCTGGATATGGCGATGAAGCGACATGCTGTTGAACTGGGTCAGGACGTAAATCGACCGCAGGCCCGAGTTCAAACAGTTGCTGATCGGGATATCGACGAGGCGATATTTCCCTCCCAGCGGGACCGCCGGTTTCGCGCGGTCCTTGGTTAACGGAAACAAACGAGTCCCCGCCCCGCCCCCCATAATGACGGCGAGCGTGCGTTCAGTGGTGCCCGGGGGTAACGCGGGACTGTAGGCCGGCATCGTTCCGAATTCGCGCGACGCCGTGCTCCTGGTTTCCATGGCTTTTAATAAACGATGTGGACGCGCCCGTGCCAAGCGTAACCAAAGGCGAGGCGGTTGCGTCCACCTCGGCTTGATGTCACGATCTTCTTATGTGTGGCATCGTCGGTTACGTCGGACGTTCTGAGGCTGCGCCCATCCTGCTCGATGGGCTCCGACGCTTGGAATACCGCGGTTACGACTCGGCCGGCGTAGCGATTGTCGACGGCGCGAAGGTGGAGACCCGCAAATGCGCGGGCCGAATTGCCGAGCTAGGCAAATTGATGGCGGAACGTCCGCCTACCGGCACCTACGGAATCAGCCACACCCGCTGGGCCACCCATGGCAAACCGACGGACCAGAATGCCCATCCGCATTTCGATGCGAGCGGCCGCCTCGCGTTGGTCCACAACGGAGTCATCGAAAATTACCAGGCGCTCAAAGATCAGCTCATTCGCGACGGCGACGGAAAGTTTGCCTCGGATACGGATACTGAGGTCCTCGCTCATTTGATCGGCCGAATTTACGACGCTTCTATGGCGGGGGAACCAGGATCAAATGGCAAAAAGGCAGCGCTTCCGAACAAGAAAGGCAAATTGGTCGAAGCGGTGCGGACCGCGCTGCGCCAGGTCATCGGCACTTACGGCATTGCCCTGGTCCATCAGGACATTCCGGATTTCATCATAGGAGCGCGACGCGGCAGCCCGCTGGTGCTTGGGGTTGGCAAGGATGAAAACTTTCTGGCCAGCGATGTCAGCGCGATCGTCGCCTACACTCGCGACGCCGTTTATCTGAATGACTTCGATGTCGTCGCCGTGGAGCGCGACAAATTTGAGATTAGTTCCGTCGCTGGCGAAGGCGGCAATTATGAGGTCAGCAAAGTCGAGTTCACTGACGCGGACGTCGAGAAGGGCGACTACCCGCATTACATGCTCAAGGAAATCTTTGAGCAACCGGGTTCAGTCCGCGACGCCATGCGCGGCCGGCTGTCCCACGAGGAATGCACGGCGAAACTCGGCGGGCTCAATATGACGCCGGCCCAATTACGCGACGTCGGCCGAGTGGTGTTAACTGGGTGCGGGACGGCGTTGCATGCCGGAATGATCGGCGAATATTTGATCGAGCAATTGGCGCAGATTCCGACCGAAGTAGAATTCGCAAGCGAATTTCGCCATCGCAATACGCCGATGATTCGGGACACGCTCGTGTTCGCGATCAGCCAGAGCGGCGAAACCGCCGACACCCTCGGGGCGATGCGCGAGAGCCGGCGAAAAGGGTATCGGACCCTTGGCATTTGCAACAACGTCGCCAGCAGCATTGCGCGCGAAAGCGACGGCGGGGTCTATATGCATGCCGGTCCCGAAATCGGCGTCGCCGCTACAAAATCCTTCACCTCGCAGGTCACGATCCTGACTGCAATCGGTCTGCTTCTCGGCCGGATGCGTCATCTCTCTACCTCGGAAGGGACGCGAATCATTGAAGCGCTCGAAGAGTTACCCGACCAGATCACGGAAGTCCTGAAGCTGAGCGATCAAATGAAAGCGATCGCGAAGAAATACGCCTCGGCTAACGGGTTTCTTTTTTTCGGCCGGCAGTTCAATTACCCCGTCGCGGTGGAAGCGGCCCTAAAGCTGAAGGAAGTCACTTATCTTTTTGCCGAAGGTCACCCCAGCGCCGAGTTGAAGCATGGCATCATTGCTCTTATCCGTCCGGATCTTCCCTCGGTTTTCATAGCGCCCGACGACGCCGTGTTCTCGAAAAACATGAACAACATCGAGCAAGTCCGCGCGCGGAAAGGCCCGGTCATTGCCATCAGCTCCGGCAATTGCGCCAAACAACTCAAAGGGATCGCCGACGACATCGTCATTGTCCCCAAGGTGCCGGATTTCGTCAGTCCAATTCTGTCCGTCATTCCGCTGCAGCTCCTGGCGTATCATCTCGCGGTCGAGCTCGGCCGCGATGTCGACAAGCCGCGCAATCTCGCCAAGAGCGTCACCGTCGAGTAAAGCCGCGCAGGTTGAGTCGATTATGTCACAATCGTGTGACGTTCTTTGACAACGACCCGGTTGCTCTGCAAAGCTCGACGTCCCCAATCCTGCGCCACCATGTCGAGCCCGAAAATTCTGATCATCGAGGATGAACAGGACGTCGTTGACCTGGTTACGCTACATTTGCGCAAGGCCGGCTTTACCGTGAGCACGGCGACAGATGGGGCGGCCGGACTTCGGATGGCACGGGATGAATCGCCGGCGCTCATCGTTCTCGATTTGATGCTTCCGAAAATGCCCGGGCTGGAAATCTGCAAGGTTTTGAAAACCGATATCAGCACCAGCGGAATTCCAGTGCTGATGCTCACCGCAAAAGCGGAAGAGATCGATCGCATCGTAGGTGTGGAGTTCGGGGCCGACGATTACGTGACCAAGCCATTCAGCCCGCGCGACCTGGTCCTTCGGGTGAACGCCATCCTCCGCCGCGGCAAGGGCGAAAGCGTCGAAGACAAAACCCTCAAGATCGGCGCGATCACGGTTGATCCGGCCCGGCACCAGGTAGCGGTCGGTGGCCGGCCCGTCCGCCTGACCAGCGTCGAGTTCAAGCTCCTCAGCATGTTGATGCGCCGCCAGGGCAGGGTCCAGCATCGCGACCGCCTTCTTAACGAAGTCTGGGGTTATGAAAGCGTCATCGACACCCGGACCGTCGATACTCACGTGCGCCGGCTTCGGAAGAAACTCGGCAAGGGGGCGGGGGCGATTGAGACCGTTCGCGGCTTTGGTTATCGCATCCGGGAAAGCTGACCGCTGATGGGGTGGCTTGCTTTTTCCATCCTCGAAATCATGGAACGCCAATTCGGACCGCTTGAATGCGCTGGTGGAAGATGTACTCAGCCTGGCTCGCCTGGAATCCCTCCCCGGGGGCCGAGCTCAAACATTTCGCGGCCGCGAGTTAAACTCTTAGTGTAGTCTTCCTCTCCAGGGAAGCCGTCAGTTCATGGAACCAGCAACGTCACAGAAGAGTGAAGATACCTCTCCGATTGGCGTTGCTCCGTTTGATCCGAACTGCGATCCGATCCAGTTCTCTGATCCGCGCAATTTCATTAACCGCGAGCTGAGCTGGCTCGAGTTCAACCGCCGCGTCCTTGAGGAAGCAGAGGACCCGACTCAGCCCCTGATCGAGCGGGTGAAATTCCTGACCATTTTCAGCTCCAACCTCGACGAGTTTTTCGAGATCCGGGTCGCCGGCATCAAACAACAAATCGCGAGTGAGACGAGCGAGGTCGGCCCGGATGGAATGAGCCCGACCGAAACCTTCGAACACATCGAGCGAGTGGTTCGTGAGCTGGTGGCAAAGCAGTACGCACTCTGGAATACGGAACTCGCTCCGGCCCTGGCGAAAAACGGGATCCGGATCCAGGAAATTGCGCAGCTCAACGCCAAACGGGCCGCATGGGCGGAAAAATATTTCCACGAGGAAGTGTTTCCGATGCTCACGCCGCTGGCGGTAGATGCCAGCCATCCGTTTCCCCAACTGCTCAACAAGAGCCACAACCTTTTTGTTCGCGCGAAAGCGCGCCCGGGCGGCGATCCGCTCCACGCAATCGTCCAGGTGCCCCGCGTCGTCCCGCGGTTAACCCCCCTTCCCCGCGCGAAAGACGAGCCGTGGACCTACATCTACCTCGCGTCCCTCATCAAGCACCACATCGCCCAACTATTTCCCGGGCTGATTCTCGACGGGGTCCACTCCTTTCGAGTCACTCGGAACAGCGATCTCTACATCGAAGAGGAAGAAGCGGAAAACCTCCTCCGCACCATCGAGCAGGAACTGCGGCGATCGAGCCGAGGCAACGCCGTTCGCCTGGAGGTGGAAGCGGATTGTCCCCGCGATTTCCGCGAGTTGCTCCTCGAATTTTTCGACCTTTCAAACGAGGACGTCTACAAGCTCAATGGGCCGCTCACCATGACGCATCTGGCGCCCCTGGTCGCAAACGATGCCTTCGCGAACTTGAAAGACCGCCCATTCCAGCCGGCCCGCGACCCTGCATTGCCGAAAGAAGCAAACGTTTTCGAAGTGCTGCGACAACAGGATGTCCTCCTCCACCATCCTTACGAGAGTTTTGATCCGATCGTCGAGTTTATCGAGAGAGCGGCCCGCGATCCTCAGGTGCTCGCGATCAAAATGACGCTGTATCGCACGAGCGGTTACTCGCCGATCGTGGAGGCGCTGGTCGAGGCCGCGAACGCCGGCAAACAGGTCACAGCCATTGTCGAGCTCCGGGCCCGCTTCGACGAAGCGGTCAACATTCAGTGGGCGCGCAGCCTGGAGGAGGCGGGCGCCCACGTCATCTATGGCGTGGTCGGATTAAAAACCCACTGCAAGGCTCTCCTCGTTGTCCGCCGCGACACTGATCGGCTCCGCAATTACGTCCATCTCGGGACCGGCAATTATCATCCGCGAACCGCCCGTACTTATACGGATTTCAGTTTTCTGACGAGCGACCCGGAACTGACGGAGGAAGTCGCCATCGTCTTTAATACTCTCACCGGGCTCGCTGAATATCCGGGATTGAAAAATCTAATGCTAGCGCCGTTCGATTTGAAACCGCGATTAATTGCGCTGATCGATCGCGAAATCGCCCACGCACGCGCCGGGAAACCCGCCCGGATAACAGCCAAGCTCAATTCCCTCGTGGACCGCGAAATCATCGGAAAGCTTTACGAAGCTTCGTGCGCCGAGGTAACGATTGATCTGATTGTCCGCGGGATTTGTTGTCTCCGACCCAAAATTCCGAAGATGAGCGAATACATTCGCGTTATCAGCATCGTCGGCCGATTCCTCGAGCACAGCCGCGTATTCTGTTTCGAAAACGGCGGCGCGCCCGAGGTGTTTTTGTCCAGCGCCGACTGGATGCCGCGAAATTTCCTGCGCCGAGTTGAAATCGCGTTCCCAATGAGGGCCCCGGCCCTGCGCGATCGCATCCTAAACGAAGTCCTGCCCAATTTTCTGAATGACCGCGTGAAAGCGCGCGAACTTCAACCGGACGGCAGTTATCGCCGCCTGAAACCGGAAGGGAACGAGCCGCGGGCCCAGGCCCAATGGCATTTCCGCCAGCGCTCCCGGGAACAAACCAAAAGACAATCTAAAGCAAAAAAAACGGAGCCCGCCATCCGGTTGGTCCCGATCACTGAGGCCGAGCCAGACGCGCGATGAAGAAGAGACGAGTCCTCGTTATCGATGTTGGCGGCTCCCACGTGAAACTGATGATTTCACGAAATGGGAAGCGACGGAAATTCGAATCGGGAAATACCCTCCGGCCGCGCCAGCTCGTCACCGAAACGAAGAAGCTGGTTGGCGACTGGAACTTTGACGTGATCGCGATCGGCTTTCCGGCTCCGATCGGCAAAGGCAGAATTTTGCAGGACCCGAAAAATCTCGGCAAAGGATGGGTCAGGTTCGATTTTCGCAAAGCCTTCGGCAAACCGGTGCGGTTGATGAATGACGCGGCGATGCAGGCGCTCGGAAGTTATCGTGGCGGCCGGATGCTCTTCCTGGGGCTCGGCACCGGGCTCGGCTCGGCCCTGCTTTGGAACCGGACGGTGTTATCGCTTGAACTCGGCGAGCTGCCTTACCTCGACGATTTCAGCGTGGAAGATTGGCTCGGCGATGAAGGTCTGAAGGCGATCGGACAGAAGCGCTGGCAAGCTGAGGTACGCCGTGTTGTGACCGAATTGAAGAAATCGTTCATCGCCGATTACGTCGTCCTGGGCGGTGGCAACGCCAAGCTGGTCGAGAAATGGCCGGCTGGAATCGCCCTCGGCCACAATCGCAATGCCTATACCGGTGGGGCGCGCCTTTGGCAGAACGCAACCGACGGGAAACCGATGTGGGATATTATTTGAGCCTAAACCATGGCAAAGCTCGACCTGATTTTTCTCCGCCACGGCCTCGCAGACTGGCCGAATTGGACAAAGCCGGATGATGAACGGCCGCTCACGAAGAAGGGCCGCAAAGAAACCCGCGAAGTAGCCCGTTACCTCGCCCGTCTCAAGGTAAGGCCCGGCAAAATTCTGACGAGCCCGTTACCGCGCGCATCGCAAACGGCGGACATTGCCGCCGAGCATCTTAAGGCGCCGGTGGAATCGACCCGGAAATTGACCAAGGATTTCACGGTTCGAAAGCTGAAGGACCTTCTTGCTGGCGCCACTGGGAGCGTCATGCTCGTCGGCCACGAACCAAACTTTAGCGCGGTCATTGAAGCGCTCACCGGAGGCGAAATCAAGCTTCGCAAATCCGGGGTCGCGCGATTGACGATCGATCCGGACAACATGCAGGGCCGGCTCGACTGGCTGCTAACTCCGAAGAATTGTCGCGGATAATCATCAGCGAGGTTCAAACTTCTCCCGGCGTTAGCGCCGTCACCTGATTGTAACTTGGCCTCACCGCGAACCTAACGGATTGGGTAAGGACTCAAACTACACTGGATGAAAACTACTACTCTGGCATTCGTTTCGACCCTCGCATTGACCGGATGGATCATGAGGTCGCGGATCTCGCTCAGCCGCTCGCGCGGCAATTTCTCAACCGGCTTGATCGAGCCGAGCGCGGCCCGGCCTCGGCCAGCTCGATCTCGAGCCGCGTTCTTCGAAAAATATCGCACTTGAACGGTTAGGCGGGTTAGCAAAGAAAAGATGAAACAGGCCCTTATCGTTGGACTTGGAGGACTGGTTGGCTCACTAACGCGTTACAAGATCGGCGGAATCATTCTCCATCACTCCGGCTCCTGGCGTTTCCCGCTGAGCACTTTCGTCGTCAACGTGGCGGGTTGCTTCGTCATCGGTGCCCTCGCCGCCCTGGTCGAGCATCGTGATTACTTTTCTCCTGATGCCCGGCTCTTCCTCTTCACCGGGTTGCTCGGCGGTTTCACCACCTTCTCGGCCTTCGGCTACGAAGGAGTTTTTCTCCTTCGGCGCGGCGAAATCGCAATCGCGGTAGCGTATGCCGGGTTAAGTCTCATTTGCGGATTCGCAGCCGTATGGTTCGGCTTTAAAGCATTCAGCTTCGGCGGACATCACTAGCTGGGGGGAGTCGTCGAGCAACAACCCGTTTCGCGCACACATCGGCAACCAACAACGCCCAGCGCCGCTCCCAAAATTGGTCCAGTAAGATAAATCCAAAGACTCGCGAGGTGTCCCGAGACGAGCGCCGGGCCCAGCGAACGCGCCGGATTCATGGAGGCGCCACTGATCGGCCCAGCCAACATTGCTTCAAGCGCGATAACCGATCCGACCACGATACCGGCGGTGATCCCTTTCTCGCGTGCTCCGGTGGAGACACTGAGAATCGCGAACATTAACAACGCCGTGAGCAGAAACTCGAGGATAAGGGATTGCAACTCCGTCCCAGCCGGTGTCGGACTCTCCTTCACTGCAGACCGTGATGGCATACTGAAACATCTGCCCCGACTTCCAGACATCGAATACGGCCTGCGTTTTCTTTTCCGACAGATCAATCCCCGCTTCCTTCATCACCTCGACCACGATCGGGTTCATTGTCCCCGGCTCGAGACCGGCACTACGACCCTCAAAATAATCGCCACAAATATGATTCAGCCACGCTTCCGCCATCTGGCTGCGGGCGCTGTTGTGCACACAAATGAACAATGTTTTTTGTCTGCTCATATTGTTGCTTATTAAGGCGCCGCTTTGTGGAAGACCCGCGCCGGCTCACAGCACTTCTTCTTGAGCCGAGCCAGGTTCTTTAGGTCGCGAGCAAATGCATTGTCTGATTGAGCGCAATCCTGAAGGCACTTGAGATTCGCCTTCAGTTCCGCCGCCGCTTTTTTTGGGAGCGAATAAATCATCCAATTCCCATCGCGCTCGACGTTCACCATCCCGCGGATGCGGAGGTAAGCGAGGTGTTTGGAAATCTTCACCTGCGGTTCGGCCAGGACCTCCTGGAAATGGCAGACGCAGAGCGGCGACTTGGTCAGCAAATGCAGGATACGTAGCCGGGTCCGGTCGCAGAAACACTGGTAGATTTGGACGAGGTCCATCGGAGTTAGCAGCAGGTCGTTGCCGCTGGAGCGCAGCACGAAACCACTGGAATCCCGGCCGCCTTCTCGCGTTCCTGGGCAAGGCACTGAGTCCGGCGTTTCCCAAGCAGAACGTCGAGGTGTGGACCGGCCAGCCTAACCTCAGCGATCGGATACTGTGCCACCACACAGCAATCGTATTCGATTTCGACTTCCAGCTGGTCGTGAGGAAGGACCCTCTCCCCTAGTTGCAGAATTTTCGCAAATCGACCTGAATTTAACCGGTGATCAGCGTCGTTCCCGACGTGGGTTTGGAGCAGCGCGGCCTCGCTCTTCCCGGCCACACCGCCGCAATCGATGAAGTGCTTCACGACGTGCCCGACCTCTGTGACGTGGGCGTGGGACGGGATGAAGTCGCCGTCCGGCAGGATGAACCGTGGGAAAGTCGCAGGATGTGCCTCCAGGGCGGAGCGGAGATCAGATAACTTCATGCCTGATCTATATTCCTCTATGAGAATATTGTAAAGAACTAACCTGCCCTTCGACGCGGCTTACTGGCGCGTTTATCGCATCATGTTTTGCTGGCTTTCTCCCGCAGCTCATCGTGAAATGTTCGACAGATGAAATCGGCGCTGCTGATGATTGGAGTGTTTCTCCTTCTCGAGGATAGACCTTGCGCTCTTGCGACCACCAAGGGTCTGAGCCAGATCGTGACGCCCGATCTCCAACCGGAAGGAGATCTATCGCTCAGTTTGCAAGCCCAGGACGCGCGGATCGCCAATCCGTACCAATTCCAGGCTGAGCTCGGAGTTACGTCATGGGCAGAGATAGCGGCATTTCAGGGATTCAAGCCGAATGAGCAAATTTTCGGTGTCGAGATCGGAATCCTGAGGACAGAACCAGTCTTGCTCTCGATCGGCTTCAACAATTGGTCGCCTCGATCAGGAGTGGACCCGCAACCGTACTTAGAAGTGGGTTACTACACCGAGCATCACAAGTTTATTGCGGGGGCGATTCACGCCGGCTCAAAGAACGAAGCGATCCTTGGTTACGCTTACGACTTCAACAAAGAGTGGCGCGCACAGGTGGATTTTCAAAGCGGTCGAGAAAATTCCTCCACGATAGGCTTTACCTGGAACATCACCCCGGATTTTCAGGTGAACCCCGCCCTTTACTTCTCGAACTACCATCCTGAGCGTCTGAAGGGCTATATCGTCTTCACCTACACCTTTCATGTGTGGGAGAAAGATCGAAAGGAAGGGGATCACACCGTGCCCGGGGGCTAGCAATGGCCAAAGGACTTTGATTAGTAGCTTCACTCGCTCTCCGCTGGAGCGCCAATTCGGCGCGTCACCCAGGCGGCGATGCCGCAGTTTGAGCGACCGCTCCGCCATCGCTCGAAACCAGTCCGCGTAAGCCTGAATGGGAAGATCGTTTCGCCAATCGGTTTACCCTCGCAGTGATAGTGGATAACCATT
>JBJMXC010000080.1:0-15256 GCA_045809825.1 Chthoniobacterales bacterium | reverse complement strand
CGTTCAGGCCAGCGGAGCCGAGGCCGGGGTGCCGACGAACGCGCCTTGCGCACACGAGCAACACGATACCGCGGTCCAGATGCGGCTGTAGTCGCGGTTAAATTGTTAAAAAGGTTACAACGTTAAACTGGTGGAACGGTCAAACCGATTTAACCATTTAACGTTGTAACTTTTTAACGATGAAGTTGCTTGCCCGCACGCGGTCCGCGAAGAAGGGCCGCACCAGGATCCGCATCCCGTGGAAGCTCGCGCTTCTCGGGCTGCCGATTGTCGCGTTTTTCGGCATTGTTTTTTTCTACGCCGTCTGGGCGCAAACCTATGACCTGAAGAAGGTCGACGACATGCCGGAGCGAAACACGGTCTTCGACGTCGACGGGAAAATCTACAGCCGGCTGGCCGGTGCCAACCGGGTAAAAGTCGCGCTGAACGAAGTATCGCCGTTCTTCATCGATGCGTTGCTGGCGCGCGAGGATACGCGCTTTTTTGAACACGGCGGGATCGATTGGCGCGGCATTGCGCGCGCCCTGGTGCGCGACGTCATGAGCCGTTCCGCCAAGGAAGGCGCAAGCAGCATTACCCAGCAGCTCGCTCGGAACAGTCTCCCGCTCGGTGGACGCACGCTGAGCCGGAAAATCCTCGAAGCGATGGTCGCGCTCCGGATTGAACGGGATTTCACCAAGCAACAAATCCTCGAGCTCTATGTGAACCGGATTTATTTCGGTGCCGGCTGTTACGGGGTCCAGACCGCGTCGCTCGCCTATTTCGGGAAAGACGCGGCCAAACTCAACTTGTCAGAATCCGCGATCCTGGCGGGCTTAATCCGAAGCCCGAACCGCTTTTCGCCGTTACGCAATCCTGAAGGCGCGGCGACCCAACGGGACACCGTCCTCGACCGCCTCGTCGAATTGAAAAAGATCAGCCGCGGCCAGGCTGAAGAAGCGAAAGCGACGAAGGTCGCGTCGCATCCGAAGCGCATGCCTCTCATCCAGGAGAACTACGCGATGGACGCGGTCCAGCGGGACTTGAATCTTCTGCTGACTCCGGACCAGATCGATAATGGCGGACTGTTTATTTACACCACGCTCGACCCGACCGTGCAGAACGCTGCGACGCAGGCGCTGGAGTCGCAGCTGACTAAGATCGAGCACCAATCCGGTTTCAAGCATCCGGTGAAGGCCAATTACCATCCGCCGGCCGAAGGCGAGGATTCCTCGATGCCGTACCTGCAAGGCGCGCTCGTCGCGATCGATAATGCGAGCGGCGGCATTCGCGCCCTGGTCGGCGGGCGCGATTACGCGCAGAGCAAGTTCAACCGCGCCCTCCCGCCGGCAAATCGGCAGATCGGCTCCTCGTTCAAACCTTTCGTTTATACGACGGCGTTCATGCACGGCTTGCTTCCTGGTGCCTCGGTTAGCGACGGCCCAATCGAACCCGGCGAAATCCAGGGAGCCGGCAACTGGGCGCCCGGCAATTCCGACGGGACATTCAATGGCATCCAGCCGGTTTCCTACGGTCTCATTCATTCGCGCAACACGATGAGCGTGCGCGTCGGTGAAATTGCCGGTCTCAATGATGTTCAGAAAATTGCGACCACCCTGGGGCTCGGAGAAAACATTCCGCGGGGCCCGGCGATCTACATCGGTTCCTTCGAGACAAACCTGAAAGACCTCACCGCGGCCTACAGCGCTTTCCCAAACGCCGGGGTTCGAAAACAGGCATACATCATTGAGCGGATCGACGACGCCGACCACAATCCGATTTATCGGGCAGCGCATGTGACCGTCCCGGTCATGGACCCAGGCGCATCCTGGATGACGTCGGAATTGATGGAGCAGGTCCTGGTCAGTGGAACGGCGGCGAGCGCGAAGTCGTTAGGTTTTAAACTGCCGGCAGCCGGCAAGACCGGGACAACGAATGACTACAAGGACGCGTGGTTCATTGGCTATACGAGCGCAATCACCTGCGGCGTCTGGGTCGGGTTCGATCAGCCGCAGACGATTATGGCCCATGGATATGGTGCTGCGCTGGCATTGCCGGTCTGGACCCAGGTCATGACGAAGGCGGCGCAACGTTATCCGGTACGCCCGCTCGAGCCCACGATGCCGCTCGTTCGTGCGACGGTTTGCTCGATTTCGAACCATCTTGCCACCACCGGTTGCAACGAGGCCGGCACCGCCTACGAAATCACCCTGCCCGACAGCCGGGTTCCTGCGGTCGCCTGCGAAGTTCACGGCGGGACCCAGACGCAGTTCGCGCAAAAAATGCAGAGCCTCGAACAGAAAGCCGCGACCGTGCCCAATCGGCTGTTTCAGTCGTTCCGAAAATTCTTCGGAGGAAAATGAGCCGGGTCGCGCTCTTCCGGATCGCAGCGGCCTTTTGTTTTGTTGCGGTAGCGTTAGGCGCATTTGGCGCCCATGCCTTGAAGGCGTCGCTCGAGGCGAAAGGAATGCTCGACGCATGGAATAAGGCGGTGCTCTACCATTTTCTCCACGCGGTAGCGCTGGTCGCGCTGGCCTTGTATGGGACGAGCAATCGCGCCGCCTATTTGCTGCTCGCGGCCGGGATCGTCCTTTTCAGTGGCAGTCTCTACGCGATGGCGTTATCGAATGTTCGCGCGCTCGGCGCGATCACGCCGGTTGGCGGTCTTTGTTTCCTGGCCGGTTGGGCCTGGCTCATCATCGCACCGCGCTTGTAGCCGCGTTCTTACCGCTACACTTGTCGTAGGCCTGAGCGCCCTGCTATTCTCCGGCCACTGATGACGCACTTCTTTCGGACAGAACGCGCGGTTGAGACCGTCGTGATTTTCATCGCGACCTATTTCGTCAGTCTCGCTATCGGCCGGCTTCTCAAGCGCCGCGCTGGAGTGCCTCTCGGGGTCCTCTTCCAGCTCTTCTGTCTCACTCTGGCGTTTTACGCAGCGCTCTGGTTTTACGGTGTTCAGGCCGATTGGCGCAACCATGTCGGCGCCGCTCTCTTTCTTCTCAGCACTGCCTTTCTCGTCGCGCTGCTCGATCGCTACCTCTGGGATTTGTATTGGGAGAAAAAGCGACGCGCGACAATCCCGCATTTCCTTCGGCAAGTCGTCGCGCTCTTTATTTATCTCGTCGCGCTCCTCGTCGTCCTCAGTGTCGGCTATCACGCCCAGAGCGAATTGCGCGGTTTGCTGGCCGGCTCCGGTATCGCGGCAATCGTTCTGGGTTTTGCCACCCAGGATTTGTTCGGTGGGATTATCGCCGGAATCGCGCTCCAGATCAGCAAACCGTACAAGGTCGGGGATTGGCTCCATATCGCGGACAAATACGCAGAGGTCATGGAGATCAACTGGCGTTCGACCCGCTTGCGCACCAATGACGGAATTTACATCGACATCCCCAACTACCAGGTCGCGCGCAATGTCATTATCAATCTCCATTACCCGACGGAGATCCACGCCATGCGGCTTCGGGTCGGCGCCGATTACGAAGTCCCGCCGAACCGGGTCAAGGACGCGCTTTATCGTGCCGCGACGCAGGCCGAGGGCGTCCTTCCGGACCCACCCGTCAAAGTCTTCGTTATGGATTTCGCCGATTCGGCCGTGGTCTACGAAATCAAGTTCTCGATGGGAAACCATCGCTTTTACAACGATGTCTGCGACGCGATCCGGACCAACATCTGGTACGAATTCAAGCGCCAGCAGATCACCATCCCCTTCCCCATTCGCACCCTCCATCTCCAGCGCGGACCCAAGCGCACCAGCGACGGCCGGTCCGAAGCCCGCGCGATCCTGCGAGCAGAAGCGCTCTTCGACTGCATGAACGACGAGCAGTTGGAAACCGTCCTCCAGAATTCAGAAATTCATCGTTATGGTCGGGGCGAGCGCATGATCCACGAGGGCGACCCCGGCGATTCCATGTTCGTGATGCTGCGCGGCACGGCGGCAGTATCGATCGCGAGAAACGGCACCAGCGTGCGGGTGGGAGCGATGCGCCAGGGCGAGTGCTTCGGTGAATTCGCCTTGCTCACCGGCGAGCCCCGCACCGCGACCGTGCGGGCCGAGAACGACTGCGAGGTGCTCGAGATCGGCAAACCGGTCATGGCCGAGATTCTTCGGGCCTCACCGGATTGTTTGAATGCGCTGAGCGAGCTGCTGGCAAAACGCAAACTCGAGGGCGAAGGCATTGTCCGGGAGGCGAACGTGCCGGCGGCGCAGGAAAAGAAGGAGACGGAATACCGCTCCAATTTCCTTCGGCGTTTGCGGACGGTTTTCGAGTTGTAGACCCGCTCGCCGCGTCGAGCGCCGGCTTCTCCATTAGCCGCTTGGCGCAAGTGCCTCTACAATCGAGCAATTAGCCGTTGCCAGAGAGGCAAACCTAACTAAAGTCCCCCCCTTTCACGACCCGTCATGACTTTTCTTGCCTTAAACCTGCTCAAATCCGGCCTCCCCATCTCCATGGTTTGCGCCGCGGTCGGATTGTTCGCCGCATTCCTCCTGATTCGTTTCGTGACTCGACTTTCCCCTGGGAATGACCGCATGCGTGAGATCGCTTCGGCCGTCCAGGAAGGAGCAAAGGCTTACCTCAACCGCCAGGTCATTACCATCAGCGTCATCGCTGTCGTCATTTTCGTTCTCCTCTTCATCTTCAAGGATGCCCCGACCGCCGTCGGTTTTCTCCTGGGCGCGTTCTGTTCGCTCGTGGCGGGTTATGTCGGAATGCGGATCGCCGTCCTTGCAAACTCACGGGTTACCCAGGCGGCGATGAGCTCGCGCGGCGCGGCCCTGCGGGTCGCGTTCAACGGCGGCGCCGTGACCGGTTTGTTGGTCGTAGGTCTCGCACTTCTTTCGGTAGGCGTTTTCTATTATGCAGCGCGCGCCTGGGTCCCCGGGCGCGAAGTGGCCAGCCTCGTTGGTGTCGCCCTCGGCGCGAGCCTGATCAGCGTTTTCGCCCGGCTTGGTGGCGGCATTTACACCAAGGCCGCCGACGTCGGTGCCGATCTCGTTGGCAAGATCGAGAGCGGCCTGGAGGAAGATGATCCGCGGAACCCGGCCACCATCGCGGATAACGTCGGTGACAACGTCGGCGACTGCGCCGGCATGGCGGCAGACGTGTTCGAGACCTACGCCGTGAGCCTGATCGGCGCGATTTTGATTGGCGCTCTCACCCTGGGGGGGGCGACCCCGGATCTCGCGCGGGCGGCGGTCGTTTATCCATTTGTTCTCGGCGGCATCTCCGTTCTTGGAGCGCTCCTTGGGATCCTCTTCGTAAACCTGACCAGCATGAAGCCGACGGCCACGTTGATGGGATCGGTCGTCGCCAGCGGCATTGTCTCGGCGATCCTTTTCTGGCCGGCGACGCATTCGCTTTTCCCAAAGGGTTTCACGATCAATGGCGTCGGCCATTCCGCGACTCAACTTTATTACGCCTCGCTCATCGGCCTCCTGATGACCGCAGTCGTGGTCGTGATTACGAATTACTACACGTCAATGAATCACGGACCCGTCCGCAAAATCGCGCGCGCGTCTGAAACGGGCCATGCCACAAACATCATTGCCGGTCTTGCCATCGGCCAGCACGCGACCGCGCTGCCGGTTGGTTTCATCGGCATAGCGATCCTGCTCAGCAATCATTTCGCAGGCCTTTACGGCATCGCGATTGCCGTCATGAGCATGCTCTCGATGGCAGGCATCGTGATCTCACTGGATGCTTTTGGGCCTATTACCGACAACGCCGGCGGCATTGCCGTCATGAGCAACCTTCCGAAAGAAGTGCGCGGCGTGACGGACGAGCTCGACGCGGTCGGCAACACGATGAAGGCGGTAACAAAAGGTTATGCGATCGCGTCGGCAGGACTCGCCGCGCTCGTCCTCTTCGGCTCGTATGTCGAGGAATTGAAAGCGCACTTCGCGGCCGGCCATCGAACCTACAATTTCGTCTTCACCCTGACCGATCCGAAGGTCGTCATCGGCTTATTTATCGGCGGATTGCTCCCGTTCATTTTCACCGCCTTCAGCATGGACGCAGTTGGCAAAGCGGCGGGCGCTGTCGTGCGTGAAGTGCGCCGACAATTGACCGCGAAACCGGGCATTCTCCGCGGCGAAGACAAGCCGGACTACGGCACCTGCGTCGACATCGTTACGAAAGCGGCGCTGCGCGAAATGATTGTGCCCGCGCTCTTGCCGGTGCTGGCCGTCGTCCTCGTAGCCGTAATTCCTCAGCTCGGACCCGTCGTCCTCGGCGGAATGCTCGTCGGAACAATCGTCACCGGATTGTTCGTGGCCATCACGATGACCTCCAGCGGCGGCGCTTGGGACAACGCCAAGAAATTTATTGAAGAGGGTAACTTCGGCGGCAAAGGTTCAGCCGCCCACGCCGCAGCCGTGACCGGCGATACCGTCGGCGATCCTTACAAGGATACCGCCGGCCCGGCAATCAATCCGATGATCAAGGTCGTGAATATCGTCGCGATCCTGATCATCCCGATTTTCTTTTAGAGCGCGCTTTCCTGTAGCGAAATCCGCCTACTTCTTCTCGCTTTGGATCTTCGTGAGCTCCGATGCGACGGCCATCCATTTGCCGTCCTTCTTTTCGTAGATATCCATGCCGCGGTAATCGCCAGCAATGTCCTCGCCGTTATCGGTGCCGGTTACTTTCATTGTCATAGTAACGATCGCCGCGTTGTCGCCCAGCATCCGGCATTTAAACTCGTTTAACGTCGCGCTCTTCAAGACAAACGTCTTGTCCGTGACCGACTTAATGTCCTGCGCCTTGTTTATGACAGTGCCGTCCGGCTCGATGATTGAATAGTCCTCTGCCTCGAGGGTTTTCAACAAGGTCGGGTCGCTCTTTATGTAAGCATCGACCCATTGCTGCGAGACTGCTTTCAGTTCTGCCTCCGCGCCGGCGCCAAATCCGACCGTCGCCAATCCCAAAACCGCTACCAACGTTAGTATGGATGTTTTCATGGCGCCGATTCTGGTTTGACAGAGTTGCCCGGTCAATTCACAAGTACCGATACGGAAAGGCCTTCCGTTTCCTACTCTGAACATGGACGAACCTCGCGATTATCAGCTCGTTTCCGCCGACCAGACCACCTTGAAAAAGGAGATCGCGAAGCCCGATCCCGGGGTGTCGCCGTTCAAGGTCGTCGTCGACCCGGAAATGCGGCTCAAGCTTCGCCGGTCGCTCATCGAGTTGATCGACTATCACGACGAATCGCTGGCTGAGCATTTCGCCGAAGGCAAACTCGCGCTCGATTCCTACAAGGAATACATCGAGCTCTTCGCCAGAAGCCTGAAAGAAACGATGGAAAGCCGCGAAGGCGTCTCCTACCTGTTGCGGTCAGTCGGGTTCGAGGTTCCGCCAGAGGAAATTAATCTTCATCCGGACTTGCGCTGGAAGCGCGGCAAGCCCGGCGCGTTCGGGTCCAGCCTGCTTTAGGCAACGCGCAAGTCGTTCGCCGGAAAACGCTTGTTTCCGGCAACGGGACTGACAAAATCCCGCGCAAGGTGCCCACCGTGCTGCTCATCGAGGACGACGTGGAAAGTCGGAGACGCGTCGCGCGTCTTTTCGTGCGTCACGGCTGGGACGTCATCGAGGCGTTGGAGGGCAAAGCCGGGATCGAACTTGCGTTCGCCAAACGACCTGACGCAGTCGTGTGCGACCTGCTCCTACCAAAAATGAGCGGGCTGCAGGTCGCCCGCGCGATACGCGAAAAACTCGATCTCACGCGGATCATCATCATGGCTGGGCGCCGTTACAATATCGATCGCGAGGCGGTCCTCGAGGCGGGCGGTGACGATTATTTTCTAAAGCCGCTGAAATGGGAAACGTTGAGCCGCGCCCTTAAGCGACCCCGGCGCAAAGCGGGCAAGTTAACCGGACGGGAATCGCAGCGGCTGAAATTTCATCCCCCTTCGACCCGGATAAAATTTTGGGGCGTCCGCGGCTCCATTCCGGTCCCTGGACCGGCCACGATCGGATACGGAGGCAATACCACCTGCGTTGAAGTGCGAACAAACGGTGACATCATTGTGCTCGATGCCGGGTCCGGCATCCGTGAATTGGGCATCGCCCTGAATAAGGAGTTTGGAAGCGCCCCGATTGATATGACGCTTCTCCTTACCCACACCCACTGGGACCACATCCAGGGCCTCCCGTTTTTTCTTCCCGCCTACCAGGCAAAAAACACCATCCGCGTTCTCGGCTACCAGGGCGCGCGCGACGGGCTCGCCACCATCCTGGCGGCGCAAATGGAACTGCCGTTCTTCCCGGTCAGCTGGAAGAATCTGCCCGGCACGATCAAGGTGCGCGAATTGAAAAAAATGAATTTCTCGATCGGCGAGACCCGGGTGAAATCAAGGTTCCTGAATCATCCCGGTGTGTGCGCGGGTTATCGGCTCTTCACCAGGGAAGGCTCGATCGCTTTCCTGCCCGATAACGAGCCGTTCGAACCGCTCAAATTGAAATTGGCTGAACGCGACGGCATTCATGCCGAGCGAGCGCGCGCCCAGGCCGTCGTCCAGCGCTCGAAACTGGTTGAGTTTCTGAAAGACGCCGATGTGCTGATTCTCGACACCCAATACACCGACGAAAAATATCAGGAGCACATCGGCTGGGGCCACGGCGCTCTCAGCCGGGTGGTCTCGCTCGCGCTCGAGGCGCGGGCCAAGAAGCTGTTTTTATTTCACCATGATCCATCCCATGACGACCACCAGATCGACGAGATGCTCGAGCGCGCCCGTCTCCTGGTGCTCGAAAGCGGCCGAAAGCTCGAGGTGGAAGCAGCCCGCGAGGGGACGGAAATCTGGTTGAGCGGAGCCGTCCCTGCCCGATAGTAAGCACCGCTCCGCCGCTGCGGAGCCGGGACAAAGCCTCGTAGTGTAATGGTAGCACCAGAGATTCTGGATCTCTTTGTCTAGGTTCGAATCCTAGCGAGGCTGCCAAATGAGAATTTTCGATTCTCGATTTTCGAATTTCGATTGGAGGACCGTTCGGCGTGCCGTCGCGGCGCGAGCCGCTGCCTTAGGCCAGGGCGGCGCCATCAACGAGAAATGCTGCGGCCGATTACGGCAGATTCAGGGCGCGGCGAATTGGAACCGTCAGATGGCCGTCGACGCGTTGAACGTAATTCCGTTGCGCTCGTGCGATTCCTTCGGACACCGCGTCCGACATGAATCCGTCTACCGGACCGCAGTAATAGCCGCGCGCCCGGAGCACAGTCTGGAGGGCCGTTACGTAAGCGGGATCCCGGAGCAATTCGTGCCGCGATTTGAAGTAGTAGTAGAGACGCGATCCGGACCGAGGAAAATAGTCGGTCTCGTCCACCTTTGGCATTTGGTGAAGCCGGCCCCATTCGTCCCGCGCTCCCAGCGGATTTTCGGAATGGAACAGCGGGTCGTTATCGAACGCGAAGGCTGGAATAGCGAGGACAACGAGCGCCAGGATGAACAAAGCGAATCTTTTCGTGATCATAGCGACGTCCAAATTTAATCACGACTTCGGTCGCCCGGCGAGCACGAACTACGATTGTGTCAGGCCCTCACGGCGAGCCTGGAAAAAGGCCTGCAGCAATTGCGCGCCTTCGCTGGGCAGCACACCGCTGACGATTTCGCATTGATGATTCAGGCCGGGCATTTGCAGCAAATTGACAATGCCGCCAGCCGCTCCACCGCGCGGATCAGGGCACCCGAAAATAACCCGGCGCATCCGGACGTGAACCAGAGCACCGGCACACATCGGACAGGGCTCCTTCGTGACGTAAAGGTCGCACTCGTTCAGGCGCCAGTCGCCGAATGCGGCTTCTGCCTGTGTGATCGCAAGCATCTCGGCGTGCGCGGTCGCGTCCTTCAGCATTTCGACCTGGTTATACGCACGCGCGATGATTCTGCCGGCGCGTACGACCACAGCTCCGACCGGCACTTCTTCTTTCTCGAAAGCTTTTCGGGCAAGCCGCAACGCCTCCCGCATGAAATCTTCATCGGTCGGTTGCACAATCAGGTTCTCCACGCAGCGAGAATGTTACCGGCGTTCCGCCCTATTGTCCCGCCCAAGGTGAATAGGAAGCTTGGCCCGCGATGGCGATAACAGGAATTGACTCCATCGCGCGCCCGACCGCACGATCGACCTGCGGCCTAACGAGTTCCCCGTGATACAGCCATTCGGCTCCCAGAAGTCGAACTAAAGGTAATCATGAAAACGGTTTGCGCGCTTCTCGCCATTTGCTTTCTGCCTTTCGCCACCGCGGCCGCGGCGACGGAACAGGAAGTCGTTAACCAGTCCGCCTCGATCCTGCGGCAATTCAAGCGGATCCCGGAACGGGGCATCCCGCGGAGCGTGCTCCGCAATGCCCGGGGCCTCGCCATTCTAACTGTCGTGAAGGCAGGATTCGGCTTGAGCGGAAAGGGCGGCCAGGGCGTCGTGGTCGCGCGGACTGGCAACGGCTGGTCGGGGCCATCATTCATCGGCACCGGGGGCGCTGGATGGGGCGCGCAGATCGGCGTTCAAATTACTCAATTCGTTTTCGTCTTGAACACAAACCGCGCCGTCCGTGCTTTCTCTCGGGACGGCAATGTCACCGTCGGCGCTGATGCAAGCGCAGCTGCGGGGCCCGTCGGACGCGAAGCCGCTGCTTCCGTTACGCCGACCGCCGCCATCTACACCTACAGCCGGGCCCAGGGTCTTTTTGCCGGCGTCTCTCTCGAAGGCACAGTGATCGCGACTCAAAAAACGGCGAACCACCGTTACTATGGCCGCCCTGTCAGCTCACTCGATATTTTGAGCGGCAACGTCTCGCCCCCGCCACGCGCGGCTGTCCTCGAGCGCGCGCTCGGTTATTGATTCCCTGAAGGACAATTTCCTTTACAACCGCGGACAGCTTTCGCCACGTTCGGCACCGTGCGGATGATCATTGCCATCGCAGCGCTGTTCACCGCCGTTTATCCTGCCATCGCCCAAAACCAGGAACAGAAATTAATCGACCGGCTCTTACGACCAAGCGTGTCGATGAAGAATTCCGCACAGGATAAAAAGTTCACGAACACGACTGCTGCGATGTTCGAGAAACCGGCGCGGACGCGCAGTTTTTATTCGCCCGATAAACGTATTCCGAAGGCCTACCCGGACGAACGAACGTTGACTCCGCAACAGTTTGCGGCCCGCCATTTTCGAGGCGGAGATTCCGCGGCAAACGTCGCCACCCGATCGCAACTCACAAAAAATGACACAGTAGTCCCGACCGGCCCGGCCCCCGCTGTCCGCGTCGCTCCGGAAAGCATTCGGACGGCCGCCGCCACCCGCGAGTTCTCTGGCAATCGTCCTTTCCTGGTGGAGGGCAAGAGCCAGAAAGCGCTGCATGCCCACGACCGCCCGATGACAATCGAGGAGGTGCGTGAGCTCTTGAACAAGAGTAAGTAGCTGCGGCTACTTAACTCGCTCGCATGCAAGCCGACGAAGCTCTCTCCATTCTCAAGCAAGGCGCTGCCCAAATCATCAGCGAAGCCGAGCTGCGCGAAAAACTCGCGCTCGGACGACCGCTGCGAGTGAAGCTTGGCGTCGATCCAACGAGCCCGGATTTGCATCTCGGGCACGCGATCATTCTGCGAAAATTGCGCCAGTTTCAGGATCTAGGTCATCAAGCCGTGCTGATTATTGGCGACTTCACCTCGATGATCGGAGATCCGAGCGGCCGATCCGCGACCCGGCCCCAGTTATCGCGAGAACAGGTCCAGGCCAACGGCGAAACCTATCGCGCGCAGGCCTTCAAAGTCCTCGATCCCGCGCGGACGGAGCTTGTCGCCAACGGCAGTTGGTTATCGGAGATGGGATTCGAAGACGTAATCCGGCTGAACAGTATCGTGACCTTGCAACAGATGCTCCAGCGCGAGGATTTTCGGAACCGCCTCGATGCCGGGCATCCAATTCACGCCCACGAAATCCAGTACCCCATCATGCAGGGCTGGGATTCGGTCATGGTCAAAGCCGACGTCGAGCTCGGTGGCACCGACCAGCTCTTCAATTGTCTCGTCGGTCGCGATCTCCAGAAACACCAAGCCCAGCCGCAGCAGGTCGTCCTGGTCCTGCCGATTTTGGAAGGCCTCGATGGTTCGATGAAGATGAGCAAGAGCCTTGGCAATTATGTCGGGCTCACCGAAGGGCCATCGGAAATGTTCGGTAAGCTCATGAGCATTTCGGATGAATTGATGGCGCGTTATTATCCGCTCTTGCTCGGACAGGAACTCGATGCGAATGCGCATCCGCTCGAAGCAAAAAAGCGGCTGGCAACCGCGATCGTGGAGAACTATCACTCGCCTGGCGCCGCGGAGAAGACGCTGGAAAATTGGAACGCGCGCTTCAGTGAAAAACGATTGGCTGATGCCGATCTGCCAGGCTTCACGGCGCAAAACACAGACGCCGTTTCGATGGTGGTCGCTGCCTACGCCGATGCATTTTCGACTGCGAAATCACGCGCAGACGCCCGTCGCCTTATCGAACAGGGCAGCATCCAGTTGAACGGGGAGAAAATCCGCGATCCAAAAGCGATCGTCGCACTTGAACCGGGGCAAATTCTTCGTCTCGACAAAACTCACGCGGTCCGAATCGGTGAGCTGTAGTCGGGATCGTGATCCCGGCCTTCTCCAGCCGTTACTTGACCACGGGATCAAAGATCCCGGCTACGGCCGCAATGTAGAACACCGCCGCCCCCTGCACGGGGCGGCGGCATTTGTACAACAAAAGAGCGCGAAGTCCCCCGAATTCGCGCTCTTTGCTTGGAACAGCAGTCCCTCTATGCCGTTGCTGTTTCAAACATCGAAAGCATCGGCGTTCGCTCCACGACAGGCGCGGCGATACCTTCGAAATGGGCTCGGATACTTCGCAACTCTGAGGTCACGAACGCATCCACAAAATGAAATCTCCGATCCAGCCAGGCGAACATCCTGTTCTTGATCTCGTAGTGCAGGGCAAGGGTCACTTCCGTGCAGTTCGGCCGAATCTCGGTGAACTCAACCAGCCCCATCACGTCGAGGTTTCCGCCGGTCGATTCGAACGCGAACTGGTCTGGCGAATCACTCTCCACAGAGAGCAGAACAGTGCGCGCTTCGAAGCCCAGCGGGCCCCTGAAACTGAAATCCACCGTTTTGGAGGAAGTAACGGTGGCCTTGGTCACCATGACGAACTGGCGCCGATAAGATTGAATGCTCGCAAGGCGAGTTTTGCACTCGTCCAGCGACTGATTCATATGCAGAGTTTTTTGTAGCAACATAGAAGTTAGGATTGTGCCATCTATCCGAGCAATCGAGGTGCCGAGCAAGTTTCTCCTAGGGAAGGCCTTCTGGGGGGTCAAAAACGTGTACAATCTGTTTACACTTGTGTAAATTTGCCGCTGATTTTTGACACGAGAGGCGACCACCAAAGCGACCAGTTTCGAAGAACAAACGTCATCCGGGAGTCTGATCCAGCCTCAAACTGAAGGGCCCAAAACACCCATCGAGCGACGCAACCCTCGATCCACTTCACGCCGCCCGCGCCCGAGCCGCCTCGATTGTCTGCATCATCGATTCGAAAATCCTCCGCCCATCGCCGCTGCCCAACCGTTCCTCACACGCGCGATCCGGATGCGGCATCAGGCCAAAGACATTCCCTTCACGGTTACAGATTCCCGCAATGTTCTCGACCGAGCCGTTCGGATTCGCTGACGCGTCAATCCGGCCGTCCGGCGTCGCATACCGCAAAATAATTTGCCGGCGCTCATTCAGCTCACGGAGCGTTACCTCATCCGCAAAGTAGCAACCCTCGCCATGCGCGATCGGCAACCTCAGAAGCGAACCCTGCGAACAACCATGAGTGAACGCGGAGTCCGCCACCTCAACCCGCGTTGTGATGAGATCGCACACGAAATGCAAACCGCGATTGCGCACCAGCGCGCCCGGCAATAATCCGATCTCGCAGAGCACCTGAAAACCGTTGCACGTGCCGATGACCAACCTCCCGTTCCTCGCCGCCTCGACCACGCTCGCCATGATCGGCGAAAACCGGGCGATCGCTCCGCACCGCAAATAATCGCCGTAGGAAAAGCCGCCCGGCAACACGATCGCGTCGTACCCATCCAGCGACGTGTTCTTGTGCCAGACGTACTCAGCCCGCAAACCCGGAATACCGTTCACCGCGGCCACGCAATCCTGGTCGCAGTTAGAACCGGGAAACTGGATAACTGCGAATTTCATGTTTCGATCTTCCGTGCCCTCAACTCTTCACGACTTCGTAATCCTCGATCACGGGATTAGAGAGTAAATCGCGACAAAGATCGTCCAGTCGCGAATCGAAATTCGAAGTTTTATCGTCCAGCTCGATCTCCAGGTATTTCCCGATCCGGACCGATTGTACCTCCGGCATCCCAAGATGCTGCATTGCGTCGCGGACGGCCGCTCCCTGCGGATCAAGGACCGCTGCCTTCGGCGTCACTACGACTTTGATCTTCATCCCGCAATATCAGGAGGCCCGCCTCCGCGAACAAGTGCAATCATCTTCACGTTCCCGCAGTCTCCCGCACGACCTGCGTCGCCTTCTTGTCCTCGCGCAACCCAAGGAAAACTGGCTGGCGCAATTTCAAGTCGCGGGTCCATTCGGCGAACTTTACCTGGCAAACGAAAACCGGGTTTACCCACTCGATCTTGCGCATCATCGAGGGAGTAATCCCCTGGACCCATTGCCCACCCTGTTTCGAGGGCAGATCGGCGAACGGGCAGTCGTCTCGCTTCTCGCTCTTGAGCTTTTGGGAAAGTGATGCCAGCGATTTTGTGTTGAAACCGGTCCCGACCTTACCAGCAAACAGAAACTTCTTCTTATCGAAATATCCGACGAGGATGGCGCCGAAATGTTGGCGCGCGCCCTGGGGCGGGGTGAAGCCGCCAATTACGAATTCCTGCTCGTTCACGCACTTTAATTTGATCCACGTTCCGCCGCGGCGGCCCGGCTCGTAAACGGAATCGCGCAGCTTCCCGATCAATCCCTCGAGCCCTCGGCGTCGTACTTCTTTCAACAACTTCGCCGCGTCGCCGCCGATTTCGCCGGAGTAACGGATCGGGTCGCCAACGCCCTCACAAACTGCCGCCAGCACCTGCTTCCGCGCGGTAAGCGGCAAGCCGATCAAACCGCGGCCGTTCAACTGCAGGATATCGAAGACATAAAATGCTATCGGCGCCGCGCGGCCCTCCATCTCCAGCCCTTGGAGCAGTTGGAACGAGCTCCGGCCTTCGGTATCGAGCGCGACCACTTCCCCATCG
>JBJMXC010000079.1:0-29446 GCA_045809825.1 Chthoniobacterales bacterium | reverse complement strand
CTCCACGTCGGACGCATCGCTGTGCCCGCCGCTTGCCACGATTTTGTGCATCCCCAATCGATCGATCAACGAAAGCGCGCCCGGCAATTCCGGGGCGACGGTCATGATTTTGATGACATCGGCAAACTTCAGCAGTTCATCGACGAGATGCGGTTCCGGATCGCGGATGAATTCCGTTCGTTGCGCTCCGGCGCGCTGCTTTGAAATAAACGGGCCCTCAACGTGAACTCCAGCGACCTGCGGAACCGTCTTGATTGACGATCGCACCGCGCGGAGGACATCCACGATTTCCTGGACGGGAGCGGTCGCAGTGGTCAGCAACAGCGATGTTGTGCCGCCGCTGGCGTGGTAATCGCAGATGGCGCGAAACGCATCGCTCGACGCTTCCATCGTGTCCCGGCCTAGAGCGCCATGGACGTGCATATCAATGAAGCCGGGTGCGAGGAAACTACCGGCAAGATCGATGCTCGCCGCTCCCGACTGCGGCCGAATCTCCGCGATTTTGCCTTCGCCGACGACAAGCTCGAAGCCGTCCTGAATCCCGGCTGGCAAGACAAGTCGCGCGTTTGAAAAAATCATGGGCGTAACAGCTTCTCGACGCAGGTTGCGATCTGTTCGGAAAAACCGAGGGCGCGTTTGAACTGCCAGTCGCGTTCGAGGGCATTCGGGATCGCCTGGCAGCGCTTGAAGCTTTCACGGTTGATCCATCCCTGAAGCCACATTCGATGTCCGAGCGCCGGAACCGGAAAATCACTTCCGTGCAGGATGCGCGGTGCGATTGCATCCCGCAGGCAATCGCGCAAATGCCCGCAGCGATTCAACGAAACCATTGCGCTGACATCGCCATATAAATTCGGAAATTCCCGCAGCATCGCGGTCCAATCGTCGAAGTAATCACGATCGAAGGCGCCGCTCCTGGTGGCGCAATGCGCCGCAATGACGGTGACCCCGCATTCGAGCGGGAAACGAAGCAACTTCGGGTCGGCCAATTTCGGGTTGATAACGGGAACGGTGTGCTCGCCGCCGGTATGCGCAAGGAGCGGTAATCGCGCGTCCGCCATGCGTTTCCAAAACGCCTCATATCGTCGGTCCGAACAATCGATGTTCTGGCAGTTCGGCAAACATTTCATCAGGACGGCGCCGTCCGCGAGGCAACGGTCCAGCTCATCGAGCGCGTCGCGCCGCGCCGGATGGATCGAGACGCCGGCAAGAAATTCAGGGAACTGTTTGGCCAGCCCGAGCACAACATCGTTAGGGACGAACATCGATCCGAGATCTTCGCGCGGGGTTCCGTCAGGATCGTGAACGCGTTCGTGGGCGAGCAGGACGACGGCGTCCATCGACGAGTCGCGGACGAGGTTAAGGAGCACATCGGCGTAGATCGATTCGAGGTTGCCCTCGAGTGCACTTGCCGGCACGCCGAGCTGGCGGAGCATGAAACCGGCGAGCCAGCGATGCCAGCCGTTGAGCCGGAGCCACCCGCCCGACCCACCACCGCCGTTGCCGACCATGTGGACATGCATATCGATCCGGCGCGCCCGTTCCATTGTTCATTTCTCGCTGTAGTCGCCTCGCTCTGTCGAGGCGTTTCGGGCCGCGGCGGATGCCGCAACAGGTTAACTTGTCCGCTGTCACAGCGGACGCTACAATCTCCGCTTCCGATGGAGCTCAACTACGATGTCGTGATCGTCGGCGGCGCGTTTTCCGGCGCCGCCACCGCGCTGATGCTGAAGCGAAAGCATCCGGCGGCGCGCGTTTTGATCATTGAAAAGAGTGCCGAGTTCGATCGGAAAGTCGGGGAATCGACGACCGAGCTGAGCAGCTGTTACATGACTCGAATACTCGGGTTAACCCATTACCTGGGGCATCATCATCTCGCGAAACAAGGACTGCGGATGTGGTTTGCGAACCGGCCCGGCCAGCCGTTCGACGATTGCGTGGAGCTTGGCGCGCGTTACCAGGCCCGGCTGCCAACCTTCCAGGTAGACCGAAGCACGCTGGACCAGCATCTTTTGGATTTAGCAGTGGAAGCGGGCTGCGAACTGGTGCGCCCGGCAAAAGTGGCCAGTATAGAGTTCGCGGAAAATAGGACTTATGTGTCCTATGGGACCTGTACGGTCAGCAGTCGCTGGCTGGTAGACGCCAGTGGCCGCGCCTCGATCGTCGCCCGGAAGCTCGGCCACTTTCGCCCAAACACCGAGCACCCGATCAACGCGGTGTGGGCGCGTTTCACGAACGTGAAAGATTGGGACAGTTACGAGTGGCGCGAAAAATTCCAGGATTACGCGAACGCGTGCCGGACGAGCCGGAACTGGGCGACGAACCACCTGATGGGTCACGGCTGGTGGTGCTGGATCATTCCCTTGCGCGGCGGCGACGTCAGCGCCGGGATTGTTTATGATTCCCGCATCTTCAAATTTCCCGAGGGAGCGAACCTGAGCGAGCGGTTGCGCGCGCATCTGCTCTCGCATCCAGTGGGCGCGGAAATTTTTCGGGACGCGCAGGTGATAGAACATGATGTCCACGCATTTTCGGCCATGCCGTATTCCAGCGATAAAGTTTGCGGAGAAAGCTGGGCGACGGTGGGTGACGCCGCCGGATTTATCGATCCTCTTTACAGTCCTGGTCTCGATTTCTGTTCCTACACGAGTTACTACGTCGCGGATGTGCTCGCGCGGAATCTCGCCGGCGAAGACGTGGCGGCGTCGCTCAGCTATTACAATGACCAGTATCCCATCACTTACCGCCTCTGGTTCGAGACTCTCTACAAGGACAAATATTTTTACATGGGCGACGCCGAGCTGATGGCGGCGGCCCTTCTCCTCGATGTCGGCACTTATTTTATCGGCCTGGTCATCCCAGTTTATAAAAATCCCGAGCGCGAATTTCTCCATTTGCCGTTCGAAGGAACGCCGGGCCGCGTCTTCGCGAGCATGATGAAGTTTTATAATCGGCGACTGGTTGCGCTGGCGAAACGGCGTCTGCTGAAAGGCTGTTATGGGAGGAGGAATGCGGGCTGGCGCGAGTTGTATGACGGTTTCGTTCCTGATCGGCGGGTAGGGAAGTTAATTCGAAAAGGCCTCTTCCATTGGTGGCATGCCGAGCTCACGAATCTCCGCCTCATTTTTTCTCCGGACGCCGCGCCGCAACCATCAGCCGCGTCGAGCGCTGGTTCAGAGCCTGTAGCCGCGCCTCTGTGAGGGGCGTGCGAGCAGACGTGGCTCAACGGAGCTGGCTCGGCCGGTTCGCCGTCAAAGGCATTTTCTGGCGGCATTATCTCGACTGGGCCGTCGTTAATCTGCCGTTTTATTTTTATCCGATTCCGCTCAGCTTCTTTACCCTCTTCTTTTTCTTTTTCGCCGCGCCGGCACGGCGGGCGGTCGTTGCGAATCTTGGCGTTGTCCTGCCAGGTTCATCGCAGTTGGTAAATTATCTGCGGGCTTTCCGCACCTTGTACAATTTCGCCTGGACTATCTCGGAAGCTGCCCTCCATCGGTTGCTCAAGACGGAATTCAGTTATGAATTGATCGGCTCGGAATGGCTCGAACAACTTGGGATCGCACCCGGGGCGATCGTATTGACGGCCCACATGGGAAGTTATGATCTCGGCGCGGCGCTGTTTGCCGACAAGTTTCAACGCGAGATTCGGATCGTGCGCGCGCCCGAGCCGCACGAGGAGAGCGCGCAACATCTTACGGCGGCGCTTGCTCAGGCCGGGGAAGGGGCAGTGAAGGTGGAATACAACACGGCTGGCGCCTTTTTGTCTTTCGATCTCCTCAAGGCATTGCGTGACGGCGAGATCGTTTCGATCCAAGGCGACCGGGTCGAAGGCGGGGTCGGCGAAACCAGCGGGCGCCTGTTTGACCGCGAGGTTAGGCTGCCGAATGGCCCATTTATCCTGGCCCTGGCGGCGCAGGTTCCGATCTATCCTCTCTTCATTGCGCGGGCGGGATGCCGGACTTATCACATTATCGTCCGCGAACCGATCCTAGTGCAGCGAGAGGGTAGTCGGGATGCAAACATCGCTGCCGGCGTGGACAAATGGTGCACTGTCCTCGAACAAGTGGTCGCGAGCCGCTGGGAACAATGGTTTGCCTTCGCCCCCATCTTCGCCCCATGACGGAAAGTGAGAGAAAAAGTCCGCGCTTTTATTTCGCGCTGCCACGGCTGATGTCGAAATGGCGCGGAGGCGATTCTACGCGGGCGGAAAAAAATTCGGTCGAAGCTTGGGCAGCCGGAATCGCGATTTACATTGTCTCGTATTTGTTTTTCGCGGCGTTCGTTTCAGCCGGGTTTTCGTGGTGGCTCACCGCACTCATTTTCATCGGCCTGGCTTTCGGGACCTGGCTGTTCTGGCTTGTCGTCCTCTACCTGAATTCGTTCGTCATCAAACTCCTTCGATTCGTTGGATTAATTCACGGCGTTCCGGATCGGTATGTGCAAAGCGTTCTTATTTCCGCTACCGCCACGGCCATGGCCGTCTCGCTCGCGACCTCGGGTTCGTGGATGACGGAGATCGCCGCTCTTTGGATTATTGCGGTGACGATGAATCTCGCTGCCGCCGCAATCCTCGCATTACAAAGTGGACGCCCTTAACCGGTCACGCTGGATGCGCCACGGCGTCCTGGGATTCGCGTTCGTCGCACCGTTCCTGACGCTTTGTTTTGCGGAGAGCCATCTCTTCATCGCCCTCGCCCCGCTGGTCGTATCACATGGGCTGTTTCTCTACGCGACTTTGGTGCCGAACTGTCAGTGGCTCGGTCCCGTGATGCGATCATTTGCCACGACGGAACCCGAGACCTGGCTGACGATCGATGACGGCCCGTCACCCGCTCACACGATCCCGATCCTTGACCTGCTCGATAAGTCGGGGGCGCGCGCGACTTTTTTTGTGATCGGGAAACACGCCGAAAAATATCCGCACCTAATCACCGAGGTTCTGGCGCGCGGACATGCGATTGCGAACCACACCCATACTCATCCAAGCGGAAGTTTTTGGGCGGCTGGCCCGAAACGCACCTCGGCGGAAATCGACCAATGCGCGGAACATTTACGGACGGCAAAGGACCGGCCCGCCCGACTTTTTCGGGCGCCGGCTGGATTAAGAAATTTGTTTCTTCATCCGGAGCTTGCGCGCCGCGGGCTCGTGCTCGTTGGCTGGAGCATTCGAGGGCTCGACACGGTCCGCCGCGACGCGGCTCAGGTAGCGGCGAAGATTGTGCGAGGAGTCAGGCCGGGCGCGATCATTCTCCTGCACGAAGGCCACCGCGTTGAAAGCGATCCGGAATTCAACCTGCGGTGTCTGGAAGCCACCCTGAGCGGCCTGGCGGAGAAGGGATACCGCTGCGTCATTCCGCAACCGGAACAACTTCGACAGGAACGCGCCGGAAAATAAAAATGTGATTATTGAAAGGCGAACCGCCCCAGAGTGGTCGCGTTTCCCGGCCAAATTCTACGTCGGTAAAGGCGTTGTCGATGCTGGCCCGTGATGGAAAATGGAGGGTGGTGTCGATGTTCCAGGCAATAGTCTGGGCAAATTTTTCGGCCGCCCACGTCATCCAGAAGCGCGGGCCCCGATCACGTGGACAATCGCGAATAATGAGCAGACCACCCGGCGCGACACACTCGGCCAACCGGCTCAAAAGCGAGCGCTGGACTTGAACGGGTAAATAATGAAGGACGTCGAATAGCGCGATGTTTCCGCGGAACGAGGGAAGTCCGGTGCGAACGTCATGGAAGCGGAGCTCGAGATCTTCGTAACTGGCCGTGGCGATCGCCGCCCCGTGATCGATTTTCCGCGGGTCGGCATCGAGACCAAGGACGGGGTGCCGGCAGCCGCGTTCGCGCAAATACAAACCGAGTAAACCAAGTCCGCAGCCGACATCAAGAATCGGGTGGGCCGAACCGTGGAGCAGTTCGTAGGCAGTGGGAAAGACGGCGTCGCGGCGCAGTTTGCCGCGCGCGTAGCTTCGCAACCACGGAGCGCGAAAACGTCCGGCTACGCGCCGGCACGCCGCCTGGTGTTGCGAATCGGCACCGTTTTGGTTTTCCATTTGCGTCGCATTCTCCGACTGCCAGACTGACTTATGGGCGATTTCTTCTCCGATTATCAGGTCGGGGAGTTTTTCGATGAAATGTTCGCCAGCCCGGACACGCCGCGGCCTCATTACAGCAAATTGTTCGAACGATTCAAGGAAATGGACCGCGACGAGTTCGAGCGGAAACGGGACCTGGCCGAGTCCACTTTTTTAAGCCAGGGCGTCACTTTCACCGTTTACAACGACGACCAGGGAACTGAGCGAATTTTTCCATTCGACCTCCTCCCGCGCATTATCCCGGCCGATGAATGGGACAAGATCGAGCGCGGCCTCGTTCAGCGGATCACGGCGTTGAACCTTTTCCTTCACGACATTTACCACCAGCAAAATATTCTCCGCGACGGCGTGATGCCGAAACAGATCGTCTGGGAAGCGGCGGATTTTCGGCCGGAGTTCATGCACTTCGACGTGCCGCGGAATGTTTACATCCACATTTGCGGGACCGATCTCGTCCGGGACCGCGACGGCACCTATCTTGTGCTCGAGGATAACGCGCGCTGCCCGTCCGGCGTCTCCTACGTGATCGAGAACCGGCAGACGATGAAGCGGGTTTTCCCGAATTTACTTGGGCAATACCGGGTCCGACCGGTGGAAGATTACAGCCAGGAGTTACTCAACGTCCTGCGTTACATCGCGCCCCACGCGAAACAGGAACCGAACATCGTCCTGCTCACTCCCGGCGTTTATAACTCGGCTTACTTCGAGCATTCGTTCCTCGCGCGGTCCATGGGAATCGAGATCGTCGAAGGCCGCGACCTCGTTGCCCAGGGCGGCAAAGTTTTCATGCGGACTACCAAAGGCCCAAAGCAGGTGGACGTAATTTATCGCCGGATCAATGACGACTTCCTCGATCCCCAGGTCTTTCGGAAAGATTCCGGGCTTGGCGTTCCCGGGCTCGTCGAAGCGTATCGCGACGGGAATGTCAGCCTCGCAAATTCCATCGGAACCGGGATCGCCGACGACAAGGCGGTTTACCATTTTGTCCCGAAGATGATTCGTTACTACCTCGGCGAAGATGCGCTTTTGCCAAACGTGCAGACCTATCTCGCCTCGGTGAAGGAAGACCTTGTTTACATTCTTGAGCATATCCCCGAGATGGTCGTGAAAGCAGTGAACGAAAGCGGCGGATACGGAATGCTGGTTGGTCCGCAGGCTACAAAAGCCGAGTGCGAAAAGTTCAAGGAGAAGGTGCGCAAAAACCCGCGCAATTACATTGCTCAGCCGGTCGTTCCCTTATCCCGCGCGCCCTCCTTCTGCGACGAGTCGATGCAGGGACGGCACATCGATTTGCGGCCCTTCATTCTCTACGGCGAAAAAGTCACGATCGTGCCGGGCGGCCTGACTCGAGTGGCGCTTCGCGACGGCTCACTCGTGGTCAACTCTTCGCAGGGTGGCGGGAGCAAGGATACGTGGGTGCTCGAGAACGGTGCGCCGCGAGAAATCGTCTGATGCTGAGCCGGGTCGCCGATTCCCTCTATTGGATGAGTCGCTATATCGAGCGGGCGGAGAACAACGCCCGGATCGCGGAAGTGAATCTCCAGATCCTGCTCGACCTGACGAATCAGCATGAAGCGGATCCGAGTCAGCAATGGGACCCGATCATCAGCTCGCTGGAAGAACACGAGCTCTTTACTTCCCTCTACCCGACACCGGACGGCAAAGCGGCGATCGATTTCGTCAGCCTTCAGAAAAAGAACCCGAACTCGATTGTCTCCTGCGTGACGCGGGCGCGGGAGAATGCGCGAACGACAAGCGAACAGGTTTCGAGCGAAATGTGGGAGCAGATCAATCGCCTTTATCTCTTTGTGAAGAGCGATACCGCCAAAAGGCTGGTGCGAACGAGTCCGTATGAATTCTTCAAGCGTGTCATCACCGGCTCGCACCTCTTCCAAGGGATAACCGACGCCACGATGACCCACGGCGAGGGCTGGGACTTTATCAGGATCGGAAAGTTGCTGGAACGCGCTGACTGCACGTCGCGCATCCTCGACCTGAAGTACCACATCCTGCTTCCGTCCGGTGAAAAAGTCGGTGGGAACATCGACACCGTGCAATGGATGTCGGTCTTACGGTGTTGCAGCGCGCTCGAGGCTTACCGGAAGATTTATTTCGGGCAGGTCGCGCCGTGGAAGGTCGCCGAGTTCATCACCACGCACTCGGGGTTCCCGAGGTCGATCCGGTTTTGCGTGGACTGTCTCGATTCCGCCTTGCACCACATTTCGGGATCGAACGAGACGAAGTATGCGAACGAAGCGGAACGGTTATCGGGCCGGCTGCGCTACGATCTCGATTACGCGACGATCGGCGACATTTTCCAGTTTGGGCTCCACGAGTACCTCGAACAGACCCAAGACCGGCTTGCCGAGATCAGCCGCGCGATCTTCGAGACCTACTGCGTGAGCAGTGAACCGGGCGGGATCTAAGCCGGTGCTGCCTTAAGCCGACCTGCTGCGCCGGACTTCGAGCTGGCGTCGCAGGATCCAATGAAGCAGGCCTAGCAACCCAAGAGTGGAACCGATCAGGATGATCGTATTGAAAACGAAGAGGTCGACACCGATTCCGAAGTAGCTTTTCATTTCGCCGAAGAAAACGTTGAGCTTTCCACCGCGCCGGTAATCGCTCTGCTCCATCTCCGCGTTGGCGATCAGGTCGGACACCTTCTGGTTCACGTAAAGTTGTTCGGCCGTGACAGGTCCGACCGCATCCTTAAAATCGGCGCGATTGAGCGGTCGTTTTTTCGCGAGAATGTCGTCGACAATGCTGAGATAGCCGTCCAGTTGGTTCGAAGTCTTCGCTTCCAATCCGGACAGGATGGCGAGCGTCTCCTTGAGCTCATCGAGCCGCTGCGTGTCAGTGCTTTGATCCTTGCGGGAGATTAACCGGTCGATCTCGCGCTGGGTTCGCTCCTGCCGGCGCGTCAGTGGATTTAATTTCGCCTGCGCGACGACCATTTCCTCGTAGGACCACCGCATGGCGATGAACTGGCAGACGAACGGAACCTGCAATCGGCTGCTTAGCTTTTTACCCTGTTCGTCCGAGGGATGCTCCGAGAACCAGCGCGTGAACGTGTAAACCAGGGCCAGGTTTCGGTTCATGTCCTCGTACTTGATCAGCGCGCCACCCATGATGATCTGGGGGATGAGAACGAGCGGGACGATGTTGGCGGCGGTTTTCGGATCGGCCACGAGACAGGAAACGACGAGGCCGAGGGCGACGCCGCCCATCGCGGTCATGAGCATGATGCCGAGATCGAGCCAGAACATGCCGCGGATCTCGAGGATGTAGTTGCCGATCAGGACGAAAAGAATGCATTGGACGACGGCAAAAAATCCCAGCGACATGAACTTCGAGAAAACGTAGTAGGGCAGCCGAACGTTCAGGTTCCGCTCCCGCTGGAGGACGGCGCGGTCCCGGATAATGTCGTCGGCACTGTTCGTTAGGCCGAGGAACATCGCGACGATGAGGCTGAGAAACAGGAAGGTCGGGATGTGGTAGGCCGAGGCGTAGTCGTAATCGCCTCGCTCGGAATAGCGGAGGAGGGTGGCGATGAGGAGGGCGAGAACCGGCGCGACGCCGATGGTGATGACTAGATTCGCGCGGTTCCGCAACTTGCTCATGAACGAGCGCTTCATGAGGGTGCGGAACTGGGTCCACTCGTCCCGCCAGCGCATGAAGAAACGGCGCTGCGTCGAAAGCGGAGCCGGCAATCCCGGCGTCGGTCCCCGCCGGAGCGAGATCTGTTTCACATCCTGGATAAGCCGGAACGCTTCGTATTTATCCCGCCAGAATTCCGGTGAATAACGGCGCGCTGCGACCAGTTGGCCGCGCGTGTTCTCCTCGTAAATAATGTCGCCGCTGATATCGCGCAGCGGTGTCTCGAGAACATCGAAGATGAATTCCGGCCGAGTCGTTCCGCAGGAAGGGCACGCCCCCATGTCGGCGCCGAATTGATGCTGGTGCTCCGCTTCCGCGAAGTAACGGAGCATGTCCGTCGGGGTGCCGAAAAAGACGAGGCGCCCACCTTTGTCGAAGAGGATCGCCTTGTGAAACATCTGGAAAAGTTTCGAGCTCGGCTGGTGGATCGTGACAACAATGATCTTGTTGTGGGCGAGGGCGCGGATGATCTCGATGACGTGCTCGGAATCTTTCGAAGACAAGCCGGAGGTCGGTTCGTCGAAGAGGTAGACGTCCGCCGACCCGATCATGTCGAGTCCGATGTTGAGCCGTTTCCGTTCGCCGCCACTCAGGGTTTTCTTGACCGGGCTGCCGACGATGCTGTCGCGGCGTTCGTTTAATCCGAGCTCGATCAATTTGCCTTCGAGCCGGCGGCTCAGGTCGCGCCCGGATAAGTGCGGGGCGCGGATCGCAGCGGCGAACTCAAGGTTTTCGCCGATGGTCAGGTGCTCGTCGAAAGCGTCTTCCTGGGGCACATAACTGATGTAGCCCTTCAGCAAATCGAGATTTTCGTAGAGCGGCCGGTCGTTCAGGAGGACCTGGCCCTGGGTCGGCTGGAGTTGCCCGCCGAGCACTTTCATGAGCGTGCTCTTGCCCGAACCGCTTGCGCCCATCACGCAGACGAGCTCGCCGCGATTGACCGAGAACGAGACGCCTTCCAGCCCGATCTCGTTGTTCCCGAACCGGTGGGTGATGTCCACGACTTCGAGCGAACGAATGATGTTCCGCTCTTCCTCGATGATCCGTTCCGAAAAATTGCAGCGCAGGAACTGGCCGACATCGATCCGGATGGTGTCGCCGTCCTGGAGCGGCGCCGTGGTGCGGACCGGCGTCTCGCCGACGAGGATCGGCCGGTCGGAATCGATCACTTCGAGAGTCCCGATGCGCTTGTCGTAATCGCAAAAAATTTTGAGGAGAACGTCACCGCTCGTTCCCGGTGAGAGGAGAATGTCGTCCTCCTCGAGCATGCTCGGGTTGTTCGAAACGAGGTATTCGGATTTCGACGCCTTGAGCTGGAACCGGCCGCCCATGGCGCGCGCGCGCCGGCGCAAATCGATCAGGTCCATCTCGCTGTCGTTATGGAAAACGATCCGGTCTTCGAGCGCCGCTTCGACGGTTGTGCCGGCCTTGAGTTTGGTGCCGTTGAGGACCGCGTTGACGTCACGCAACGCCTTGACCTTGACCTTTAATCCGAAAGTGACTTCGAGCGCGCTTTCGCGCGACCGCGAGCGCTCGAGTTGCACTTCGTCAGCGTCCTTGTGCACGCGCACGAAAATCTGGGGCAGCGAAACGTTCTTCTTCGCATTGAAATAGGCGGCGAGCTCCTGGTAGGTGAGGAACTGGTCGCCAACCAGGATACGTTGTCCGGGATAAATGCGGCAGAAACCGCCGCGCATAAGCGGACGGCCGCGGACTGAGACGGTCTGGCCGGTGTAGTTCTTGAGCAGGATGAGTTCGTGATAACGAAATGCCAGGAGCCGATCGGTATCGGTCAGGCTCTTTAACACCACGTCGGCGGCGCCATTGGTCCCGAAGGAGAGCGCTTCGAGAGGAGACGCGCCCCGCTGATAAATTGAGGCGTCGGCATCTTCCGATGCGTTCAATTGATAAACGATGTCGATCGCCTGCGCGGCCATCCCGAGCTGCGACATGAACGAGTAAAACGCGACGACCTGTTCCTGCTTCAATCCCGCCTGCGAGATAAGATCGTAAAGCTGCACGCCGAGCATGATCTTGCGATCGCTGTCGAGCTGGGTGGAAAGTTTCTGTGCCATCGCGCCGAGGTCCTGCTGTTCGTAAAGCGCCTGGCGAAAGAGCTGTCGCAGCTCCGAGTAAACGGCTTCCGGGTAGTCGTAACGAAGAAAGCCGAGGCTCGAATCAATCTCTTCCTCCAGTAAGACCCCGTCGGCTTTCGAAAAGCTGGCCAGCACCTGGATCAGGAGCGGCAGGAGATTCGGTCCTTCCGAAACGCTGCGCGGTTTGCGCAAAGCGCGCCTCACCCAGCGCCGTCCGCGGCGTTGGATCCGGTACGCGAACGGCGTCACTTTCTGGACGGCGCGATCGATCCGGTCTGCGACTTTGGTGAATGCAGTCATTCGTGAGAAGGCCTCGCGAAATTACTGCACGCAGCGGGTTCTCGCAATGAGGTGGCTTCCGTGGGTCCTGTGGAACGTATACGACTTATCGGGGGCAGTCCCGCGCCCTCACTCGATTGCATTGCCAAAAGATCATGTTAGCGTTTTTGTGCCTGATACCCCGGGCGTCCAATCATTCTCATGGCCCAGCCTGATCGCAATTCTCAGAAAGAGAAACAACCTCGCGGGAACGAACCGAGCTTTAACTGGCGCGGCGTTATTCTCATCGCCATCGCCTTTGCCCTCATCGGTCTCGCCGTTCTTTTCCGCGGCGGCGCCTATGCGAATTTCGAGGAAATTCCGTATCCGCGTTTCCTCGAGCTTCTGGATAACAAGCAGATCGTCGTGGATAAAAATTATCCACTCCAGCTTGTCTACCAGGAAGGCCAGCCGACCCAGACCCTGCGTGGCGCTTACATCAAACAGGCCATCGGCCCGAACCAGGCCCAGACCGTCCCGTTCCGGACGACCGTGGCGCTCAATTACGCGACCAATCTCCAGGAAAAACTCAATTCGGCGGGGATTCAGCCTGCGATTCGGACCGATTCCAACCTGATGGCGCAAACCCTCGTCGGGTTCCTGCCAATCGCGCTTTTCCTACTCGTTCTCTATTTCCTCTTCCGACAGCAGATTCGGATGGCCGGGAAGGGCGCGCTGAACTTTGGCAAATCAAAGGCGCGCATGCTCGCACGCGACAAGAACAAGATCACGTTCAAGGACGTCGCCGGCGTCGAAGAAGCCAAGGATGAAGTCCAGGAGCTCGTCGAGTTCCTGCGCGACCCGAAGAAGTTCCAAAAACTGGGCGGACGGATTCCGAAAGGGGTGTTGCTCGTGGGACCCCCGGGAACAGGGAAGACGCTACTGGCGCGCGCGATCGCGGGCGAAGCCGACGTGCCCTTCTTTTCCATCAGCGGTTCTGATTTCGTGGAAATGTTTGTCGGAGTCGGCGCATCGCGCGTCCGCGACATGTTTGAACAGGGAAAGAAATCGGCGCCCTGCATCATTTTCATCGACGAAATCGACGCCGTCGGCCGGCATCGGGGCCATGGTGTTGGCGGCGGGCACGACGAGCGTGAGCAGACGTTGAACGCATTGCTGGTCGAGATGGACGGCTTCGATACGCAGGAAGGCGTTATTATTATTGCGGCGACCAACCGCCCCGACGTTCTCGACCCAGCCTTGTTGCGCCCGGGCCGCTTCGATCGCCAGATTACGGTGAATTTGCCGGACGTGAAAGGCCGCGAAGAAATTCTCCGGGTCCATTCGAAGAAAGTAAAGCTCGCGGAAGGCGTGGACCTGCAGGTGGTGGCGCGGGGCACGCCCGGTTATTCCGGTGCTGAATTGGCGAACGTAATCAACGAGGCGGCCCTCCTCGCGGCCCGCCGTGGCCTGAAGGGGATCACGCTCAAGGAACTTGAAGAAGCACGCGACAAAGTCCGCTGGGGCAAGGAACGCCGAAGCATGGCGCTGAGCGAGAAGGAAAAGACCAACACCGCTTACCACGAAGCGGGCCACGCGCTGTTGCTGGAGTTGCTCGAACACACCGAGCCGCTCCACAAGGTCACGATCATACCGCGCGGCCCTTCCCTCGGTTCGACGATGTGGCTGCCCGAGGAAGATAAATACACCAATCGCAAGAACGAGCTCATTGCAGGCCTCTGCGTTGGCATGGGCGGAAGGGTCGCTGAGGAAATTGTTTTCGGTGACGTTACGAACGGCGCTCGCGGCGACATCAAGCAAGCGACGGCCGTCGCGCGCCGGATGGTTTGTGAATGGGGGATGAGCGAAAAGATGGGCATGGTCGAGTATGGCGAGCACGAGGACTACGTGTTCCTCGGTCGCGACATTTCTCGCGCCCGGGATTATTCCGAAGCGACCGCAGAGCAGATCGATGGGGAAGTTCGGAAGCTAATTGACGATGCCTATCAAAACGCGAAAGACGTGCTGACCCGGCACCGCGATAAACTCGAAGCGATCGCTAGGGCGTTACTCGAGTTCGAAACCCTCGATGGGTTGCAGATTCGCGAGATCATCGAACACGGCCGCCTGATCAATCCACCGCCAAGCAATCCACCGCCGACGCAGAAAATGCCGCCTGAAAAACCGCCCAAGCAGGTAGTGATTGCTCCCGACGTCACGCCGCCGTTACCGGGCGCGCTCGGCGGGGCACCGGCGTAACAGCACGAAGAACGATCCGCAGACCCCTCGCGAATATTTGAGGGCGTTGAAAGCCGAACGGCGTCGCGCCTTGCAGATTCTGCGAAGGCAAATCAAGGCGGCGGCGCCCACGGCGCAAGAGTGTTTGAGCTACGGGATTCCAGGCTTTCGCCTGAATGGCAAATTGCTAGTGAGTTACGGAGCGGCGACGAAGCATTGCGCCTTTTATCCGGGGTCAGTCGTGCAGGAATTCACAGAGGAACTGAAGGGTTACGACACAAGCGGGCGAGGGACGATTCGATTTTCGCCGGAGAAACCGTTGGGGGCCGCGCTGGTGCGGAAAATCGTCAAGGCGCGGATCGCGCAACAAACGAAAGCGAAGCCGGACTAATTTAGCGCGGAGCGCGCTACAAAGCGGAGACCGGAAGGAATTTCGATTGCCTCTGCGTCCTCGGCGGTAAAATACGACGACCGCTGCGACTATTTCGGGGACCGTGAATCCGCGTGTGTCTTCACTTCGTGCCGCTGCTTCTCAACGACGCGGCGCAGCTCGCGCTCCATCGTCTTGAACGCATCGTGAATCACCTTGGTTAACGGGGCGTACGACCCGTTGTCCACGCCCTTTTCCTCAGAGACCAGCTCGTGCCCGGGCGGGACCGTCACATCGATCCGGACCCGGAACGGGTTTCCCTTCTGATGGGCGTGGTTGGGTTGTTCGATGGCGACATCGCACCGGTTGATGTGGTCGCAGAATTTTTCCAGGCGCGTTGCCTTATCCATGACGAATTGATCGATGTCGTCGGATTTCTCGACTCCGCGGTAGGTGATGTTAACAGGTAGTTGCATAAATTTTTCGGGCGCGCGTTGGCTGAGCGGATCGGCAGGGAGCGCTAGCTTGCCCAATTTTATATCGGTTGTAACGACCGAAAATGGCTGGGTAATTTTGCCGGCTCGATTTTGACGAGGTCGGATTTCACATGCTCGACGATCCGATCGCGGATGGCGGGCTTGAGGTGATCGACGACGGCGCTGTGGATAGATGCCGGCGCGGCCAGCGACCATCCCTCGGTGCCTTCACGCTGGACCACGTCGGCGATGCTGTCGGCCAATTGCTTGATCAGGCGGCGGTCGGTTTCATTATCAATGCCCATCCTTTCCGCGGTCGAGTTCATCTGACCCGGCCCTGCAGCGTTCGGAAAAGCACCGGCCTGGTCGGTGTGGCGGTCCAAAAATTTCGCGTGCGCTTCGGTGGTTTCGAAGGCTTGGACCAGTTTGAGGCTGGGGCCGCGCGTTGGCGTTTCGTCGACCCGGTAGGCTTTGAAGCTGCCGCGATCGGTCACGATGATGAGAGAGGTCGGTGTCATGGTTGCTACCCAGTTGTTCGCAAATGAAATGCGATTCGGTTCACTTTCCGTCGTTTAATCATGCGCGCATCGCGGCGCATGACAAGGCGATGGTTCACGCGTAGAACTGTTTGCATGAGCACGCGAAGAAAACAAAATGGCGTCACGCGCCTGATGGTGGCGGCGAGCGAACAGGACGCCGACATGCTGTACGCGACGAGATTCTTCGCGCCCGATCCTTTTATTTTTCTCGAAGAGCGCGGGAAACGAACGCTGGTCCTGAGCGATCTTGAAATCGATCGGGCCCGCAAACAGGCGCAGGCCGATGAGTTCGTTTCTTACAGCGCGTTGGAGCGGGAGGTGCAGGGAAACCAAAAAAAGGCGCCGCCTTACGAAAAGGTGCTTTCTCATTTCTTGCGGAAATGCGGGGTAGATTCGGCGATCGTGCCGGCCAGTTTTCCGCTCGGATTCGCGCAGGAATTGGAAGCGTCGAAGATCACGCTGCGGGCAACAAAGGAATTATATTGGCCCGAGCGGGAAACGAAAACGGAACAGGAGCTCAAGTTGATGCGTCGCGCGCTCCAGATCACCGAAGCCGGAATGGCGCGCGGAATCGAAGTCCTCGCGGCATCAAAGCCGGGCCCTGGGAAAAACCTCAGCTGGTCCGGGAAAACGCTGACCTCGGAAGTGCTGCGGGCAGAGATTGATTCCGCGATCCTTCGAGCCGGGGGTTTGCCCGCGAACACAATCGTCGCCGGCGGCGACCAGGCCTGCGATCCGCACGAGCGCGGTTCGGGCCCGTTGAAGCGTGATTCGTTGATCATCCTCGATATCTTTCCGCGCGATGCGAAAAGCGGTTACTTCGGCGACATGACGCGGACAGTGCTTCGCGGCCGAGCGAGCGAGCGGCAGCGCGACCTCTGGAACACGGTGAAGGAAGGCCAGGAAATGGCGTTGCGGAAAATGAAAGCGGGCGTGGACGGACTGGATCTGCATAACCAGGTGAAACAATTGTTTACCGACCGCGGTTTTCCCACCGAAGTTCGCAACGGCAAGCAGGTCGGATTTTTCCACGGCACTGGCCATGGACTCGGGTTGGAAATCCACGAATTCCCGCGGTTTCAGAAGACGGTCTTCAAGCCCGGGCAGGTCCTGACCGTCGAGCCGGGACTTTATTATCCGGGCCTGGGCGGGGTCCGGATCGAGGATGTTGTGGCAGTAACGAAATCGGGGACCAGGATGCTTTCGAAGTTCGAGAAACGGCTCGAGATTTAGCGCTGTAGCACCGGCGCTCTGTCGCCGCTCTTTCGGTCCGCCGGACGCGCCGATGGAGCGGCGCGGTTACAGCGCGCGCTGTCCACAATCCGCAGTTGAACGAAGCGAGCCTCCAGCGGTCTAAAATATTACAACGATGTCATTCTGAGCGAAGTCGAGGTGTCTCTCGAAAAAGGAGAGAGATTCTTCGACTTCGTTTTACATACAGAACTGAAACATGCTTGCTTACATTTACGGCGGATACGGCCTTGGATCGAACTGGCTGGTGCTTGTTGGCGTCCCGTTGATTATCGGACTGATCGCCCAGTTCCGGGTCAGCAGCGCTTTCAAGAAATGGGGAGCGGTTCGCGCCAGCTCCAACATCACGGGCGCGGAAGCAGCCCGGGAAATTTTGGCGGCGGCAAAAATCAACGACGTCCAGGTGGTGGAGACGAATGATTTCCTCGGGGATCATTACGATCCGTCGAGCAAGCGTCTCTGCCTTTCGACGAACGTTTTTCACACGCCGTCGGTCGCGGCGCTGGGAATCGCAGCGCACGAGACTGGCCACGCGATCCAGCACGCCGCTGCCTACGCGCCGCTCAAAATGCGGATGGCGATCGTGCCGGTGACGCAGATCGCGTCCAACATGTTGCCATTCGTGATCATCGGCGGCCTCTTTTTCCATATCACGGGCCTGATCACGCTGGGCATTTATTGCTACATGATCCTCCTTGGGTTCCAGCTCATCACCCTGCCGGTGGAGTTCGACGCCTCGCGCCGGGCCAAGATCATTTTGCAGCAGATGGGCATCGTCCAGCCGGGCGAGGAAGTGCTGGGGGTGAACCGCGTCCTGAACGCCGCCGCCCTCACTTACGTTGCTGCGTTCATCGCTACCCTGGGCAACCTGCTTTGGCTGCTCTCGGTTCGCGACCGCCGCTAACTCGCGTGGCGACCCCGAAAAAGATGAACTCGACCATAGCCCTGCCGTCGCCGCGAAACCGCTTCGCGGATTTTCTGTCGTCGGCCTCCCGGCGCCGTGCTAAGCCTAAGCGCGACGCGATGGAACAGCCCAGATCGGACGAGGACCAGCAGCTGGTCGCGCGCACCCAGGGTGGGGAAGCCGCTGCTTTTGATGAGCTGGTCGTGAAATACACGCCCCGGCTTTACGGCCTCGTTTACAACATGACCTCGAACCACGAGGACACGAACGACCTGCTCCAGGACATCTTTTCGAAGGCCTACAAATCGATCGGCGGCTTCCGGGGCAAATCGTCGTTTTATACCTGGATCCACTCGATTGCGGTCAATATGACCCTCAATTTCCTCAAAAAGCGCGGTCGCCGCTTCCACCTGAGCCTGGACGACATGGACGGGAGCGTCCAAAACGACAAGGAATTCCTGGAACTTACGGCCACGACCAGCCCGGTCCGCGAAGCTGACCTGTCGGAGCTCCAGCGAAGATTGAACGAGGCCATGATGAAGTTGTCTGATGAACACAGAGCCGTGGTCACCATGTTTCACATTCAGGGGATGCCCCATGCCGAGATCAGTAAAATCTTGAAAGTCTCGGAGGGCACGGTACGTTCCCGGCTCTTCTACGCGAACCGCCAATTGCAAAACTACCTGGACGAATTTCGGAAGAATCCTGTTTCCTAAGATACCCGCGGCATGGACCCACTAAGCGAAGAACAAATCGGCAAACTTTTGCGGCTCAAAAAATATGAGCAGCCGCCGCCGGCCTATTTCGAAAATTTCCTCCATGAATTTCATCGCCGTCAGCGGGACGAGTTGTTGAAGGAACCGGTCTGGCGGATTGCTTTGCAGCGCGCCCAGGATTTCCTGCACCGGCTCAATATTCCGGGACTCGCTTCCTATCCGGCCATGGCTACCGCCGTCGTCGTTTGCGCAGCGGTGATTTCACTCAAAGTTTACCAGTCCCCCGAGACCGTGAAGGTGGCGGCCCAGAATCGCGCGCCGGTCGTGGCTACCACGGCCACGTTGCCGGATGCGCAATGGAGCCTCTCCAGTCCGGTCACGACCCGCGACCTTGGCCCATCGCTTGTTCGTACTGTCAAAGACAGCTCCAAAACTCACCGGGTCGCGGCGCCTCCGCGCTACGTGCTCGATAGTACCCCAGTGAGTTATGAGGCGGCTTTCAGGTTCTAAGCCCGGGCCTGCCCCACTCCGACCGCGGTTTCCAAACCGCCCCGTTTTGTCTTCCGCGATGACGCTTCGCCTGGCATTTGCCGTTACCGTTTTTGGCGCTGTCGCGTTTGCTCGCGCTGACGAACCGCCCGGAACTCCGCCGCCGCAGCAACCGGCCGAGGCGTCGACCAACTCGATCAGCCGCGAGGTCAAGGAAGTCTTCGAGAAAGCTGGCAAGGCTGTGGTTAAAATCCGCGGGACTGACGAGCACGGCGATCTCTCCGGCACTGGATTTTTCATCGATCCAGCGGGGATGATCTATACAGCGTTCTCCGTCGGGGGAGACACCGAGAACCTCACCGTCGAATTCGACGGTAAAACTTATCCGGCGCGCTTGATGATGGCCGATCTGCGAAGCGGGATCGCCATTCTCAAGGCGGATATTGCGAGCCCGGCACTTCCACTCGGTAAATCGGAAACGATGGAATTGGCCACCCCGGTTATGACGATCGGTTATCCACTCGATCTGCCTTCAACCCCTAGCTTCGGGATGGTTGCCGGATTCGATCGGAAATTTCTCGGTCGATATTTTTGCACGACCCATATGCGGGTGAACGTCCCAACCCAGCGTGGTGAAGCGGGCGCGCCGCTTTTGAATTTCAAAGGCGAAGTGATCGGCATTCTGGTCGCGCAGATCGAGAACGGGTCGGCCTGTTATGCGCTGCCGATTGATGCGGCGGAAAAGATCCGGAACGATTTCATCCGCTTCGGGGAAGCGCGCCACGGCTGGATCGGGATCAATGTGGCCCCAGCCGAGAAACCCGTTGAAGGCTCGACCGCTCAGATGACGGAAATCATGAAGGACACGCCCGCCTACGGTTCCGGCGTAGAGCCAGGCGACATTCTTCTCCAGGTCGGCAAGACGAAAGTCCACCAGCCCGAGGACGTGATCGACGCCTCATTCTTCATTACCGCCGGCGACACGGTCCCGATCACAGTAGTGCGGGGCACGGAAAAATTGACCTTCGATGTCCAAGCGGATTTCCACCCGCAAAGTCATCACGCGCCGTTGGCCGCAACGCTGACGCCGAACCAGGGCATCCCGTTGCAGATGGAAGCAAACCGGCGCACGCCGTAAGCTTTGTTCAATGTCGGGGCCGCCTTTTAGCGGCAATAATCGCGGCGCAAAGGCCCCTGCCGAATTCGTCGCCCTTACTTCCGATACGTCTTCGAATCCTTGGCGTAGGTCGTCGTCTTTTCGCGCGGCCCACCCCACTTTATCGTGGCCGAGGCGCTGACAATATTGACCGTCGCGTCGTAGGTCCCAATCAACTGGTGACCCTGATTATCGGTGAAGTCTGAGGTTGGCTCGTCCACGAACAAATGGGCGTAACCGATATCGAAGTCGAGCCAGTCGCGCGGCGACCATTTCGCGCCGAAGGAGAGCCAATACCGGTTGTTATCCGGAATCCGCGGAGTCCGGAATTCCGGCCCCTGGATGGGCGTTTCATCATAGGCGCCGCCAATGCGCAGCGTCAGTTGCTTGCAGGCGTACCATTCAAACCCGAGAGAGTAACGGAGCGCGTTGTCGTAATTGATATTCAGGATCGTGGGCGGGGTCCCGGCATTCTCGAACACGATCGGCACCTCCTGGAGCCGGCTCCAATGCGTCCAGGTTACGTCCCCCATGACCGCAAACTGGCGAGCGAACCGCTGGTAAATACTGAAGTGGAGAATGTCTGGCAGTTCCAAATCCGCCATGACGCCCTGGTCAAAAAAGACGGCTTGGAATGCGCCCGGCGCCGGAAACTGGACAGGCGCCCCCGCGGCGGTAATCAGCGGAACGTGGCGGAATTCCGCGTCGCCTTCGAGCGTGTGATCGATCTTGGAGCGGTAACTGACGCCAATCCGGCCGTCCTGAAGGAAGCTATCTTCGCCCTCGCCGGCCTTCCGATATTCGAAGAGTGCACCAACGGTGAAGCCTAACGACCAGTCATCGCCGGTGATTTCCGTGACGCCGTCCCTGCCGCCCGGGACAAAGCCGGCCGCCGTGTAAGCTGCGCGAGTCGCGGCGATAGTCGGTCCGATCGCGGCAGGTGGAACGCCCTTGGCTGCGAGGATCGCGGGTAAGGCGGCGTAAAATTGCGCGAGCGGTGATTGTGCCGCGAGCCCGAAGTCAATCGCCTGGGTCAGACGGGCGGATGCGTATTGAATATCAAGTCCTGCGCCAAGGGAAATGCGGTCCCAACGCCAGGCGACGGTCGGTTGAATATCGAAAGTAACGAGTTTGGTTCGGAGCGCGGCATAACGTCCTGTCCATCCCGGTGAATAATCGGTTTCCAAACCGAAGGGAGTGGTCAGGCCGACACCGACGGTCAGGTCGCCCATGCTGGAATTGCGCAGAACGGGCTGCGACAAATACATGTTCCCAATGATGTGGTTGACGCCGGCATTCCCGCCGTTGTTTCCAAGCACCGGCAAACCATTGAACGGCGTGCCCGGAAGATTGTAGCGCGATCCACCGTCCTTGAATTCGTCCGACGGGATAATGGCATGAAGGCCCATCTGAAATTCGCCGTAATCGAGTCGCGCCAGCCCCGCCGGGTTGAAAAACAACGTCGAGGCGTCTTCCGCGCTGGCCGCGCCGCCTGCAAAGGCGGTACCGAGGCCGCTGACGCTTTGTTCGCTCAGGAGAAAACTGCCGGCGCGAACGGAGAGCGGGAGGGTTAGGATGAGGAGACCGAGAACGACGCGGGATAGGATGGAGTGGCGCACAGAATCTTGTGGCTACCTGTCCGCGCCACCAATGACAATCCTAAAATTGGGGCGCGGTGGCCGGCGCGGATGATCGCGGTCGACAGGGCGGCACCGCTTCCGCCAGCGGGATCACCGGTCCCGGTTACAACATCTTGCGAAATTCCGCTTCCTCGAGGACGCGAACGCCGAGCTTTTTTGCCTTGTCGAGTTTGCTCCCCGCCTCATCGCCGGCGAGCAGGTAACTCGTCTTTTTGCTAATACTCCCGCTAACTTTTCCCCCGCGGGCGCGAATCAATTCGGCGATGTCGTCGCGCGACTGGCTCAGAGTGCCAGTGATGACCCAGGTCGTATTCTTGAATCCAGGGGCCGCGCCTTGTGCTTTCGGCTCGCCTTCGAACCGCAATCCGGCCCGGCGCAGTTTCTCAATAAGCTCGAGGTTGTGCGGCTCGCGAAAGAATTGGTGAATGCTCCGGCCGACTACTTCGCCAACGTCGGGGATCTGTTGCAACTCTTCGACACTGCTTTCCTTGATCGCGTCGAGATTAGGAAAATGATCCGCCAGGGCCCGGGATGCACTGACGCCAACGTGAAGAATGCCGAGGCCGAACAGGAGTCGCCACAGCGGGCGTGTTTTGCTGCGCTCAATCGCGTCCAACAAATTCTGCACGCTTTTTTCACCCATTCGTTCGAGCTCGATTAATTTTTCGCTCTTCAGCGCGTAGATATCGCCGATATCCGCGAGGAGTTTTTGCTGCGCGAGCTGATTGATTACCGCTTCGCCCAAACCTTCGATGTCCATTGCGCCCCGCGAAGCGAAGTGTTCGATCCGCCGGCGAACCTGGGCCGGGCACTGGCTGTTAACACAGCGAATCGCCACCTGGCCCTGGTCCTTGACGACGGCGCTGCCGCATTCCGGGCAATTCTTCGGCATTCGAAATTTCTTTTCCCGGCCGGTCCGCAGATCCGTCCGCACCGAAACCACCGCGGGAATGACCTCACCAGCTTTTTCGATTACGACCGTGTCGCCGATCCGAATGTCTTTGCGCTCGATCTCATCTTCGTTGTGCAGCGTCGCCCGGGCCACTGTGCTTCCGCTGACCAGGACGGGCTCGAGCGCCGCAACCGGCGTCAACGTTCCGGTCCGGCCGACCTGGACCAGAATGTCGATGAGTCGGGTTTCGACCCGCTCCGCTTCATATTTGTAGGCGATGGCCCAGCGCGGAGATTTGGCGGTGAAACCGAGCACTTCGCGTTGCGAAAAAGAATCGACCTTCACGACTGCGCCGTCTGTTTGATAAGCGAAATCATGCCGGATCCGATCAAGCTCGCGGATGGCGCCCAGAATTTCTTCGACTGAATCAGCCAGCCACCATTTTTCGCTGCCGGGCAGTCCGAGTTTTTTGAGCAACGCAAAAAGCTCGGAGTGTTTATCGAGGGTTGCGCCTTCGACCAGACCGGTTCCGTAACAGACAACGCCGAGCGGCCTCTTCGCGGCGATCGCCGGATCGAGTTGTTTCAACGAACCAGCGGCCGCGTTTCGTGGATTCGCGAATTCCGCGAGTCCGGCTTCCCTGCGTTCGGCGTTGAGTTTGGCGAAGCCCGCCTTGTGCAGGTACGCTTCGCCGCGCACTTCCAGGACATCAGGCACGTCGCCTTTCAGGCGCTTCGGCAACGCGCGGATTGTGGAGATGTTTTGGGTGATATCGTCGCCGACCGTTCCGTCGCCGCGCGTCGCTGCATAACGCAGCTCGCCTTTTTCGTAGAGGAGCGAAACAGCGACGCCATCCACCTTTGGCTCAATGACCACCGGAATTTTTTTGTTCGGCAGGAGGCGCTCCATTCGGCGGTAGAAATCGCCCACCTCTTCTTCCGAATAGGTGTTATCCAGACTGAGCATCGGGATTCGATGGGTGATTTGGCCAAAGGCCTCCAGCGGCTTGCCGCCGACTCGCTGGGTTGGGGAATCCGACGTGGCCAGGTCGGGGAATTTTTTTTCCAGATCGGCCAGCTCGCGATAAAGCGCGTCATATTCCCGATCGCCGATGGTTGGGGCCGCCTCTTCATAATAACGCCGGTTGTGCTCGTCGATGTCGCGCCGGAGAAACGCGATCCGCTTTGCCGCTTCCTTTTGATCTGCCGCCATCGCCCCATAATAAGCGTCAAGGAGCCGCGGTTTGAAACCGCCGTTTTCTGTATTATAACGACGTCCGCTTTGTCGGCGTAAAAAGGCTGCAATTGCAGATCGAGCGCTGGGACACCGAACTCGAACGGGCCGTTTCAAACCGCCGCTCCTTGATGCGCCCCTTGCAATCAGCGCCGATATGCGGTTTAACCATTACCAACGGTGAGCGAGCGTATCCTCGGCGTGGAAGGCGGCGGGACGAAGACCTCATGGGTGCTGGTCGAACCGTCCGGCGACTCGTTCAGCATCGTCGACCAAGGGAAGTTGCCGCCCTCAAACCTGCGCCTGACCAGCCGTGAGAAGCTGCTCGGCATTTTTCGCCAGATGCCGCAAGAGCCCGAAAAGGTTGGCATGTTCCTCGCCGGCTGCGCGACCGAAGAAGACCGCGCCGCGTTGCGGCAACTTTGCGGGGAGATTTGGCCTTCGGCAAAAATCACCGTGGGCAGTGACCGCGATTCCGGCCTGGCCGCGGCCCTGGGTCGCAACGACGGAATCGCCGTCAACGCCGGCACCGGCGCGTCGGTCACCGGCCGCCGCGCCGAGCGAATCGAGAAAGCCGGCGGTTGGGGCCATATCCTCGGCGATGCCGGGGGCGGTTATTTTATCTCGCTCCAGGCGCTCCGTCTGATTTTGCGCGAATACGATTTGCACCGCGGAGAAGCGCAGCTCACGGCCTCGGTTTTGCACGCGCTTAGCCTGAACAGCCGCGATGATCTGGTTCGCTGGGCGCAGACCGCGGACAAGATGGAGGTGGCCACGCTCGCTCCTGTTGTTTTCGAGGCCGCGATGTACGGAGACGAAAGCGTCATGAAAATCGTGGAGGAGGGCGCCGGCGTGCTCAGCGAATACACGGCCGCCGTCGCAGAACGCCTCGGTTTGCTGGCGCCCAAAGTGGTTTTGCTGGGCAGCCTTTTCCAACGCGACGGCGTCTACGTTCATGCATTTAAGCGAAAGCTGAAAAAGAACCTGTCCGATGCGCGGGTCTCGATGAGCGAGCAATCGCCGGAACTGGGCGCGGCCTGGCTGGCGACACACCTCGACGAGCGGCCTCGCGCGATCATTCGCTCGAATGCGAGCGAAGAAGCCAGCTTGTCGCGGGCGCTGACCGAGCAGCGCAATCCGCGCTCCGAGAAACTGGACACGCTCGGTCTGCAGGAGTTGGTAGAGATGTTCGTAGCCGAGGAAAGCGCGGTCCAGGAGGCGCTCGGCAAGGCGGCGACCTTGCTGGCGCGGGCAATCGAAATGGTGACGGCGGCGTTGCGGAAGGGGGGCCGCCTTTTTTATGTCGGGGCCGGGACGAGCGGCCGCCTCGGGGTTCTCGATGCGAGTGAGATTCCGCCGACCTTCGGCGCTCCGCCCGGAATGGTCCAGGGAATCATGGCAGGAGGTGCGACCGCCCTTTGGCGGAGTGTTGAAGGAGCCGAAGACGAGCGCGGGAGTGGCGCGCTTGCGATCGACGAGCGGGGGGTCAGCGCCGCGGATGTCGTTTGCGGGATCACCGCGAGTGGACGGACGCCTTTCGTGTTCGGGGCCCTCGCCGAAGCCAGGAAGCGCAGCGCCCAAACGATCCTGCTCAGCTGCAACCCGGAGCGCGATCGGGTGAGTGGCGTCGACCTTGAGATCGACCTCACGACCGGCCCGGAACTATTAACGGGGTCGACTCGCCTGAAAGCTGGTACCGCAACCAAGGTCGCGCTCAACATTATCAGTACGGGTGCGATGGTTGCGCTCGGAAAGGTCCGCGGCAACCTGATGATCGACCTGGCGATCTCGAATGATAAGCTGCGCGATCGCGCTGCCCGGCTCGTGGCGCAGCTCGCAAATTGCGACCAGGCCGAAGCGATGGAACGGCTCGCCGCCCACGGCTGGAAGCTGCGCGCCGCGTTAGGGGAGTAAAGCAGGTTCCACAGTCCCGCAGGCGTGCTCGTTCCCAAGTTCCCGCTTGCGAACGCACTTATCCCCGAAGCTCTGCTTCGTCAGTGACGAACAAATTTGAGCATCGACTGCCTCAAGCTCATACGAAGCAAAGCTTCCCCGACATCGTCATTCCAAGCTGGAGCTTGGGAACGAGGGGCCCTTGACGCTGCGCTCTCGCGCTACCGCTGCGCAATCATGCGGGTGCGGTTATGCCGCCGATGCTTCGCCACGGCGCGGTGCTGCGCGTGTTTCGTTTTCCGCAATTGCGCGGTGTGCTTCCGATGGTTATGGGCGGCTGGCTGAACCGTCTTGCTGTCTTGGGTTACCCGCTCGGTAAACGCCTCGGTGTCTCTGAAATCGTCGCCCACCTGATAGCGCGCAAACACTTCCGGCGTGACAAGGCGGGAGCAGACGTTACCGCTGTGATAACGCAGCACAAATTTGTAAAGGCCCGCTTCACGCGCGGCCCAATACTGCTCCGGTGGGACTAGGATGGCCTTGCGGGAGGTGCCGGTTGGCCCCCGGAAAATAAAGGAGTGAATGCCGTTGCATTCGAAAACCTCTACGAAGGGGACCTGCCGTGAACGTTTCTCCACCACAATTGCCCCAAAAGCGCCGGCGGCGAGAGGCAAAGCGAGGAGTGAAGCAGCGAGAAGTTTGAAGCGCATAAGATGGTGGGTTGAATCGTCAGTGGCGGTTGTAATCCTTCCAAAACTGAGCCGCCAGCAATTTCTTCAACGTTCCATAAAAGGCCCGCCCGGGAAAAGAGTGAAGAATTTCCCAAAATCTTTAAGCGCACCCGCCCCCTCGCAAACGAAGCAAAGTAAACCAACTCAAAGGAAAACATATGCTCTGGACTATTTTTGTTGTGCTGTTGATTCTCTGGCTGCTTGGCTTCATCGGTCATTTCGGTGGCGCGCTGATTCACCTGCTGCTCGTCATCGCGGTCATCGTCCTGATCGTAAACCTGATCTCCGGACGGCGTTCGCTCTAGCGTCGGCTCCATCGTGAAGCCGGCTGCAATCTTCGGGGTGATCCTGATTGTCGTCGGGATCATTGCCCTCGCTTACGGCGGCTACACCAGTTTCACCACCAAGGAAAATGTGGCGAAGCTCGGGCCCATCGAGATCAATAAACACGAAGAGCATCCGGTTCCGATTGGCCCCATCGTGGGCGGCGTTTGCCTCGTTGGCGGGATTATTCTCGTCCTGACAGGCAACCGGAAAACGGCGTAGGTTTCGCGGTCTGGCAGGGCGGGACCCGTGTTGAGCCGCTCGGCGATCCTCCGAGCGCGCTCTGAAGTTTGCTGTAACGACGGCGCTCTGTCGCCGTATCGCCGCACTCACTCAATAATGGCGTGTTTACGCGGACTGAGCGGCGTCGCTACAATTTTGCAATCTATCCTCCGGCCTTCAGGACCGCGAACGTCTTGCTGCCTTTCCGATCGAGATATAACAGCACCCCTTTGCGCGGGTCCGCCTTGTTCAACGCTTCCCGGAAACTGGCGACGTTCGTGATCTTCTTTCCATCCACTTCCGTGATCACGTCCTCGCGCTGAATGTCCTGCGCGGCGGCCAGACTATTGTCCGCTACATCGGTCACAATCACTCCCTGGGTTACGCCGAGCTTCATCCGTTCGGCCATTTCCTTCGTCAGTTCCTGGACCTGAAGGCCGAACTTGTTCGTCGATTCGTCGGGCTTGGCCGGCGCCGGTGGCTTGACCTCGTTCGACGCCTGCGAAATGTCGTTAGGCAGCTCCCCGGTCGTGACCGCGACTTTCATCGTCTGTCCTTTTCGCCAGACGGTCAGCTCGACGCTCTGCCCGATTTTCTTTTTCAGGATCTCGCGCTGAAGCTGCGTGTCGGTCGTGACCGCCGCACCATCTACGTGGGTGATCACGTCGAACGGGCGGAGATCGCTTTTGTATGCCGGCGCGTCCGCTTCAATCGTCCGGACCACGACGCCCTTGTCCAGGCCCTTAAACAGGTCGCGGATGGATGGATCGTCGCCTAACGACTCGATGCGTATGCCGAGCCACGGTCGCACGATCTTGTGGCCGGCGATGAGCTGCTGCCCGATCTCGTTGGTCAGATTGCTCGGGATGGCGAACCCGAGCCCGCGGTTCAACCCATTGATGAGAGTGTTCATTCCGACCACTTTCCCATCGATGTCGCAGAGCGGACCGCCGCTGTTGCCCGGATTGATCGACGCGTCTGTCTGCAAGTAATCCGAGATCGAATAGCCGCCGCTCGCGATCAATTTGCTCCGGCCTTTCCCGCTGATCACGCCGTAGGTAAACGTGTAATCGAGCTTGAACGGCGCACCGATCGCGAAAGCAAACTGGCCGACCCGCACGTCATCGCTGTTGGCGAGTTGCGCCACCGGCAAACCCGTCGCCTCGATCTTGATCACGGCGATGTCGGTTTTTTCATCGGTCCCGACCACCTTGGCCTTGAATTCACGGCCGTCTTTCAATTTTACGTCCACTTCGTCCGCGCCCTCGACGACATGATAATTAGTGTAGATGAATCCGTCCGGCCGAACGATGAACCCGGAGCCCTCGCTTTGGACGGGTTGCGTCGAACGCGGTCCTCGCCGCGGCGTGCTTTCGTCCTGCGGCTGCTGGAAAAACAAATCGTCCAGCGCCGAGGTGTCTGGCCCGTCGTTTTTCTTGGTCACTTCAATAATGACGACGGTCGGCGCGATGATCTCAAAGACCTTCGTGAACGCGCTGTTGAGCTGATGAACGACGTCTTTGCCCGCATCGGCGACCGATGGCGGGACGGTCGAGGTGGGCCCCGATTCAGGTTGGGCCAGCGGCGGCGCGGCGGAAACAGGCAAGGCTGCGAGCGCCGAAATGAAGATCAATACAGTGCGCATGTGTTCGGTCTTGGACAGGACCGGTAGCATACCTGTTCAACGGCGGGTCTGCCTCTTTTTCCTGCTCCTGCTTGTGATCTTGCTCCCGATCCCTTCTAGCGCTTCGCGCCCCCCGAAAGATCATGAGCAAGATCAGGATCATGCGCACGAAAAGTGACGTTCCCGCGCACCCCCAGGTGCCCGGATTGACACGATTGTTAAGGCCCCTAACGTTTTACTTCACAAATCGAAAATGCATACTCTTGCCCAGGGAAAAATGGATGGAAAAGAGTTCGTCTCGCACGCGCCCGGTTATTGGGAAGGGACCGCGCCTGAGCTCTGGAACGACTGGAAATGGCAGCTCAAGAACCGCGTCACAACCCTGGCGCAGCTCGAGCAGCACCTGAACCTTTCGAACGAGGAACGGAGCGGGGTACTTCTTTCCGGCGATAAGCTCGCATTGGCGGTCACTCCGCATTTCTTTAACCTGATCCCGCGCGATAACGCCGACGACCCGATCCGCCGGCAGGTCATTCCGCGGATCGAGGAAACCTGGACCTCGCCTTACGACATGGTCGATCCGTGCGGGGAAGATTCGCACATGCCGGTCCCCGGATTAGTCCATCGTTACCCCGACCGGGT
>JBJMXC010000078.1:0-8749 GCA_045809825.1 Chthoniobacterales bacterium | reverse complement strand
TGGGTCACGACCATCTGGGCGAACAGGACCTTGTCGACTTTGTGGAGGAGCTTCCACCCCATCTTGAGCTTGAATTCGGTTGGCTCGTGAAATTCGATCGCGATGATCAGGCCCTTGCCGCGGACTTCCTTGATGAAAGAATGCTTCGCGCGCAACGCATCGATACGCTCGAGGACCAGCGCACCCATTCGCGCTGAATTCTCCACTAGTTTTTCCTCGTCGATCACATCGAGCGAAGCGAGCCCGCACGTCATCGCGAGATTGTTCCTTCCGAAGGTCGTGGAATGCACCACGCATCGGTCCATCCGGCTAAAAGTTTTTTGGTAGATATCGCGGCGGGTGACAATCGCGCCGCACGGCACGTAGCCGCCGCTCAGACTCTTCGCGAGCGTGATGATATCCGGCTCGAGGTTCCAATGCTGGAATCCAAACATTTTTCCGGTCCGCCCGAGGCCGGTCTGGATTTCATCACAAATGAAGAGGGTCCCGTGTTTGCGGCAGAGGGCCTGGGCCCGCTCGAAAAAATCGCCTTTCGGCGACTTGCAACCTTTGCCTTGGACCGGTTCGACCACGAACGCCGCGACGTCGCGTTTCGCAAGCTCGCGCTCGAGCCCTTCAATATCGTCGAGCGCGACACGGGTCTCGAATCCCTGCATGAGCGGCCCGAACCCTTCGGTAAAACTATCGCAGCCCATGAGCGACAACGAGCCGAGGCTGAGCCCGTGAAAAGCGCCTTCGAGGGAAAGCACACGCGTCCGTTGAGTCGCTGCGCGCGCGAACTTGAGCGCGCCTTCCATCGCTTCGGTGCCGGAGTTACAAAAAAAGACGGCGTCGAGATGCGGCGGGGTGCGTTTCGTGATCGCTTCGGCCAGCAATCCGCTCAAGAGCGAGCAGTCCATCTGGACCATGTTCGGCAGATCGAGCTCGAGGACATCGCGAATGGCCTTTTTCACGGCCGGATGGTTTCGCCCGATGTTGAAGACGCTGTAGCCGCTCAGAAAATCCAGGTAAGCCGCGTTGTCCATGTCGTAGAGATACGCGCCCTCAGCCCGCGCGTAGACTTTGTCGAAACCGATGACCCGCTGGGCCGCGACGAGGGTGCGGTTCAGGTGGCGTTCGTGGAGCTGGTAATTTTCTCCCAGCCGCGCAGCGACGGTTTCTTTCAGGTCAAACGACATCGACTGCTTGTACTCGAAACGGCGCCGAAACGCAACGCGCCGACCGGGCAAAGAAAAGCCGCGGGTTCACACGGAACCCGCGGCTCTTCGGTTAATTCTTCGACTAACGCTTATTCGTCAACCACGACGCGGTTCACGACGCGAGTGTCGCCGGTGCCGTCATAATAAACGTGCACGCGAGCGCCCGGTCGGATGGTCGACGCTTCAATCTCAGCGCCGGCCTTGTTCACGTAGCGGACCGTCTTACCCAGCGTATAGCTGATGGGATCAGTCACGCCCACGCGGCGAACAACGATGGTCTTGCCCGGCTCAAAAGTCGTAACAGTACCATCCGTCGACGTCGTCGTCGTGGTGGTTTCAGTCGTCTTGGCCACGGGATTTGTCTTCGTGGTAGTCGACTCCGTTGTCGTAGTGCTCGTTTGCGCAAACGCAAAAGGTGCGATGGCCGCGCAAGCGAGAATGAGGATGCTCTTTTTCATACTATTTCCCTCCTTGTTGATGTTTCGACAGGGTTTGAAATCGTATCCAAACCCGCTCCCCGGCGGCCCCGAGATGGACTACGCCGGTCAAAGAGTTAGACAGCAATCCGGCGCACGATATTCAACCTTTTTTCTATCTCGCGACGCCGCGGAAAATGTTTCGTGAGTTGAGCCTTTCGCGACATTGGCTAACGTGCGCACCTCATGGCTGTTGCAACCGATCCCGGCGTTACTCCAGAGCTCGTGGCTGAGCACGGGCTCCAGCCGGACGAGTACGAACGCATAAAAAAAATTCTCGGTCGCGAACCGAATTTTACCGAGCTCGGGATCTTCTCCGTCATGTGGAGCGAGCATTGCTCGTATAAAAATTCGCGGCGCGAATTAAAAAAATTTCCCACCACTGGCGCGAACATTCTGGTGAAAGCCGGAGAGGAAAACGCGGGGGTTGTGGATATCGGGGACGGCTGGGCGGTTGCGTTCAAGATCGAGAGCCACAATCACCCGAGCGCGATCGAACCGTTCCAGGGCGCGGCGACCGGCGTTGGTGGAATCATCCGCGACATTTTCACCATGGGAGCGCGGCCGGAATTTTGTCTGAACTCGTTGCGTTTCGGGCCAATCACCGAACCGCGGAAAGCGGAAAGCGGAAACCGGAAGGACCAGATTCACAACAATCGCCGCCTCTTCACCGGTGTGGTGGCCGGGATCGCACACTACGGAAATTGCATCGGGGTACCGACGATCGGCGGCGAAATTTATTTCGACGAGAGTTTCGAAGGCAACCCGCTGGTGAATGTTTTTTGTCTTGGCGTGCTGAAACACGAACAACTCGCGCGCGGCGCGGCCAGCGGCGTAGGCAATCCAGTATTCTACGTCGGAGCGGAAACAGGGCGCGACGGTTTGGCCGGCGCGGCCTTTGCCTCGCGTGAATTGACCGAAGAATCGAAGGCAGACCGACCGGCCGTGCAAGTCGGCGATCCCTTCAAGGAGAAGCTGTTATTGGAAGCGTGCCTCGAGTTGCTCGCCACCGATGCCGTCGCAGGCATCCAGGACATGGGAGCCGCCGGATTAACCTGCTCGACTTGCGAGACGGCGAGCCGGGGGGGAACCGGCGTGGAGATTGACCTGGCGAAAGTCCCGAAACGCGAACCGGGCATGACGCCATACGAAATCCTGTTGAGCGAATCGCAGGAACGAATGCTGATCATCGCGAAACGCGGCCAGGAGAATGTCGTCCGCGAAATCTTCGAAAAGTGGGACGTGCCGTGTGCCGAAATCGGTCGGGTGACTGACGATGGAATGATGCGGGTCCGGAACAACGGCTCACTTGCGGCCGAAATTCCGGCGAAGCCGTTGGCGGACGAAGCGCCGCTCTATTCCAGGGAAGCCAAGAAGGGCACCGCAGAGGACGCGGAGATCGCGGAGGATGAACTACAAGATTTAATCTCTGCCCCCCCTCCGGTTGAATCCCTCCGGATGCTGCTGCGTGACCCAACAATTGCGTCCAAGAACTGGGTCTATCGGCAGTACGATCACATGGTGCGGACCGGCACCGTTGTTCGGCCAGGTTCGGATGCCGCTGTTTTTCGGGTTCGCGAAGCAAACAAGATCCTTGCTGCGACCACTGACTGTAACTCGCTTTATTGCGCGCTCGATCCGCGGGAAGGCGGGCGAATCGCCGTGGCGGAGGCCGCTCGTAACCTCACCTGCTCCGGCGCAACCCCCCTCGCCGTCACCGATAATTTGAACTTCGGCAATCCTTACAAACCGGAAAATTTCTGGCAGCTGCGCGAAGCCGTCGAAGGCATCGCAGAGACCTGCCGCGCCTTCGGCACGCCCGTGGTTGGCGGAAACGTCTCTCTATATAATGAGAGTCCGGCTGGAGTGGTCGACCCCACGCCGACTGTGGGCATGGTCGGGCTGATCGCAAAAGAAGAGCACATCACTACCCAATTTTTCAAAACCGAGGGAGACGTGATCATTCTGGTAGGCGACATCGGCCAGGAGATCGGGGCGAGCCGCTTCTTAAAAGTCTGTCACGGGCGAAAGGCCGGACTACCACCGCGCCTCGATGTTGAGCGAGAGCTCGCTGTGCAAAAGAGTGTGCGCGAGTTGATCGAAGACGGGTTGGTGCGTAGCGCTCACGATTGTTCGGAGGGCGGCTTGGCAGTGGCCGTGGCGGAATCCTGTTTTAACCCTGAGGGTCTGCTCGGCGCGAAGATTGACCTTGGCCAAACGGATGACATGTCGGCGTCGGTAGCGCTCTTCAATGAATCGCAATCGCGGATCGTGATTTCATGCGAACCCCACAAAGCCGGCGCCGTCCTGGAAAAATTGCGTGCCGCTAACCTTCCACGCACCCAACTCGGCACCGTAACGTGTGGCACACTCACCATCACGACCGGGAAGCAGCAATTTTCGTGGCCGACGGCGCAGATTCACGATGATTGGTTCAACGCCATTCGGCGCGCCGTCGAAAGCGACGCCGAACCCGTTCGCAGTTTGTGATTCATGCTGGCGATTGATTCGCGTTTCGATTAGCGGATGCTTCCGCAACGATGCCCCACGAATTGCCGATAGACCCGGAACACCCTGTCCATGCCTTTCCGCAGCATGAATGCGGGATTTTTGCCGTGTTTGGTCACCCGAACGCGGCGGTGCTGACGTATTACGGGCTCTTTGCCCTCCAACATCGGGGCCAGGAAAGCGCCGGCATCGTGACCAGCAGCGGCCCCGGCTCGACGTTTCAGCTTCACCGCGACATGGGATTGGTCTCGCAGGTCTTCGGGGCCGAAGAGCTCGATCAGTTAAAAGGAACGCAGGCGGTTGGGCACGCACGGTATTCAACAACCGGCTCGAGCACACTGAAAAACGCGCAACCGTTCGTGGTCGATTGTTATCGCGGCCAGATCGCGGTGGCGCACAACGGGAACCTGATCAACGCGGCGGTTCTGCGCGATGAATTGGAACGCAAAGGCTCGATCTTCCAAACCACCGCGGACAGCGAAATAATCCCGCACTTGTTGGCCCAGCCTTCGAAAAACGGCGGCAGCCCGCTCAGCGTATTGCGGCGGCTCGAGGGCGCTTTCAGTCTCATCATTATGAGTGAGCGCGAGATCATCGGCGTCCGCGATCCTTTTGGTTTCCGGCCGCTCGTCCTCGGCAAGCTCGATGGCGCTTACATTCTCGCTTCCGAGACCTGCGCGTTCGACCTCGTCCACGCGGAATACATCCGCGAGATCAAGCCCGGAGAAGTTGTGATCATTAGCGACGAAGGGATTCGCTCGGAATGGCCGTTCCCGCAGGAAGAGGAAGCGTTCTGCATGTTTGAGTACGTCTACTTCGCGCGGCCCGACAGCATCATGGGTGGCGTGAACGTGGCCAAGGTCCGCACCGAAATGGGACGCGAACTAGCCCGACGTTTTCCGGTGGAAGCGGACATCGTTGTGCCTGTGCCTGACTCAGGTAACTACGCGGCCCTTGGTTTCGCCCATGAGTTGAATCTGCCTTACGAACACGCCTTTGTTCGCAATCACTATATCGGGCGTACCTTTCTTCAGCCAAGCCAGCTCATCCGCGATTTCGATGTCCGGGTTAAGCTCAACCTGATCAAGGAAGCAGTGGAAGGAAAACGCGTCGTGGTCGTGGATGACTCGATTGTTCGCGGAACAACGGCGCGGGCGCGAGTCGTGAACCTGCGTGAAGCAGGAGCGAAGGAAGTCCATATGCGAGTGAGCTGTCCACCGCACCGTTTTGCCTGCCATTACGGGATCGATTTTCCGGACCCGGAAAAATTGATCGCGAACCAGATGCCAATGGAAGAGATCTGTCGTTACCTCGGAGTGGACAGCCTTGGTTATCTGGATGTCGACGGAATGGTGCGCGCAACCGGCAAACCGGTTAACCAATTCTGCCTCGCCTGCTTCACCGGTAACTATCCCCTGCCCGTCGATCCTGAGCTCGACAAGTACATCATGGAAAAACGCGAAGGGCGCTCCAAGGCCCTCGCCGCGGAAGAAGCGCACCCGAATCTGTTCGCGAACCTGAAGTGATCCGCAGACCCACCCAGATTCTTGTCTCTAATAATCTGCGTTAATGTGTGAAATCCGCGGGTAACAAAAAGAAGGCTTACGCCCGCGCCGGGGTGGATGTCGACCTGGGCAATCTCGTCAAGCGACGGATTCAATCGCGTGTCAAAAGCACTCACGGTCCGGAAGTCCTTGGTAAGGTTGGCGGGTTCGGCGGGTTATTTGCGCCGAACTTCGCGCGGCTTCGGGAACCGGTCCTGGTCGCGAGTGTCGACGGGGTGGGCACAAAGTTGAAAGTAGCATTTGCAGTTGGCCGTCATGACACCGTCGGCGCCGACCTGATTAATCATTGTGTTAATGACATCGCGGTTCTTGGAGCGCGCCCGCTCTTTTTCTTGGACTACATCGGCGCGGAAAGACTCGAGCCGCGCGTGTTCGATCAATTACTGTCCGGTTTCGCCCAGGCGTGCCGTGGCGCCGGCTGCGCCTTGATCGGTGGCGAGACTGCGCAAATGCCGGGCATGTATCGCAAAGGTGAATACGACCTTGCCGGCTGCATTGTGGGGGTGGTCGACCGCGCGGCAATGATCGACGGCAGTAAAATCAAAGCCGGCGATACCGTTCTCGGCCTTCCATCGAATGGTCTGCACACCAATGGGTATTCCTTGGCGCGCAAGATACTTTTCGGCAAAATGCGGCTCACTCCGAAAAGCAAGTTGCCCGGACTTGATAAGTCGTTAGGTGAAGAACTGCTGCGGGTGCACCGGAATTATCAGCCTGTTCTTTCAAAAGCCCCCGCCGGAATGATTCGCGGACTGGCTCATATAACTGGAGGCGGGCTGGTTGATAACCTTCCTCGTGTTCTTCCGTCGAATTGCGACGCGACCATCGAGACAACAAGCTGGAGCGTGCCGGCTATCTTTCAATTGCTGGCGGAAAAGGGCCGGGTCGATCGGGCGGAAATGTATCAAGTGTTTAATATGGGTATTGGCATGGTCGCGATCGTCTCTGAAAAAGACGCCAAACAGGCAATGCGTATCCTGAAAGCGAAACGGATCGGCAAGATCGTGCCCGGCCGCGGGAAAACCAAACTCGTCTGGTAGCGGAAGCAGGCGTTGGCCTTTGCCCGAAACGTCCTACAGTTGATTCATGGAAAAGCGGCAGCTCGGCGGAACCGATATGCAGGTATCGGTTCTCGGGTTTGGCGGCGCCGAGATCGGGTTTGAGGGAGCCAGCGAAACGACAGTCGAACGATTGCTAAAGAGCGCGCTGGATGCGGGCCTGAATGTCATCGATACCGGTGAATGCTATGAAGGCAGCGAGGAACTTATCGGAAAGACGGTAAGCAACCGACGGGACGACTATTATCTTTTTACCAAGTGTGGCCATCCACGCGGAGTGGGGAGCGAAGACTGGTCCGCGGGTTCGCTTCTTGAAAGCATTGAGCGAAGCCTTCGCCGCCTCCAGACCGAACAACTCGACCTGATTCAGCTCCATAGCTGTTCCGAAAGCGTTCTTCGTAAGGGCGAAGCTATCTCCGCCCTGCAAACTGCGCGGGAGAGAGGTTACGCGAGATATATTGGCTACAGCGGAGACAGCAGTGCGGCCCTCTACGCCGTGGAATCAGGCGCATTCGACACCTTACAAACCTCGGTCAACATTGCGGACCAGGAAGCGATCGCGCTGACTCTGCCCCTCGCCCGCGAGAAAAGAATGGGAGTTATCGCAAAGCGCCCCATCGCGAATGCCGTGTGGCGAAATAACCACAAACCGGTTAACGCCTACCATCATGTCTATTGGGACCGGCTTAATACATTGCGTTACGATTTCATCAGGCACTTTCCATTCGAGCAGTCGATTGCACATGCCCTGCGCTTCACCCTCAGCGTGCCGGGCGTGAACACCATGATTGTCGGAACAACGAACCCCGAGCGCTGGAGTGAGAATGCCCGCCTCGTAGAACAAGGCCCTCTATCGGACCATGAGTTTTGGGCTATCCGCGAACGCTGGGAAGAAGTTGCTCCAGCTACCTGGCTCGGACAGACTTGACGTTCCCTGCTCCCAATACAGAAAGGCAAACCGAGCTTTCGTCTCGTACGCAAAAAGCGCGAGCTTCTCGAAGGAAGCCCGCGCTGCAAATTGCGGAGATTTATCTACTTCTTGCCAGCAGCTTTTCTGCGTGCTGCCCAGCGAGCTTTCATCGATTCGGAAAGCTTGCGACGTCCCGCCGCAGTTAAGCCTTTCCGCTTACCTCGAGACTTCGTCGATGCCGTCGGGGCTGGACCGCCACTTTTGCGACGCGCTGCCCAGCGCGCTCTCATCGCTTCGGAAAGTCTTTTCCGGCCGGCCGCCGTCAATCCACGTGTCTTACGCGATGTTTTGGCAGCGGGTGCGCTCGCCGTTGAAGTAGTGCCTCCCTTGCGGCGTGCCCAGCGAGCCTTGGCTGCGGCAGCTAGCTTCGCGCGCGTTGCCGCCGACATTGGACCACGACGACGCCGACCGCCACGCCGTCCTCCGCCGCGACGACCGCCACTGTCGGATGAAGAGGAAGCGCCACCGAATAAACTGGAAAGCCGTTCCTCCAGCGCACTGATCTGCTGTCTAAGGGAAAGTGCTTGTGATAGTTTTTGAAAAGATAGGTCCATGGTTCCAGTAGATAGCTATCCTCGAAGCGAGTGCAAGCGAAATACCAAAGTAATTACAGAGACTAAAACGTTAGTTACTGGATGAACGTAGAAGAATTGCTTGTAAAATTATGTGCGCCTTTTCTTCGATTGATTATAGTTCGCGCACTCCGGGCGGTTAGCTCAGTGGTAGAGCGGCTGGTTTACACCCAGTAGGTCGGGGGTTCGAAACCCTCACCGCCCATATACACTTCCCCTGGTTCTCCCGCTGCTTTGCGGCCTAACCCTTTGCCTTATGCCACGCCGCAAGGACTTCGGCTTCTCGTTTCTGACTTAGACCTGCTTTTAACTCCTGGCGTTCCGGCGGCTGAGACTTGAACCACGCCAGTGTGTCGCGTGCAGTGACGGCGAGCGGTCGAAAGGTCAACCCTTTAGCGACG
>JBJMXC010000077.1:0-11103 GCA_045809825.1 Chthoniobacterales bacterium | reverse complement strand
CTGCGCATGGAACGCGCGGCTGAGTTGCTGCGCAGCGGCCGCTACAACGTCACGGAGGCGGCGACCGAGGTTGGGTATTCCAGCTTGAGCCATTTCAGCAAAGCTTTCTGCGAAACGATCGGCTGCTGCCCGGTCCTCTACCCGATGGCGAAAAACGTCATCGCGGAGCGCTGAAAATTAAACCGCGGATTGCGCGGAGATCGCGGATGAAAACGCCGAGTCAATCCGTGTCATCCGCGTATAAAAATTCCCTAAAATGAAAATCACCCGCGCGCTCATTTCCGTTTCCGACAAAAAGGGAGTCGCTTCTTTTGCCCGGTCGCTTGAACGGCAGGGCGTCGATATCATTTCCACCGGCGGTACGGCGGAGCTGTTACGGAAGGAAGGCGTCCCGGTTCGCGACATTTCCGCCTTCACGGATTTTCCGGAGGTGCTCGAAGGCCGCGTAAAAACTTTGCACCCGCGCGTCCATGGAGGGCTCCTCTACAAGCGCGGGGATGCGCTCCACGAAAAGGAGGCAAAGGAATGCGGATTCCAGCCGATCGATCTCGTGGTCGTGAACCTTTACCCATTCGAGTCAACGATCCAAAAACCTGGCGTCACGCTCGCTGAAGCAATCGAGCAAATCGACATCGGCGGCCCATCAATGATCCGGAGCGCGGCGAAAAATTACGAATCGGTGACGGTCGTGGTCGATCCTGCGGATTACGACACGATCCTCGAAGACATGCGCGATCACGAAGGCCAAACGACCCTGAAGTTGCGCGAGCGCCTCGCCATCAAAGCGTTTATCAAGACGTCGAGTTACGACCGGGCCATCGGCAATTTTCTCAACCAGGAACAAGCGACCGACGCCTCATTCTCGCTGACCGCACCGCTCGTGACTCGCCTCCGTTACGGCGAAAACCCGCATCAAACCGCGGCGCTCTACGGCGATTTCGAGCAGCATTTCAAACAGCTCCACGGGAAGGAACTTTCGTTCAACAACATCCTCGACATCAGCGCCGCCGCGAACCTGATCAGCGAATTCACTGAGCCGACGGTCGCAATCCTGAAGCATACCAATCCGTGTGGCGTCGGCAGCGATCCCGATTTGCGCGAGGCATGGGAGAAGGCGTTCGCTACAGACAAACAAGCGCCTTTCGGCGGCGTGATCGTTTGCAACCGCGCGGTGACGGAACCGCTCGCGAAAGCCATCAGCGAAATCTTCAGCGAGGTGATTATCGCGCCGAATTTCGAGAGCGAAGCGCGGGCGTTGTTCCAGAAGAAAAAGAACCTGCGCCTGATTCGGATGTTGAAACCACCGAAAACGAACAAGCCCATCCAGGATATGCGCTCGGTCGTGGGCGGTGTGCTCGTCCAGGACAGGGACGCGGCTCAGTTGGTCGACCTGGAGGCGAAAGTCGTGACGAAACGAAAACCTGCCGAGGCGGAAATAAAGGCCATGACCTTTGGCTGGCGGGTCGTGAAGCACGTGAAGTCGAACGCGATCGTTTATGCCTCGGCCGATCGCACTCTTGGCGTCGGCGCCGGCCAGATGTCGCGTGTGGACGCATCGCGGATCGCGGTTTGGAAAGCGAATGAAGCCGGGTTGTCCCTGGCTGGAAGCGCCGTAGCGAGCGACGCATTCTTTCCCTTCGCAGATGGCTTGCTCGCCGCCGCTGACGCGGGCGCAACCTGCGCCATTCAGCCGGGCGGTTCAGTCCGCGACCAAGAGGTAATCGCCGCCGCGAACGAGCGCGACATGGCGATGATCTTCACCGGCGTCCGCCATTTCCGGCACTAAGCGCTCTATCGCCGCGCAGCGAAACGCCCGACATAGCGGGCGGCTACAGCAGTTACTCTACTGCACCGCGCGACCGACGCAGCATCGATCCCTGCACGATCACGCCGATCACCGCGAGCGCGATGACCAGTATCATCGTACCTTTTTCGGGCAGGGTGATGCCGGTGCTAATCAGATGTGCGCCTTCAATCGAGGACAAAAGAATCAGCACCCAATCGAAGAGCGCGAGGAGGAGAATCGCTCCAAGAATTCCACCGACGAGGAACGTAATGCCGCGGTAATGCGCATGATCGACGAAGAACGCCCCAGCGAGAGCCCAGGCAATTCTTCCGCCCGCAATGAATCCTGCGACCGCGATCGCCAGTTTCTGCAGCAAAAGCGCCAACATCGCACCCATTACGCCGCAGCCGATGGCGACGAGCAGCGTCATCCATTGCGGGGGTTCCTTCATGAAATAGGCTGCGATCTCGAGCCCGACTGCGAAGCCAAGCGCAGCGACAAAAAGCCAAAATAGCTTTCTCCCGAAGAGCAGGATCGCCGCGCCAATGATGACGCTGATGATCGGGACTGATAAGTTCATCGTGGGCTCACTTCTTCAGCATCGCGTCGCGTTTCGCCTTAAATTCGCTGTCAGGCTTCCACGCCGGAAACTTGTCGCCATTGGCAACGTCATAGCCGACTTCGAAGAGCAGCTTCAGATCTTCTGCCGCACCCGACAAATCCCATTCCGGGTTCACTTCGTCTGACGGCTGGTGGTAATGCTTCGCAACGTATTCGTCCTTTTTCTGTTGCCCGAACTCTGGTGGCTTTCCGATGACGTCTTTGCCAGCGCCAGTGTATAGCGCGGGTAAGCCGACTTTCGAGAATTCGAAATTGTCCGCACGATAGAAGCCACCTTTTTCCGGCTGGCTGTTCGGTTTCATAACCCGACCCTGGCGGGTTGCGGCGGCGCCGAGCATGTCATCGAGCTCTGAGAGGCCGAAGCTGATGTCTTCGATGTCGCGCGTTTTTCCCCAGAGGCTCAATCCATCCATGTTGATGTCGGCAAGCGTCTTCTCGAGGGGGTAAAGCGGATGTTCGGCGTAATATTTGGCGCCGAGCAGCCCGGCTTCCTCAGCCGTCGTCGCCATGAAAAGCACGGAACGCTTCGGAGCCGGTTTCAATTTCATGTAGCCAGTAGCGAGCTCAATCAACCCTCCCACGCCGGAAGCGTTGTCGGCCGCGCCATTGAAAATCTGGTCGCCCTTTAGTTCGTCATGCCGGCCGAGATGGTCCCAGTGCGCCGTGTAGAGGAGCCATTCGTCTTTCAGTTTTGGGTCGGCCCCTTCGATTTTGCCGACAACGTTTCGTGATTTGAAGGGCCGGATCGTTTGCTTCAAATCGAAGTTTGCCTTCGCGTTCAGCGCCACCGGCCGGAAGTCCTTTGCCAACGCTGCTTTTTTCAAGGCATCGAAATCGTGTCCTGAATCCGTCAGCAATTTCCTCGCGACATCGAGCGTGATCCAGGAACGGATCTGAACGGCGCTCCTGTTTTTGTCCGCCGCGTCGATCTCGAAATTCTCTTTCGCCCAGCTCGACATGACCACCGAATAGGGATACGCCGCCGGGACGGTTTCATGAATGATGATCGCGGCCGCGGCGCCTTTCTCGGCGGCGATTTCATACTTGTAGGTCCAGCGGCCGTAGTAGGTCATGGCCGCGCCCTTAAACATCTTGGGGTCGAGCTTCGCCGGATCGGACGGATCGGGAATCGCCGGATCGTTGATCAGCATCAAGATCGTTTTCCCACGGACATCGACATCTTTGTAATCGTCCCAACCGTATTCAGGCGCTACCACCCCGTAGCCGACAAAGACGATGTCGGAATTTTCCGTCTTGATGATCGGTTCAAGGCGCGCGGAGGAAGCGACGTAATCCTCCGGGAATTTCAGGTCCATCTTTGTGTCGCCAATCGCGAACGATGCCGTGGGCTGGGTCACGATCCCCGCCAGCGGAACTTCCTGGATATAACCCCCATTCGGATTGCCGGGCTTCAGGCCGAGGGTCTTGAATTGTTCGGTAATATATTTCGCCGACAATTCTTCCCCCTTCGATCCAGGCGCCCGCCCTTCGAATTCATCCGAGGCGAGGACTTTGATGTGTTTCAGCAGGTCTTCGGCGGTCATCGCATCAAGCGCGGTTTTCGGCGGGGCGGGCGAATCGGCCGCGAACGAAGCGGAGACAAAACACAGGGTGGAGAAGAAGAGCGTGGTTTTCATTTTGCGTATCCTGGTAGAGCGAACATTCTTGCGGCCAGCTTGGCCGCAACTTGGATTTCCGAGCGAGGACGTCGCACAGCGAAGCGGCTACAGAAGATTGCCAAAACGCGCGGCATACGATGAGATCGGTCTACAACGATGCGACCGTACCTTGAAAAATTTTTTCTCGCGTTTATCCCGCTCTTCGTCGCAATCGACCCGATCGGCCTCGTCGCGATTTTTCTGGGCCTGGGCGGACACGTAGATGCCAAACGACGCCAGCTCGAAGGCACGCTTGGGCTCATCACAAGCCTCGCGGTTTCGATCGGTTTCATTTTTTTGGGTAAGATAATTTTTCGCGCCCTAGGAATAACCGTCTCGGATTTCCAGATTGCGGGCGGCCTGATCCTGCTCGGGATCGCCGTCCGCGAGCTGCTCGATCTTGGCGACCGAACGAAGTACGCCGGGCAGGCATTCGGTGTCGTGCCGCTTGGGATGCCGCTGATCGCCGGACCCGCGCTGCTTACCGCCTTGCTCCTCCTCGTCGATACAGTTGGCGTCCTCTTCACGGTTCTCGCGTTGCTCGTGAACCTGTTGCTCGTCGGGTTCGCGTTTCGTTACGCGAGCCATTTCACCCGCTGGATGGGACAACAGGGAATGCGCGGAGTATCGAAGTTGATTTCGCTCCTGCTCGCCGCGATCGCGGTTAGCCTGATTCGGCGCGGCTGGCATTCGCCGTAGGTGCAACCCGCCCCATCATCGACCCCCGCTGTTCTGCAACCGCGCACGGTTGCTCTCATCCTTTTCGTGATCCTCGCCATTTACGGAGTCGAGACCCACGCCCGACGCCGGGTGCTTTCACCGCCGGGAACGCTGGGCGACCAGTCCGCTTACCTCGCTTACGCGCGCCATCTCTACGAAACCAACTACACCGTCACTGAAGATCGAAATCGGATGCCGGTTTACCCATTCCTGCTTTCGCTTATTTACCGACCGGACCTAACGGAGGACCAGTTCCTTCATCGCGCCCAGGTTTTTAACGTCAATCTCTCGATTGCGCTGCTCGTTGCGCTGTTTTTTATCTTTCGCAGATTCTTTGTGTCGCTCGCGGCGCTCGCCCTTGTCGCGGCGACCGCATTCGGCGTTTTTCTCTACCGCGCCCCGAACGTGCAAACGGAGGTTCTGTTTTATTTCATCAGCTTTTGCGGGTTCGTTCTTCTTTTGCGGCTCCTCTTTCATCGGGTTTGGTGGATGGCAATTCTCGCCGGCGGGACGATGGGCGTTGCCCACCTGACAAAGGGGTCGGTTCTGCCAGGGCTCGCCATTTGGGTCGTGACGTTTGCAGCCCAGATTGTTTGGTGCGCTCGCCATGCGAATTGGAACGACGTCCTCCGTCGCGTTGGGATGTTGCTCGCCGTGATCATCACGTTTTTCGCCGTGATTTTTCCCTACATCCTGACGAGCAAGCGCATCTACGGCGCCTGGTTTTACAACGTCAATTCCACCTTCGTGATGTGGTGCGATTCATCGACCGAGGCCTATGAATTTCTTGAGGCGAACGACAAAGACCACTGGCGTGCACTCCCGCCGGAGCAGCTCCCGTCGTTTTCCAAATACCGGCGCGAACATTCGGTCGAACAGATCACAGGCCGGCTTGCCCGCGGCTTGGGAAAGCTCGCGAAACAAAACGCGGTCCCGATCGGCTATTACAAGTTCATGGTTGCATTCGCGGTGGCGAGCGCGGTCCTCTTCTTTCGTCAGCGCGACAATTCGCGACGGCTGCTCTCTGGCGAACCGTTCGCGGTAATTTTCTGTCTGCTGTTCTTCGGCGCTTATGCGGCCTTGTACGCCTGGTACGACCTGATCGCTAACGACACTCGGTTCGTTCTCTCGATCTTCCTGCCCGGCTTATTCGTGGCCGCGCTTTTCGTATTTCGAATCGGCGAAGGCCGTCTCATCCAAATCTTTGGACGCCGCTGGCCCTTCCCGAACTTCTTCGCTGGCCTGCTTTTTGCCCTCGCAACGATCGATGCAGTCTACAACGCTCGCTTCCTCTTGCGTTGATCAGAACTGCCCGGTTCCCAACATCACCAGGGTGCATCCCTCGATCACTTCGATGCCTGCCGCTTCGGCCTTTTCGGCCAGCGCGGGATTTTCCGCACCCGGGTTCATGATGATCCGCTGCGGCTTGGCCGCGATGATTTCTTCGATCATCGGAGTCGAGCGAGCGGCCCCAAGGTACATGGTGACGGTATCGATTGGTTTCGGCGCTTCCGTGATGGTCCGGTAACATTTTTCGCCAAGGATCTCGTCGAACGCCGGGTTGATCGGGACCGGCCGGTGCCCGTGGTTCAGCAACATCTCAAAGGCGCGGTAGGCGTAACGGTCCGGTTTGGGCGACGCACCGAGAATGGCGACGGTTTCGGCTGATTTGCTCATACAGACAGACTGTAATTCTTAGTCCAACCGCTGTCATCCGGGCGAAATCCGGATAGTCGGGGGTAGCCCCATAGGATTGACACCCGGGCCCCCCTTGTTACTATCCTCGCTCTTATGCGATTTCCGCTGGCGCTCACGACCAAAATCGCCGCCTACATTATTAACCAAAAGCTGCGTCGGACCCCGAAATTTGCCACGGTCCTCCAGCTCGAACCGCTCCACACCTGCAACCTAACCTGCACGGGCTGTGGACGTATCCGGGAATATTCCACTTCGCTCAAGGACATCCTGCCCCTGCAGGATTGCCTTGCCGCAGCCGTGGAATGTAACGCCCCGATGGTGTCGATTTGCGGAGGCGAGCCGCTCATTTACCCTGAGATCGAAGCGTTGATTAACGGCCTGCTCGAGCAGGGGCGGATCGTTTATGTCTGCACCAACGCGATGTTTATGCGCAAAAAAATGCGCGAATGGATGGCGGCGGAGTTTCGGAAAGCCGACAGTGGAAAGCGGACCGAGTTGGAATCAAAACTTGGCCGGTTGCTGAAGCTGGGATTGGTTTCGGAAAAGGACGCTGAAACCGTTCGGCAAGGCCCAAAGGACCCGGCCAAGCTAACGATCGCGCCCTCTCGCTGGATGTATTGGAACGTCCACCTCGATGGTTTGGAGCGGACCCACGACCTGATCGTGGAACGCGAAGGCGTTTTCAAGGAATGCGTCCTCGCGATCAAGATGGCGAAAATCCTCGGCTACCAGGTCGCCACGAACACGACGGTCTACAAAGAGACCGACATGGACGAGCTCGAGCAGCTTTTCGATTTTCTATCCGATCTCGGCGTCGACGGGCACACCATCACGCCCGGGTATGAATACGACGCGGCCAAGCAGGACATGATCAAGCGGCTCAATCTCCAGCCGGAAAATTTCTTCCTCACCCGTTCCGCGACCGTGAAGAAGTTCGAAAAGATGGAAGACTGGATGAGGCGGTACACCTTCTTCGGCACGCCGGTTTATTTCGAGTTTCTGGCCGGCAAACGCGACCTGACGTGTTCCGCCTGGGCGATCCCCACTCGGAATATTAGCGGTTGGAAAGCGCCTTGTTATTTCATGACTGACGCGGCCGGGACCAACGGCACGGGTCATTTCACTAGTTACGCCGAGCTTCTGGCAAAGGTGGACTGGAACAAATATGGCGTTGTGGATGGCATCGCCAAAGATCCGCGCTGCGAAAATTGCATGACGCATTGCGGCTACGAGCCAACTGCGAGTCTTGGGCTCCAGGCGAAACCCGGCGACACCTGGAAGACGGTGAAATTCAACTTCGGGGCGCGACCAAAACCAACGGGTCGTGGCAGCGAGATTGCCGCTTACAACGGCGTGACTTCGGGCAACGGGCACCTGACAGGGAAACGCGCGGAAGTCGCGGCCCAGGCTTCGTAGTCCGATGGCGCCGCCGGTTGCTAACCTGATTCCTCTGCCCAGCGTCAAGACGGACGCAGACGCATCGTATCGCGGCGACGAGGCGGAATTTGCGAGCGCGATCAGTCGCGCCCAGGAAAATCTTTTGCGGCAACAGCACCCGGACGGTCATTGGTGCGGCGAGCTCCTCGTCGATAGCACGCTCTGCTCCGATTACGTCCTCTTCATGCATTGGCTCGGCGAAGTCGACGACGCCATGCAGCAGCGCTGCGTCCGCCACATCCTAAAGCGACAACTGCCCGACGGCGGCTGGAATATTTATTACGGCGGCCCGAGCGAAGTGAACGCGTCCGTTAAAGCGTATTTCGCACTCAAGCTGGCGGGTCATTCGGCGGACCTGCCCTTCATGCACGATGCGCGTGCCAACATTCTTCGGCTGGGCGGAATTCCGAAGATGAACACTTTCAGCAAACTCTATCTCGCGCTGCTCGGACAATTCCCGTGGCAATATCTGCCCTCAATCCCGGTCGAGATGATTCTCTTTCCGAACTGGGTCTTCTTTAACATTTACAAGATGTCGTCGTGGAGCCGGGCCATGCTGATCCCGCTCGCGATCATCAACCATTTCAAACCAACCCGGGAGCTGCCCGGAATGAAACAGCTCCACGAGCTCTATCCCCTCGGGACCGAGCACAAGGATTTCACCCTCGAGCGCGACCCGCGGTTTTTCGCGTGGCGAAATTTTTTCCTGCGCGCCGATCACGGGCTCAAGATCATTTCGAAGCTGGGCTGGCGCCCGATGCGCAAACGCGCAATCGAGGAAGCCGAGCGCTGGATGCTGGAGCGGATCGGCGAGGGGAGCGACGGGCTGGCCGCCGTTTTTCCGGCAATGCTGAACGCGTTGATCGCATTGCGCGCGCTCGGTTATTCCAAGGATCATCCGGTCTACGTGAAAGCGGCCAAAGATTTCGCCGGCTTGTTCGTCAACGACCCAGAAGACTTCCGAATTCAGCCGTGCCTTTCGCCGGTGTGGGACACGTCGATCAATCTGATCGCCCTCGCAGAATCAGGACTGCCGGCACAACATCCGGCGTTGAAAAAGGCCGCGTCGTGGCTGGTCAAGAAGGAAGTCCGGCACCGCGGTGATTGGACGATCAACAACCCGCATCCGGAAGCGAGCGGATGGGCGTTTGAATACAACAATGTCTACTACCCCGACACGGATGACACCGCGATGGTGCTGATGGCGTTGCGCCTCGCGGAGCCGGATGATCAGGAGGCGATGGACGCGCTCTTCGAGCGGGCGCTCGCCTGGCAGCTCAGCTTCCAATGTCGCGACGGTGGCTGGGCGGCCTTCGACAAGGAGGTCACGAAACATTGGCTGGAGGACATGCCGTTCGCCGATCACAACGCGATCCTCGATCCGACTTGCAGCGACCTGACTGCGCGCACGCTCGAGCTTTTCGGTTACATCAATTTTGATGCGAAGGAGCGGTCGGTCCGCGACGCGGTTCAGTATTTGATCGACACCCAGGATGACGATGGCTCGTGGTACGGCCGCTGGGGCGTGAATTACATTTACGGGACCTGGCAGGTGTTGCGGGGCCTGCGCGCCATTGGCGAAAACATGACCCAGGATTGGATTCTGCGCGGGCGCGACTGGCTGGAGAGCTGCCAGAACGCCGATGGCGGCTGGGGCGAAACCTGCGCCTCGTACGACGATCCGACCACGAAAGGCTGTGGCGAGAGCACGGCGTCGCAGACGGCGTGGGCGATCATGGGTATTTGCGCATGCGGCGATCTCGACCGGTTAAGCGTGCAACGCGGTCTGCATTATCTCCTGACCACGCAGAACTCTGACGGTTCGTGGACGGAGCCTCAAATCACGGGCACTGGTTTCCCGCGCGTGTTCTACCTCAAATACGACATGTATCGGCAGAACTTCCCGCTTCTCGCACTCGCCACCTACGTCAATTATCGCAGCGGCCGCGGCCATTACCCGAGCTTCTATCGCTGCCGCTGAAAACACGTCGCCGTTGTGGCGCTGTCCGAAATGCGGTCGGCGTTTCGCTAATCGCAACCAGTCGCATGCTTGCGGCCGCTACACTCTCGCGCCGCATTTCGTCGGCAAACCAGCGAAGGTGCGCGCGATTTTTAAAAAGCTCCTCGCTTTAGCGAAAAAGAATGGGCCGCTCACCGTTCTCCCCGAGAAAACTCGAATCGCTTTTCACGTTCGGATGAGCTTCGCCGCTTTCGTCATTCGCCGAAACTGGGTTGATGGCCATGTTATTTTGGCGCGGCGGCTTGAAAGTCGACGCTTTCGCCGGATCGAAACATTTTCGCCGCGCAATCATCTCCACACTTTTCGTTTCGAGAACGTCCACGAAATCGACCGTGAAGTCGGGAAGTGGTTCGCCGAGGCGTATCGCGTCGGCGAGCAGCGTCATCTGTCGTGACAGACGCCATTCAAATTGGCCCTGTTTTTTGGCCCCGAGAAATGCTGACGGCTTAAAGCCGTCGGAATGGTGCGTTGCCAATCAGATGTTTTAGCGACGGCGCTCTGTCGCCGTAAAGGGGCATGTCAGCAGCTCGCGCCCGGTACGCCGACAGAGCGGCGTCGCTATAACAAGGCCCTTGGAAGCACGCTGCCGGATTGACGCGCTGCGTTACCGGCGGACAGTGCGGATTATGGCTTACGAATTACCTAAACTCCCTTACGCCTACGATGCCCTTGAGCCACACATCGACGCGCGCACGATGGAGATCCACCACACCAAGCATCACCAGACTTACATCACCAACGTCAACAACGCGCTCAAAGACAAACCCGATCTCGCCGGCAAATCTGTCGAGGACCTCATCAAGGATCTCAACGCCGTGCCGGAAGACATTCGCAACGTCGTTCGCAACAACGGTGGCGGGCATGCCAACCATTCCTTCTTTTGGAAAATCATGGGGCCGAACGCCGGCGGCGAACCATCCGGCAAGCTCGGCGACGACATCAAGTCCACCTTCGGCAGCTTCGACAGTTTTAAGGAAAAATTCGCAGCGGCCGGCGCCGGCCGTTTCGGCAGTGGCTGGGCGTGGCTGATTAAGAACAAGAGTGGGAAGCTCGAAGTTGTTTCGACGCCGAACCAGGACAGCCCGTTGATGGAAGGCAACACACCGCTACTCGGCGTCGACGTTTGGGAGCACGCCTATTATCTCAATTACCAGAACCGCCGG
>JBJMXC010000076.1:0-15017 GCA_045809825.1 Chthoniobacterales bacterium | reverse complement strand
TCGTTTACGGCCTCTTCGTCTCCGTGGTGCCGGCTTCCCTCACCCGGAACGAATTTCCGCAGCTCCGTCTCGTTGCATTCCCTGTCTTCTTTCTCATTCTAACGATACCAGCCACACGCTGGTTACTTGAACTCCGAGGACAAGGTGGTTACCGCCGCGCTGTTACTTATTCGGCTTACTCAGTCATCATCGGCATTACCCTCTATCAGGCACTCGTTTTCCAATACCGGTATCATCGGAATGCGCCTTCACTCTGGTACGTTTTTGACGCACGTTTCGATCGAAAAATCCTGACGCCTGCGCTCGCTGCGGAGAGGCGCCCGATTTACCTGGTCGATCCGCCGGGAAAATCAGGCTATATCCAGGCTCTCTGGCATGGGTTACTCAGGGGCGTTTCTCCGGACGACTTTCGCCGTGTTTCATCTGACGGCGTTCCGCCACCCGGGTCGGTTGTCATTAGCACGGCGGAAGATTGTGATCACTGCTCCATGATAGCGCGGAGCTTAAATTACATTGCTTATGCGGTTCCGCCGTACTCCTCCTTCAGAATCGAAAAGCGCGGTCCGCTCGCGGATTTTTCTGCAGTAATCGTTGCCGAAGACGAGCCGTCGCGACTCAAACCTGCCGAGCATGCGACGATCAGGCTCTTAATCCGCAACACCAGCCGATCGGTATGGCCGGCGATTGGAAACCCCGCTGGTGATCGCGAAGTGGTGATGCAGGCGCGGTGGCGCGACAAGAGTGGCAAACTTTTGCCAGAAAACGAGTTTGGGAAACGGCTCCCTTATGACATCGAGCCGGGGGATACCGTCGGTCTTACGTGTGAAGTCGCGGCTCCCAAGGTAACCGGCGAATACCTGCTCGAGTTCGATTTGAAGGAAGAGCCGGCCAATTGGTTTGCGGAGCATGCCTCCAAGTCGGTGCTATTGAGGGTGCAGGTCGACGACGAAGGACAGTAAGTGCGGCTTACTTACCAGGACCGGTCGCGATACTCGCCTGACTCGAGGAAGGCCCGGGTGATGCCACGGTAGTCCCGTGTTCGTTCCAAGTTGCCTCGCCAAAAATCGAAGCCCGGCGTGTCCGGGTCGCGATGAAAAAAGGCGAAGTAATGGATCAGGATAAATGCGTCATTGTAGTCGCGTCTGCCAAAGCGGACCTCAGTATTGAGCCGGACGACCTCGGGCCGCTCCGCCCAACTTCTGGTTAAGGCTCGTTTGTTCGCTTCGAGGGTTGCGAGCCACTGCGGGTTGCCGACGTACAGGTTTTGGCCGAGCCGCCTGAGATCCTCGCTGAACTCCGAATAACGCGGTCTCCGCGCAAACATCGTCCTGTGGTAACAATATAGGACGTAAGCAATCCTCGGAAATTCCGTCAGCCATACCGCTGGATCAACAGCCAGGCGTGAGCTGTATTCACGCTGTGGATACGCGTCGCGGGGGTCGGCCGCGGCACTACCTAAAGCGTAGATCGTTGTTCCGCCATCTCGATATACGGAAGGAAACGAACGATCGAAGAACTCACGGTTCGCGCGCATTTCCCGCATCTCGTCGTCGCCAAGGTAGACATAGTTGACGCGGTAATAACGCAGGAGCTCGAGTGCGTCGTCGCGACCGGCATAAATAGCCCGGACGTCCGCCTCACGTTCCGCGAATGGATAGCCATGGCTCCAGAGCCACGACATCGGTCCTCGGACCACCGCCCGACCCGCCAGACTCAGGACTGGGTTGTGCAAACTCGGCGCGGTCAGGAATAACGAATGAGCGTCCGTTTTTCTTTTCACGAAATCCGCCGCGGCAACAGCGGCAGGAGAAAAGACCGGCTCCATGCTTCGCCATTCATAAGCAACGGTGAGCGCTCCCGATAGGATTGAAAGTAAAACGGTTGTAACTGCCAACACCCTCCATCCGACGCCAGCCATGGCACTGCGGACGAGCCATACGGCGATGAAAACCGACGTCGCGGCATGCCAGTAATAGAGGACCTTTAGGTTGTCGTAATCGTTGGGTGACAAGACAACAAGAAGTCCAAGGAAGAGGAGGCAAAGGAAGGCGCCGTAAAACCATCGGCCGTTCTTCGACGCTGTTAACCATGCGGGAATGAAGAGAATCCCCGGAAGACCAAAATTGCGGAGCCAATACACGATCCAGTAACTTTCCTCATGACCGCGCCAGCCAGGAAGAAAGCGAATGAACCCGGGGCCCGTGACGTGTTGGAAAAGTGCAATGAGCTGTGGCGTCGCGATAGCTACAGCCGGTATCCAGAAAAACACCCAGGCACGGCGTGGTCTTAACAGCCACAAAAATAAGCTTACCAAGCCGACTGCGAGGTAGGTATGGCTGTGAAACCATGGTAACAGCCCGGCGACAATTCCAGCGATAAGGAGTGGCCGCCAGGCACGTTTGGCGTTCTTATCATCGCTTCCGTCGGTCCAGGCGACGGCGAAACACGAAAAAACGATTAAGCCGAGGGAGAGACCGAAGAGGCTGGCCCGCTGCGGCAGTAACATGTCGCTGATGATATTGGCCCAATCCAGACGATAACTCGGGTTATTCGTGTAGTTGACGTCGAAGACCGAGGCCGGGTTGCCGGGCGAATCGCCGGTCGCTACCGCGCCTTCAAAGAAATGGACGAAGCCGAACCCACCATTGAAGAAGAACAGCAGGGAGGCGACGGCCGCACACGATGGGGTGATCTTCTCTCGGAGAGCCCCGCTCCACTTCGGCGAGACAGGGAGTACGAAATCCGATAAGCGCAGTGCGAAGGAATAAAAAATTCCAATCAACGCCAGAGCCAAAGGGATCGCCGTCGCGACGAGCGCGGTATGTAAGTCGCACCGGAGGACGAGCAAAACCGCCGTGAGAAAATCAGGCAAGCTAGGATAGAGGAGTGGCGCCGGAGACATCGGCGTGTAAACCGGGGGGAAATTGTCTCCGTAGGCAAATGAGGTGCTGACCGCGCTATGGAACGGGATATCGTAAACCGCGCTGCCCCCGCCCGAATAGAGGGCGCCATCCGTCCCGACCTTTAACATATGGCTGTCAAAGAGGGGCACGTAGATAAACCCGAAGAGACAAAGCAGTGCGATCAATACCAGTTCGTCGCGCCGCCAACGCTCTATTCCCTTTCCTCCTGTGCGCCACGCAGACAATGTGGGGCACCAAAGCGCTACTATACCTATCCAAGCCGCGACTATTGGCATCCAGATTGACTGGATCGTGAGATGGCCACTAAGCCTTGCCGTGATATAAGTGACGGCCGTTACAAACGCCCAGCCGATAACCATTCCCCACAGCCCTTGTTCGGCCCGAGTAAGGCGCGATCCCAATGTCGATCGAACCAGTCCTACCCCCAAAAGCGCCGCGCTAAGTAGAAAGAAAAGCGGAGCCATGATCTACCGGTCCGGACGAATTAGTCTCGCTCGCGATAAAGGTAGATCGACCCGCCAATAATGGCCTCCGGCTTCCGATCGCGATAGGACTGGAACGAGTCTATTCGCACCGCATCGGGGACGGGTTTTCCATCTTTCTCGTAAGGCGGAACTGTGGATCCATTCAGAAAGCTGGCCCCCAGGGCGGTATACCGCGGAGGCGGTTCCGGTGACGCCCCCAGCGCGTCGACGTAATTTATCTGGTAGAAGTCCAGGGTCGCGAAGGCTCCCAGAAGCAGCCCGCGGACACGGTTTTCGCCATGGCCGTGAAGATATTCGGCGAGTCCCCTGGCATCATCGCCCCACTCGACATTCGAGTCGGAGAGATACCACCAATGGGGATGCGCGAAAGCGAGCTGGTTCAGGTACGGAACGTAATTCGGATAAGCACGAATGGCTTCAAGGCTGATCCAGGACATGGTCAGCGCGACTGCTACCAGGCAGTAACGGCGGCGCGATCCTGAGGTTGCGGTTTGAAGCAGGAAATCCAGAAGACAGCCGGCCAGAATAACGAGAAACATGTAACCAGGCAGATAGTAACGGACGCCAATGTTGATCGGACTTTTCATTAACAAGCCCGTGTAAACAGCGAAAGGAACCAATAGCCATAGCCAGCGCCGCTCGCGTTCGACCAGGACACGTCGTGCCGCCCACCAGAGCGAGGCCAGGGAGAGGATCAAAAATGGGATCGTTGCCTTGAGAGCGAAAGCTACCGGGAAGTAGTACCACCAACCATGGTTGCTGTATGTCCCGAGCAATCCAGCAGGGTGTCCTACCTTGCCATGATGCAGCTGCCAGTAAACTCCCATGACGAAATCAGTCGGCAAAGGCAGCCGCATCGCGCGGACCGCCGCGGTCACAGCTGCGGCTGATTCTGAAAAGGTGGTCGCGATCCACTTCAAGTCTCCTTCAGTGAGAGCCCGGTGGTGAAAGAAGTACGCCGCGTTAATGAGGAGCAGGAGAACTGCCGCTGCGATCAAGCCGTCGAGGGCAAGCTTCCGGCGGTGTTGCGGGTGAAACCAAAGCAGCGCCAGCAGTACGAGCAGAAACGCCGGTCCAACGACGAGCATCGAGTATTTGGCTAACATGGCGATCGCCACGGCCGCTCCGACACCGGCGGCCAGCCTCCCGCTCGGCCTCTGGATGTAGCGATACAGGGCGAAAATGCTTAGTAACAAGCCGAAGGCGGCCGGGATGTCCGTTTGAACGATCCGACCATGCGCGAGGACCGTAGGTTCCATGGCAAAAAGCAAAACGGCGAAGACGCCGGCCCGGGGCCCGAAAAGGTCTCGCGCAAAAACGAAAACAAGGACCCCGAGCGCAAGAGTAAGAACTATCATCGGCAGACGAGCCAGGAGGCAAATCGTTGCGAAGAGGGGGCGGTTGTCCCGCCAAAAATGCATGTTGTAGCTCCACTCGTCCTGGTCGGGAGGCCCGGCCGGGTCGATTTTGGCGGGCCTCCACTCCTCCGGTTGAAGTAAAAGCAGCGGCAATCCTGCCAGCCACTTACAGAGCGGCGGATGTTGACCAATTAAATGAAGCTCGTCCGCGACGAGATGATAGTAGGCGGATGGAATCAGGACGATTTCATCGGTCGTTATACTTTTGCGAAGAGTGACGGTGACCAAATTCAAGGCCATCACTGCGAGGATGACACCGCACCACACCTGGAACTTGTCAGGAGTAAAGGTGCGGCGATTAGTCTCGGTCCCAGCGATCACGATTCGCAGTTATATTACGAGGGCTGGGGCACATCCACTCATTCGTGGTCGACGACAGCTCCTATAAACTTCTTTCGGTGACACAAGCGTCATAGTAGTCTCGCGGCCTATGCAACTTCGCAGCCCTGACCTGAGTCTTGAGCAGATTTCCGCCTGGATGCGGCTGGCGGAGTCCAAACCGAAGGCCGCCCAAATCGCCGGAGGTTCTCCGACCCTGGAACGGAGAGCCTTTCGGCGTCATCCCGGCTTTGATTTCAAGAGCGCGCGTCAATCGCTGAACCGCGCTCGAAGCAAAAACGACATCGATACAATTAAGCCATTGCGCCGGCTGCGACGAAACCAGGGAGCAATCAACGAAGCGTTGATCGACGCCTTCAGCGCGTTGCTGGCGGTGAATAAACAGATGGCGAGCGAGATCGCCGCTTTGTCCGCTGATCTCGCAGCAGCGCGCAATCGTCTGGCGGATTTCGAAATCGCGGCAGCAGCCGGCGACTCTGCGGGCACTCATTCCTAACCGCCGTGCGGATCGTCATCGCCACGGTGCAGATACCGTTTGTCTCCGGCGGGGCGGAGTCTCACGCCGCCGGGCTGAGAGCGGCACTGATCCGCGCCGGACACGAAGCAGAAATCGTGACGGTGCCCTTCAACCCCGCGGTACCGGAGCGGATCCCGGATCAGATGCTGGCGTGTCGTCTTTTCGACCTGACCGAAATCCACGGGACGCGGGTTGATCGGTTGATTGCGCTGAAGTTCCCCGCCTATCTCATCCCTCATCCTGAAAAAGTCGTGTGGGTGCTGCACCAGCACCGTGCGGCCTATGATTTGTGGGATTATCCCTTTGAGGAATTGAGCGCCTCACCACGCGGTCTTGTGGTCCGGGAAGCAATCCGTCGCGGCGACCAGCTCCTGTCCGAGGCAAAATGGATCTTTGCCAACTCGAAGAACATCGCCAATCGGCTGGGGCATTTCTGCGGGATCAATGCGGCGCCCCTTTATCATCCGCCGCCGCATGCGGAGAGCTTTCATTGCGCGAAAACGACCGATGATTATTTCTTTTTTCCAAGCCGCTTGTCGGCATCGAAGCGGCAAAGCCTCGTTTTGGAAGCACTGGCTCTAACCCGGGAGAAAGTGAAGGTCCGTTTCGCGGGCGTGGCCGACAGCCCGGAATACGGCAAGCGATTGAAGGCGCTGGCGAAGAAGCTCGGGGTCGACGAACGCGTGGAATGGCTGGGATTTCTGACTGAGGAAGAAAAGCGAAACGCGTATGCGAGCGCGATCGCCGTAATTTTTCCTCCGGTCGATGAGGACTACGGTTACATCACGCTCGAAGCAATGCTTTCCTCGAAGGCGGTCGTTACGTGTGACGACTCTGGCGGGCCGCTCGAATTTGTTGGACACCGCAAGACTGGTTTAATCGCCAAGCCGACAGCGGCCGAGCTGGCGAAAGCGCTCGATGAGTTGTGGACCGAACGAAGCGCCGCGGCGAAGTACGGGCGAGCCGGACGCGAGAGTTACGAACAACTTGGATTGTCCTGGAAGACCGTGGTGGAGCGGCTGCTCGCATGAAGCTCAATCTCTTTTCGCCGTTGCCCCCGACGCGCTCGGATATCGCACGGCTCACAACCAACCTTTTGCCGCTGCTTGCCGCGAAGGCGGAGGTTGTTGTCTGGTCGAGCGAAGCGAAATGGGAATTCGAGCCGCCGTCAGGAGTTTCGATTCGCCATTACGAAGTGAAGCATCCGCCGTGGCGCGAAATCAGCGATGCGGATGTGACGTTTTACCAGATGGGGAATGACCCGCGTTATCATCACGCGATCTGGCAAATCAGCCGGCAACATCCGGGCATCGTCATCCTTCACGACGTCATGTTGCAGCATTTTTTCTCGGGGCTGGTTTTTCACGATGCCGGCCTGAACCGACGTGAATACCTGGAGCTGGTGGAGCGCTATCATCGCGTGAAAGGGCGGGTCGCAGCTGAGACCCATCTGAATGGACTTCTGAGTACCGAAGAGCTCGCGGAAATCTGTCCGCTGACTGAGGCCGCGATCGAGAATGCGCTGGCCGTCGTGGTCCACTCGGAAGCGGCTTTCACTGCGTTACCGGCGGACATTTCTGCCGCGCTCCTTCCACTTTGTGTTGGCGCCCCCCTCCCCGACATCGCCCCAGCGGGCTCACGGTCGCCGACGGAACCGTATCGCATCACGATGTTCGGTTTTCTCGGGCCGAACCGCAGGCTCCCTACGCTGGTCCGTGCCCTCGCGACATTTGAGCCGCGCGATCGTTTTCGTCTCAATGTCTACGGTACGATGGACGGTGCCGAGAAAATGGAACAATTGATCTGCCGTCTCGGGTTGAGCGAATCCGTCAGACTGCACGGGTTCGTGGACGCGGCAGCGCTCGATGCGGCTTTGCGGACGACCGATCTCGTGGTCAATCTTCGCGATCCGAGCATGGGGGAAGCCTCCGGGAGCCAGCTTCATCTTTGGCAATATGGGCTTCCGTCGCTGGTCACCGATAAGGCTTGGTATGCGACCCTGCCGCCGAATACGGCCGCGTTTGTCAGGCCGGAGCACGAGATCGAGGACATCCACAAACATCTAACGGCGTTTCTGGCGGAGCCGGATAAATATCGTGCGCTTGGCCGGAACGGGCGCGAGTACGTGGCGACCAACCATTCGATCGAGCGATACGCAAAGGAACTCCTTGAGCTGGCGCAATGCGCCGCGGACTTCCGCGCTCGGTGGATCGCGCGCGACCTTGCCCAACATGCGGCGTCGACAATGAATGCATGGTCAGGCGAGACGCTGGCAAGGAACGTGACCGAACAGATCCGTCAGCTGACCGCATCCACCTTTGTGCCAAGCGGGCGGTAGCCGTGGCGATATCGACAGCGCCCACCAAACCCATTTAACTACGAAATCATGCTGGCCGATCACAATCGCCCACCGAGCAGCGCCATCTTTCGCGACATTGAAGCGAACCTCGATGCACTCCGCCAGGCTGCGACGACGTCACGAAACAAACGGTCGTCGTGGTTCGGCGGCAAGGGCGGTCCCAATCAACCCGATTTCGGCACCTCACTCATCGACGCACTCGAGAAACTTTTTTCGGAGCTTTGCCAAACGATCGAGGCCCAGAACAGCCGTCTCGTCGGATTGGAACGCGAACTCGGCGAAATCAACACCCTTACCGACGGTTTTCGCGAACTTCGTGGCCGCGTAGGCGATATCGAACGTGAGGTGTCGCAGGCGAAGGAGAAATCGGAGCGTCTGTTCGCCGAACACCGCGAGCACGCTGCCAAAGTTGAGACGGAATTGTGCGGGCAAATCTCGCAGCTTTCTGATGCCCAAGCGAATTTTGCCACGGCACAAAGCGCAATAGCCAATGAGCTGCGCGACCGAATTCAACAGGTGCTGGATGAACAACGGGTCTGCATTCGCCAGGTTTCGCTGAAAACATCCGAGGACGCTGTCCTGGCTGATCGCGCCCGCCGCGCTTTGGAATTGCGGCTCGACGAAATCGAGCGGCGGCTTCCCGAAACGCCCCCGAAATGAAGGGCGAGAATGCCGACCGCAACCTCTACGCCCGCGCGGGCGTGGACGACGTTGCGGAATTTTACCGGGACAAATTCGTGTCGAATGCCGTCCTCGATCATCGGTATTTCAAGCCGCTCGATCGTTTCGATCTGCGTTTCGCGCGGACGATGTGGGTCTACGATAACGTCCGGGAAAAGTCCTCGGTCCTCGACGTGGGGTGCGGCGCGGGAATGCTCGCCCTGCTCAAACGAAAAAACGTCACCCTGGTGGGGGTGGATCTGTCGGATGAATGCGCCACCGCGGCCCGGCGCAACGGCTACGACGAAACGGTCCGCGCTGAACTAAAGTCCCTGCCATTTGCGGACGCCACCTTCGACTATGTCGTCAGTCTCGACGTCGTCGGCCATATCCCCGCCGAAGATAAGGACGAGGTCCTGGCCGAAATCAAACGGGTCTTGAAACCTGAAGGCGTGACTCTCCACGGGATCGAGTGCACCGATCGGGCGGGAAGGCGGCAGTACGGTGAGATGGACGCCGCCGAGCTACGCCGCTTCATTGAAATCGACGGCCACGTAGGCCTCGAGGAAGAAGAGGAACACGCGGCGCGCTTCCGCCGTTTCTTTAAGCACGTCGTGTGGCAACCGCGCTATGCCCTTTGTCTGAGCAGCGAGGAATTCCTTAAACAGGCCGACCGTTATGGCCTGCCTTTTGAAGATGATTTCCTCGAGTACCTTCGCGGGCTCTCTTTTGGGGAACGACGCGCCTTCGACATGGCAATGGGGTGGGTCTTTGGGAAAATTTCCGACCTCAACCTTCGCCTTTCGTCGAGCGGCCTCTACACGTTTCTGAAGGCATCGGATGCCCTGCTCGGCCCCTTCAACAACGAGCACCGCAACCGCGGCGGTTTGTTTCAGCTCGACAAAGTTGAGAACAAAAACGGCCAGGTCACGCTCGATCGCGCGCCCAACGCTGTCTTCGACGATGGCTGGTACGAACCAGACGATCTCCCCCCGATCGCTCGCTGGTTGAAAAAGCGCGGCCGAGTCCGATTCCAAGCGACCGAAGTCTCGCGAATTCGCCTCGACCTAACGACTCATTTGCCCGAGCTCCGCTTGCGTCCAATGGAAGTCACGTTGTCGCTGGATGGCGCGCAAATCTGGAGCGGCACGCTTTTTCGCTACGGCTGGATCGAACTCGACGTGCGCCTTCCCGAGCCAATTGTTGCCGGTGAAAATCAAACCTTCACGCTCGAGATGACGGCGAACCAGACCTGGCAGCCCCGCCCCGCCGATCGGCAGAGCCGGGACGATCGCCATCTCTCCGTCGCGGTTTGTAACTTTCGCTGCTCTTGACCGGCAGCCGGGAGGGCCGAACTCTTTGGCCGTGAGTCCCATGCCTGAACCCGGTCGTTCGCCCAAACTGGAAGGGATCGACTTCAAGCGAGCCGCCATCGAATACCCCTCACGTCTGAGCACCGAACGGCTCGATTACTTGCGAACCAAACCGTTCTACAACGTCGCTCACAAACCGCCGAAACATCGCGGTCCCGGCATCGACATGGAAACGCACCGGCACTTTTGCGATTTCGCGAACATGGCGGCCGCGCTCGATTTGCCGGCCGGCGCGCGAATCCTTGAAGTCGCCTGCGGCTCAGGCTGGCTCAGCGAGTTTTTTGCCCGGCTCGGCTATGACGTGACCGGAATCGACATCAGTCCGCAGTTGATCCAGATCTGCGAAGAGCGAATCCGTGCCCTGCCTCCACTGATCGATCATGAAACTCCGATCTGCTGTCGCTTTTGGGTCCATGATATCGAGCTCGCGCCGCTGACCGAGAAGTTCGACGCGATTGTCTGCTACGACGCCCTCCACCATTTCGAAGATGCAATGGCAGCGCTTCGCAATATCGCAAAGATGCTGCCGGTTGGCGGCGTCTTGTTCATCCTCGAAGGAAATCGGCCTCCATCTGGCTCGCGCGCAGAAGAAGAATTAGCGGCAGTCATGCGCGAGTTCGGGACGCTCGAATCGCCTTTCGATCCAGCTTACTTGCATCGGTTGGTCGATGAAGTCGGCCTCGCCATTATCGGCGATTACGTGAGCATTAATGGCTTGTTCGATCGTGAAGCGGTCGACGAAAAGGGACGTATCCGGGTTTCGATTCCGCCGATCAATTACCTGCTCTGCAAGAAAGTTTCGGAGACGGGCGCGGCCTCCACAGTGCCAGACAGTCGCGAACCCGGCCTGCTTCGGGCCGACATTAATTTGGATTCAACCTGGCCGGAGAAGATCGGGCCGGGGAAAATATTCGACGCGAAACTGAAAGTGACCAATACCGGTGACACTCTCTGGCTTGGCGGAAATTATATTCGCCGGGGTGGCGTCACCCTTGGGGTGAAAATCATGAACGGGGCGGGTGACGTCATTGACGAGTTTCACGGCGAACCGGCGCTCCCGCGAGGTCTCGCGCCTAACGAGTGCTGCGCCGTGGTCATTGAACGTGCAGCTCCAGCCGAACCCGGTCCATATATCCTGAAGATCGACCTGGTGGACCAGCACATCTCTTGGTTTGAAGAACGCGGTTCCAAGCCATTGGTGTTGCCGCTGCGAGTTGGCTAGCCCGTACCGCCCCGGCGAGCCACGATGGTTGACCGTTCCTCGAACCTTTCGCCATACATGTAGTAGAACTGCGCTTGCGTCACTTTCGCGATCGTGAACCCGAGCATGCCGAACACTTCGCGGTAAACCCCTGTCGAATAGACCCACCATGTGAAATCTGCTTCCGGTTTGTCCGCCCTGCCTTGGAACCGGGCCAAGGGTTCTTCCGTCTCCAAAAGCGGTGTCACGACGACAATAGTTTCTCGCGTCAGACGCGCGATCGAGGCAAGCGCAGTAATCGGATCGCTCAGGTGTTCGAGCACCGAGCCGACCAGAGCGATATCGAATTGGCCGAGCTCGCCCGGCAAGTCGTAGATGTCGCCGTAGAAGACGTCCGCCTTCGAATTCAGGAGACGATGCGCAAGCCAGTAAGCGTTTTTCCAACGCTCGATCTCGGCGCGATATTTCACCGCCCAGCTCGCGCGATCGCGCATATACGGCTTGTCCTTGAACGGCAGAAATGTTTGCCGGGCCCCATCGCTCTGGTCGAACGACAGCACCCGGTTTGCGCCCCGTTTTTCCGCTTCAAAGGTGAGGAACCCAGAAGCCGTTCCCACATCGAGGACTGATTTATCCGTGACGTCCACGTCGCCGATGTAGTCATCGAACCGGCCGCGCAAGTCCCAGTGCGCCGGGATTAGCCCAAAGCCCGGCAGTTCGATGGCGTGATAAAAAAAACAGTCCTCAAGCCGATCGACGTAACGCGGCTCTGCCAGAAGTTGATTCTTCACGGCACCCCTCCTGCCACATGCGCGCGCGATTTTCGCGCCCACCAGATCAATGCAACCAGCGTCACGACCGAGATGATCAGGCCGCAAAGGACCGACTTTGGCTGATAGGAAAAGCTCACGATGTGCGAACCGGCCGGAACTGTCACCGCCCGCTGATTGTAATTTGCTCTCAGCACTTTCGCGCGATGCCCGTCGATCTTGGCGCGCCAGCCCGGAAAATAATTGTCCGCAAGCACGAGCAGACTTCGCCCGGAAGATTCGGTTTTTATTTCGACGCGGTTAGGCTCGTATCGGGCGATCTCCGCCTGGCCCGATTTTGCCTCGGCCTTTTCCAGGCCGGTCCCTGACTCGACAAGGGCGCACTCCGATGCGTTCCACAGCGAACCATCAGGCATCTTTCCCGACCGGATGATATCGAGCTGCTCGTCGCCGCTGGCGACTCGATCGGTTCCAACAAGGACGACGCGAGGTAGCGCGCGGCTGTTCTCGAAAATCGCCACCGATCCGGCAATCCCGACCTTGTTCCATCGCGCCGACACGCCTTCCACCATCGCGGGGTGGCTTGCCTCTTTGTTTATGTGTTCGCGCGCGACCGTAAAGACGCGGTCGTTCTTTCTCAGGGAAAGACGGTTCAGCGTGAGCATCAGGCGCGTCGCCTCAGCGATCGAATGCACAACGATTTCTCCGCCGGTCACCGTCATCGGTTTGGCCAAGGGAAAGCTCGCAATGTAATCGTGCCCGTCGAATTTACTGTCCCGATCGGTAACAGGGTAACTCGTGGCGACCGGCGCGCGTCTGTGCCGGATGCGGCCATGTAGATCGGCGCGATCATGGGCCCATTCAGAGCTATGCTGGCCAGCGCGCAGCTCAAGGTCCACCGTCTCGCCATTGTTTCCACGCAATCGGACCTGCGCGACGGCGACGTCATCCGGCGCGTTCTCCGCCCACGCGAGCGCCGTCAGCAACCCGATCCGGTCCACTTCCATCGGCGCGATCTTAAAGGAAAGCCGCTCGCCCGAAACGATTGGCGGCAGATTGAGATTGCCTCTCGCGAATGTCTCGCCGCCGAAAACCTCACCGTCGTTCACTTCAATCAGCGGCGCTTCCTTATGCCGGGGACCGTCAGGCTCGGCTCGAACGAGGAGATAGCGCACATTGAGTAGATCGAGCTCGCGGCTGTCGGCCCGCAAGGTGCGTTCGGGGTCTGTTAGGTCTCCCCACACTTTCATGTCGCCGGCCAGTTTGCTGTAGCGGGCCAGGCCGAAGCCCTCATAGCCGGCAGCGTTTTCGCGGCGGTGCATCATCGCGATGTCGGGTTGCAATTCGAGGGTCCAGTTTTCACCGGGATTGGAATACGACACAGTCTGGGCGGCAGAAAAAAAATGGTCCTGCGTAAGGATGCGAAACCGCTCCGTGCCCTGTTCCTGCTGCTCACGCAAGAATTTGAATGCCGGCGGCTCGCTCCACAATCCAGAGCGCGGACTCGGGCTGGAAACGCGCCATCCGCTGAATTGGCCCCACAGGATCAAGTCGAACAGGAGAACGCCGATAAGAAACCCGGCGCTCGCTCGGCCGGGCCGACGCGCGGTTCGCCAAATAGCCCACGCAGCCAGGGCCGCAATCACCGGCGGCAAAAATAATTCGGGCGAGCGAAGAATGGTGACCGGTGCCGTGCGAGCGAGGCGAAAATCCGCCGGCCGGCCGACGGTGATCGCGAAGAACGTGATCAATACGATCGCGCCGCCCGCGACCAAGGCTCGTCGTTTCATTGCTGCGCGGTTCGGTTCCTCAAAGAGCGCCGTCGTTGCTTTGCCCGCAAGAATTGCGAGGCCAAACTCGAACTCCATCAAATGGCGTGCGGGAACACGAAAGAGGTTTAGCACCGGCACCGCATAAACAAGTTTGTAGATGCCGAAGGGCGCGTAGCGGCCTAGCGCCAGGACCACGCCGATCACCGCGACGCTTCCCCAGAAAACGGTGCTTGGATCACGCCGGACCAAAAGCGCGAGGAAGGCAAGGCCGAGCGTTGTCAGCCCGACATAGCCGACATACTCCGCGTAGAACGAAGGTCCGACGTAGGGGGCTCGAAAGAACAATCCATCGCCGCCTCCGGCAACGTAAGGCGCAAAAAACGTCCAGATGAAGTTCCGCGGCATGCTGAACGACGTAAAGAAATCGTAGGACGCGTCCGCCCGCAGACTTTCGCGCAACAGTTCCAGCGTCGGAATGATCTGGACGGCGGCTAGCGCCAGGCCGGCCGCGAGAAAAAGAATCGAGGACAGGTAAAACGTTCTCGATCCAGCGGCGCGGGCCGCGCGCCACATCACGACGGCATAAGCTACCGCAAGGATGAGGCCATAAACAAACGTCTGCTGATGCCCGGCGAAACATTGCAGCGCGACGATTGCCCCGAGGAGTAATCCGCGCCGGCCATCTCCATCCCGGGCATAACCATCGAGCGCCCAAAACAACCACGGCAACAGCGCCGCGGTTTGCGCGATATTTGTGTGACCAATTTGGTTCACCATGAACCCGCCGCATTGCCAAACCAGGCTCGTCACCGCCGCTCCGGGGACGCTGGCGCCGCTCCGCCGGGCGTAGAGATACCCGCCGAGCCCGGCGACCATATAGGTCGAGAGCATCATCAAATTCGTGGCCGTGGCCGGCGGGAAGAGGAGATAAAACCAATTCAGGGGGAACAACACCCCCGTCTGGGCTGCGGCGAAAAGCGGCATCCCGCAAAACAAATACGGATTCCAAAGAGGTGCGTATCCGTCGCGGATCATGTTCGCCACCGCGACTCGAAACGGGATGTTTTGGATTATCCCGTCATCAGGCGAAATGATAAGACTTCCCGATGTGGCCGGGAGAAAATAGAGCAAGGGAAACAATGTGACGGCGACCGCCACGATTACGCACGGTCTGGCCAGTCGCTTTCCTATCGTGCCGG
>JBJMXC010000075.1:0-6537 GCA_045809825.1 Chthoniobacterales bacterium | reverse complement strand
TGATCGCCGCCGCGGATGAGCCAGTTCGATCAGTTCCAATCAGAACCAGGCACGGAAAATCAGGACGACTCCGCTGGCATTCTTAGCCCAGAGCTGCGGCAGCAATTCGAGACTCTGCGCGCACTGCTGCAACGCGCGCTATGGCTCGCGGAACGCTGCGCGGACATCGAGGCGGTCCAAATTTTGCGAGCGCGCCTCACGAATCTTCAGTCGGCGGCGCTGCTCGTCATCGTCGGGGAAGTCAAAGCCGGGAAGAGCAGTTTCATCAACGCGCTCCTTCGCGAGAATGTGTGCGACGTGGCGCCCGGACCGTGCACGGTTGGTATCCAGGAACTGGTTTACGGGGCGGAGCGGAAAGTCGAGGTGCTCGGCGATTCATGGCAGCGGATCACGCTACCCAAGGAGGTCCTACGTGAAATCAGCATGGTCGATACGCCCGGGACCAACTCCATCGTTCGAGACCATCAGACCATCACCGAGAATTACATTCCGCAGAGCGACCTGGTCGTTTTCGTTTTTTCCGCAGTCAATCCGCACACGAAGTCTGCCTGGGAGTTCCTCACCCTGATAAAAAGGCAATGGCATCGGAAGGTGGTCTTCGTTCTTCAGCAGTCCGACCGCGCCAGCCAGAAAGAGCTGATCACGAACCTCGAGCACGTTCGGCAGTACGCGCACGACCGCCAGGTCGACAACCCGATCGTTTTCACACTTTCGGCCAAGCGAGAAATGGAAGGCATTCCGGAGAACGCGTTCGCCGAATTTCGGAATTTCCTCCAGAACACGATCGCGTGCGGAGAAGCGTGGCGGATGAAAGTGGAGCAGTCCTACCAGACGATTCGTTCCGTGATGACGCGCCTGCTGGCCCATTTGCGGGCCGAAAAAGTCGCGGTCGATGACGAACGCTCCTTCTACCAAAGGCTGCTCTCGCAAGTTGATGCGCGCGAAGAAAAGGCAAGGGGACTCAAGCTCCTGATCGTGGATAAACTCGCGGCGACCTACGACAATCTCGCACGCCGGTCAGAAGACGAATTCGCGCAGGGGTTGCGGGTCGGAAAGCTCGTTCGCCGTGCGGTTCCCTTTTTGCGCGACCACGACACCGACGCGTGGCTGCACGAGTTGAAATCAGGCTTCGAAAAATCCGCGCGGAAGGAAATTAAAGCGGAAGCCGCGCAGGTCTCGATGGATCTGTTCAACGAGATGCGGACGATGATGGAGGAGCTAAACCAGAGTATCGCCCGCCGCCAGGAACGGATTCGAGCCGACGTCCAATTCCCGAAGGCATCGCACCAGCTCGGAACCCTGCAGCGTTTGCAGGCAAAATTCGACGGCCTGCGCATCGACGAAAATATTCTACACGGAAAAGCCGCGGAAACGACGGACGTGCGGAAGCTCGCGGTTGCGGGAAGCCTGCTTGGGGCGCTCGGGCTGGTTATCGCGGCGCTGTCGCCAATCCTCTGGCTCGACATCACCGGTGGAATATTTCTCGGCACCGGTATCTTTCTCGTGGCGGTGGGATTGTTCTGGCGCCGGAATACTGTCCTGAACGATTTCAGGCAGCGCCTGGGCGATTCGCAGCAGCAATTCCGGGAAAAGATTGACGCGGAATTCAGTGAGATTTTTGAAGGCCTGTTTTATGAGGTTCGACAGGCGTTGACTGAATCGCTTTTCCGGCTCGACCTTCAGGCGTCGTTCAACGCGCCGCTCCTCGCGGAGACATTCCAGATCGGCGAAGCAGCGTCGGACATGGTCATCGTGTCGCAACGTCTCCAAGTCACCCAATCACCCGAAGCGCCGTCAGTCGCGGCCTGAAGCCGGCAGCTCACTCCGCCGTGAACGGGGGTTAACGCCCGCCGCGGCTCGGACGGGCCCATTCCGCGATCGTTCGCTCGAGCAGAGTCAGCCTGTCCGACCTGTTCTTAAAAGTGGCGTGTAAGTCTCTTTCCACCTCCGCGCGCAAACTCGGTTTTGCCCCCTCCCGCGCGAAATTCCACGCGTTCTCATTCCGTGCCTGGCGCAGACTATCCTCTAGCGCGAAGACCGCGCGCTCCAGTTCCTTCACCAACGCACGCATTTGCGACACGCTCGTTTGGTCGCTGAATCGGCTCGACTCGATATCGCTGAGAGCGAGCAGGATTTCGAGATGCGCGATGTCGGTTGCCGCATACGCTTCCTGCACTTCATGCCACAGCGCCGATACGGTCGCGCTACCATCGGCGCGAAGGTCGGGATGCAGTCGACGAACCAGGAGCCGGTAGAGTTCTTTTACGCGCCCATCGACCCCGGCGTCGCCCGGCGGTTCTTCCATTGGCTTGGTCGGCCGCGGCTCGGGTCGCTGAGAATTTTCGCTGCGTGCCGTTTCCGCCGGGCGAGCCCGAAACATGTGAGACTTGAAGGCTTCGAACGTCGTCGAATACGCCTTGTCATCGAGCTTGTCCGGGTTCGTCCCGATGAATTTCCGGACCCATTCCTGGAAAAGGGCCTCCTGCTCAAATTCGCTCAACTTCTGCTCTTCACCCGGTTTGGTTTTCGACCGCGGTTTTGACGCTTCCGGAACCGGCGCGCCGCTCTCCCTGCGAAACATGACCCGCTGATACGCACTCTGCGGATCGTAAAAGCCACGAAGCATCTCCATTTCGACTTCATGGACGAGCGTTTCGCGATCGCGAATTTTCCCTTCGATTTCGCGCAGCTCGCTGAGCAACGGACCGAATTCACGCGCTCGCCACCGGACAAAGGTGGGCTTGTCCTCGCGCTCGAATCGGTTCCAGGCCGTGCGCAGTTCCTCCAGTCGCGCCATCGCCGCACTGCATTCCGAGCCGGCGGCGCGCCGGAGCGGTCGCTGGTCGATTTGGACCACCTCGCGTGCTGTGCGTTTTTTTCGCGACGCACCGGTTCGGATGGTACTTTTGCCCGACATCGCCGGAAAACTACGCAGCCCCGCCGGAACCGAAACTGATTTGGATTGCCTGTAGCGGCGGTCTGTGACCGTCGACTCCCCTGTTTGACTTCGCTGTCGACGGTCATAGACCCCCGCTACAGCGCCCGCGTTCGCCAGGTGGGGGAAGGAGCAAAAAATGTTTAGACAGATTTCACTTGGAGGTTCGTTTTAATCATATATTGCTATAGCACATATGGCTTCAACGAACCTTGATCGTGAATTGAAAAAGGGCAGTGCCGAGCTCCTGATTTTATCGCTCGTCGAGGATCGCCCCCGTCACGGCTATGACATTGGCCAGCTCATCGAGCTCCGTTCTCGCGGTTCCCTCCGCTTCAATGTCGCTTCCCTTTATCCGCTCCTTTACCGGCTCGAAAAACGCGGATGGATCCGGGGCCGCTGGGTTGAAAAAGCGGGGCAGCGGCGCCGTCGCTATTACCGGCTCACTCCGGCCGGCGGCAAAATCCTCAAGGCACAGCGCGAGGGTTGGCGGGAGTTCGTCGAGGCGGTCAGCCTGATCACCGGAATTCAACATGCCTGATTTCAAAAAGGAGATCCAGGAACGCCTCCGATCGCTCGGCCTCGCGCCGGAGCGGGAGAACGAGATTGCGGAGGAGCTCTCTCAGCATTTCGAAGATCAATACGAACAAGCGGTCAGCCGCGGCCAGACCGAAGAGGAAGCGCAGGACGACGTCCTCACTGAATTAAAACAAACCGACATACTCGCGCGCTCGCTAAAGGGGATCGAGCGACGCGTGCCGCAAAATCCAATCCCGATGGGAAGTGAAAGGAAGAGAAATATGTTTGCAGATTTGAGCCAGGACGTCCGTTACGGGCTTCGCATGCTCTTGAAGAATCCCGGCTTTACGGTGATCGCCGTGCTCGCGCTTGCGCTCGGGATCGGCGCGAATAGCGCCATCTTCAGCGTCGTCAACGCCCTGCTCCTCCGCCCATTGCCCTACAAAAATCCCAGCCAGCTCGTCGTTATCTGGGAAAATGCGACTCATCTCGGGTTTCCGAAAAACACGCCGTCGCCGGCCAACTTCCTCGACTGGCAGAAACAGAGCACGGTCTTCGAGGGAATGGGCGCATTCGCCGAGAAAACCTTTAACCTGACGGGGGTTGGCGAACCGGAGCGGCTCGAGGGCCGCCGCGTTTCCGCGACCCTGTTCGACTTGTTAGGTGTGAAGCCGATCATTGGCCGAAACTTCGTCCCGGACGAAGACAAACCGGGCACGAAAGTCGCCCTTTTGAACGAAAGCCTGTGGAGACGGCGCTTCGGCAGCGACCCCGGCGTCATAGGGCGTGCGCTCGCCCTAAACGGCGAAAGTTACACAGTTGTCGGTGTTTTACCCAACAGTGTCCGCCTGCCCGCGTTCGGGAACTGGCGCGACCAGATTTGGGTGCCGCTTGCGTTTCCCGCGGAAGAAGCGGCCAGCCGAGGAAGCCATTTTCTTCAAGTAATCGGGCGAATGAAAACCGGGGTAGGGTTGGAACAAGCGCGCGCGGAAATGGCGACGATCATGGCGCGCCTGGCGCAACAATATCCCGAGCAAAACGTCCGGATTGGGACAGTCGTAAACCCGCTTCAGGAAGAGATCGTTGGCAACATGAAGCCGGCGTTGCTCATCCTGCTCGGCGCCGTCGCGTTCGTTCTTTTGATCGCCTGCGCGAATGTCGCGAACCTGTTGCTGGCCCGGGCCGCGGCGCGCCATAAGGAGATCGCTCTACGGCTCGCACTAGGAGCAGATCGCGCCCGCCTCACGAAACAGCTGCTGGTTGAGAGTGTGATGCTTTCGTTGCTGGGCGCAATTGTGGGGTTGGTCCTGGCCTATGCCGGCCTTCAGGTCCTGACCCGTTTCATACCGGCGGACATCGCCCATGCGGAAATGATCACGATCGACGCCAGCGTGCTGGTCTTCACCCTCCTTGTGGCGGTTGTTACCGGCGTAATCTTCGGCCTCGCGCCGGCCAGCCAGGCTGCTCATTTCAATATTAACGAAACCTTGAAAGAGGGCGGGCGCGACTCGGGTGCCGGGCCGCGCGGCAAACGACTCCGCAGCGCGCTCGTCATCGCGGAGGTCGCCGTTTCTTTCATTCTCCTGATCGGCGCCGGTTTGTTGATCAACAGCTTCATGCATCTGCGAAACCTCGATCCCGGCTTCCGGGCCGATCATCTTCTCGCGCTCAATGTCGATCTTTCCGAAACGAAGTATCCGGATAACCCGAAGCGCACGGCGTTCTTCGATGAAGTGGTGCGGCGTATCCAGGCATTGCCCGGTGTGCGCTCGGTCGCCGTGGCCGGCAACCTCCCGTTTACCTACAACGGCGATTCGATGCCGATCGGGGTCGAAGGCATTCCCGATCCGCCGCCGGACCAGCATCCCGACGTGATCTTCCGCGCGATCGGGCCCGGCTACTTCAGCACCATGGGAATTCCGCTCGTCCGCGGCCGCGATTTCAACGATCAGGACAATCTCGATTCGAACCTTGTCGTGGTGGTGAGCGAGAAGACGGCGCGGCATTATTGGCCTAACGACGATCCGATCGGCAAACGGATAAAAAATGGATCGACCACTGCGGACGCTCCCTGGCGCACCGTGGTCGGTGTCGTCAAGGATGTGCGACAAAACGATTTTATCGCGGAGCCCAAAATGCAGATGTATTTCACGTATCGCCAGCTCCGGAGCCTGATGCCGAACGCGCTCATCGTGCGGACCGCGGTTGGTCCTCTGAGTCTCGCCACTTCGGTCCGGAACGCCATTTGGTCGGTCGATAAGGACCAGACCGTCGCCAACATCGATTCAATGGAACACATCGTGGCCGGCGCCGTCGCGCGGCAGCGTTTCAGCATGCTGTTGCTGGCCATTTTCGCAGGTGTTGCCCTCGTCCTGGCAGCCGTCGGAATCTACGGCGTGATGAGTTATTCCGTCGCGCAACAAACGCGCGAGATCGGGATTCGGATGGCGCTCGGTGCGCAGCGCGGCGATGTCCTCGGCATGACCGTGAAGCAGGGCCTCAGGCTCGTCGGCTTTGGACTCGCCATCGGACTCGTCTTCGCTTTCGTTCTGACCCGGGTAATGGCGAGCCTTCTCTTCGGGATCAGCGCTACCGATCCGATCACCTTCATCAGCATTTCCCTCGTCCTGCTCGCGGTTGCGATCATGGCCAACCTGATCCCGGCCCTGCGCGCAACAAAGGTCGACCCCATGATCGCCTTGCGGGCCCAGTAGAAGGCGCCCATCGCGCGCCGCCATTACCGGTCACGTGAACGTTTCCGCCAAGCGAAGCGATGGTCGAGCGGTCCCGCCGCTGTAGCCGCAGGTAGATCATAAACGCGTCGAAATTCGCGGTCAGCCAGCGCGATTCTTCGATTCGTGGGATGAACCTGGGCCACGAACTCTTGGGCAGCCGGATGGCGAGGACACAGCCTCGTCGCTGGCGCCGCGATATCATCCATCGAAAAGCTCCTGGCGCCGGACGGATTTAAGCCGTCGCGATGGTTTCGCCGAGATCCATTTTCCGGACTGGCTGTTAAGAATCTCGAAGGGCGTCGATCACGACGTCGTTACCAGCGACAATTTCTTCGGCATTCGAGCTCG
>JBJMXC010000074.1:0-6151 GCA_045809825.1 Chthoniobacterales bacterium | reverse complement strand
TGATACGTTCCCGGCCCAGAACAGTGATGGTGGCGAGGTAAGGCGCAGTCGCCGAATAAACGACGATCCGGTGGACGTTGCCCTCCTGCATCAGTTGGCTGCGCAAATAAAGAACGGCTGACTGCAGATCAAAGAGCCGGGGGAAATCGAATCGCCGGACTTTAGGGCCGTTGCCTGGCGTTTCCGTGACCTTCGAGACAACGCCCTCCGGAGAGAACGACAAGTCGGTGAGCCTTCTTTCAGCGCGATCGTTTTCGAATTGCCGAACGGTTAGTGGACGGAGGGTGCTCGATTCGACGATTGAGGTGTGAGTGGCGTCGAACTTCCATAAGGCCCGGACCAGCCCAATCGTGCGCGCCGACACATCGAGCTGCAAACGATCGCTGCTCGGCTTATTCAACCGGATGTCGGCGGTCGCGCCGGGGAAGCCGCTCCAGCCGAATCCGTAGCGCGCGTGCATTGGCCGCGGATTTGGAAAAGAGGGCGGCGCGGATGACGTGATAGTCGATTGCCACGAAGCGGCATTGACCGTGGCCGAGAGGCAACAGAGAGCGAAGGCGACTTTCACCAGTCTCGTAGACATGCGCACGAATGCGTCAGACGCAAAAGGGATTCGTGAATTCGGAGTCGCCGCCATAATCTACCGATTCCATCACGGCACAAAAAAACACGCGGGAAGCCGCGTGTTTTTTCGAAAAGTTGCGAACAGCTACGGCTTCTTCGGGGTCGTCGCCGGCGAGGTGGTAGTGGTCGTCGTCGTCGTGGCCGGGCTTGTGGCAGGTTTCTCGGTGGTCGTGGTCGCCGGTTTTTTGTTCAAGGCCGTAATGATGTCGGTGGTAAAATCGGCGTTGTCTTTCGAATACATGACCACGGGCACGCCGTTCATGCTCGGGCCCGATTTATCGAAGACGAGGTCGTAACCGGCCGTCTTGACCCGATCCATGATGATGTCTGTGATCTCCTTGATAATGCCTTCACGCATCCGCATGGCCTGTTCCTGCAACTGGCGCTCGCGGGTCTGACGGAACTCGTTGATCTCGCGCTCCATGTTCTTGATGTTGGCGATCTTTTCGTCCCGGTCCTTCGCCATCGAAGTTTTCTTGTCGGCACTCAAGGCCGGCGAATCGAGCTGCTGATTCAGCTTGTTGATTTCATCGAGTGCCTTCTTGTAGTTCTCGGCGCGATCGTCGTATTCCTTTTTCGCGGCGTCCTTCGCTTCGTTGATCTTCTTCTCGGAATCCTTCGTCTTGTTGTATTCCTTGAAGGCGCGGTTCATGTCGACCGTGCCGACTTTGCCCTGCGCATAAATGGCCGCTGGCGAAAGCAATGCGGCCGCGGTGATAATAAGAAGAAACTTTTTCATAACAAAGGGATAAACAGGTTGCAGAAGAGTGCTTAGACCGCAACCCCGATTATTCGTTCAAAACTGATAGCCAACGTTAAAGTTGAATTTACCGCCGTGTCCGGTGCCGCGTTGGGTCTGGAGTGGGAAACCGTAATCGATCCGGAGCGGACCGATCGGAAGATCGAGTCGAAGACCGATACCGACGTCAGAAACTAGGTCGCTCGTGCTGAAGTCCCATGCTTTCCTGTTAACGAAACCAGTGTCGTAAAAGACCGCCGCGCGCGCCTTCTCGATAATCGGCACGGTGTACTCAATTGTAAACGCCGCCCTGGTCTGGCCGCCCAACGGCTCTCCGTTAATGTCCTTCGGCCCGACATCGCGGAAATCGAAGCCGCGCAAGTCGTTCGAGCCACCGAGAAAGAGCCGGTCGTAAATCCGGACCCGGTCCCCGTCGCCCCAGGTGTCGACGGCGCCCAATTCGCCACTGAACAAAAGAATCGTGTCTTTAGGCAGGTGAAAATATTGCCGGGCCTCCAGGCTCATTCCGTAGATCTGTTCGGACCCGCCGAGGAACCCGCCCGCGATGTAGGGCATCAACATGACGCGGTGTCCGCGTCGGGTCAGGAACGGATTGTCGCGGGTGTCGTGGATGATACTTGGCGTGATCTGACTCTTCGTGCTCGACCCCTGCTCGAGCAGGATCTGGCTCGAGGCGGTCGGATCAACATCGAAAAGCTCGGTCACTTCGAGCCGGTACTGCAGCGCCACCGACATGAAGGGGCCAAGAGCTTTGCGAGTTTCAACCGAGAAGCCGTAGTTCCGCTGCGCGTAAACCGAGCTCAGGTAATCCGCTTCCCGGAAATAAACTTCACCGCCTAACGACAAGCGGCGATCGAGGAAATACGGCTCGGTCAATGAGACGACCACGTCCTTGCGGAGGTTACCGACCTGAATACGAGCGCGGAATTTTTGGCCGGCGCCGGTGAAACTCGGCCAGTTCATGATATCGAAATTTCCCTGGGTCATTTCGACGAACCCGATCAACTGATCGATCGTGCTAAAGCCCGCGCCGAAGTTCAGTGAGCCGGTGCGCTTTTCTTCGACCTGGATGGTGAGGTCCTTGCGGCCGGTGACGCCGGTGTCGTCCGGATAAGTTTCAACCTTCGAAAAATAACCGAGGTTATCGAGTCGTTTGTTTGTCGTCTCGACCCGGACGCTGTTCAGCACGTCGCCAGGAGCAATCAGGACTTCGCGGCGGATGACCTTATCTTTCGTGCGGGTATTGCCGATGATGTTGATCCGCTGGACGAACGACGGCGCGCCTTCCTGGATCTGGTAGTGAACATCGATCCGTCCCGGGCCCGCCGGAACTCCCTGCGGCACGATCTGAAGGTCGACGTAGCCGCCGGTCCCGTACGCGTCCGCCAAGCGCTTGGAATCCTCGCGAATTTGTTTCGGCGAATAAACACTGCCCTCCTTCATCTGGAGCAGGGCGCGGATTTTCGCTTCGCTGGCAATCTTCTCGCCGCTGATGTTGATCTTACCCACATGGTAGATGGGGCCTTCCGCGAGTACGACCACGATATTTAGCTTCCCGCTCGACCGGTCTCGCTTCACTTCTTTCACCTCGACGTCGATGTATCCGTGGTCCTGGTAAAACTCCTTCACCGCATTCACGTCCTGCTCCAGCTGGGTCTCATCGAGCCGCCCCGATTTATCGATGAACGAGTAAAGGGTCTTACCCTTCGTCTTCATCTGTTTCCGCAGGACCTTGTCGCTAAAGTGGGTGTTGCCTTCGAACCGGATCGCGTGGATCGCGCCCTTCGCTCCTTCGTTAATCGTGAAGACAACCCGCGAGGTGCCGTGTGCCTCGTCGGTATCGATCCGGAATTTTACGTCGACGTCCGTGTATCCCTTCGCCTGGTACTGCTCGATGATTTTCTCCCGCGCTTCCTGCAGCTTGTCCTCGCTGAGGGGGCCGTTGATTTTTAGCTCGATCGCTTTGCGAAGCTTCTTTGCATTGACGCGTTCCGCGCCTTCGATCTCGATTTCGTGGACGACCGAACGGGTCTGCAATACGACCATCACCCGGACGCCGTTCGCTTCGGGTTTACCGAAGATGCGGACGTTCTGGACTTCCCCGGTCCGGTAGAGCGCTTTGATGTCCTGTTCGACCACCGCTTCGGAGTAAGGATCGCCGGGCTTGGTCCGGATCTGGGCCAGCACTTTTTCCTTCGAAATGGTCTGGGGCCCGACGTATTGGACTTCTACCGATACAACTTTCGGCGGGCCCTGTTGCTCCGGCGGATTCTGGGCGCGCAACGAGATGCTCGCCAAAAAGATCACGACCATGGCGAGTCGAGCAGCCGAAGTGCGGCCGCGGATTAAACCGAGAAATTGCTTCATAACGTGAAATGTCCCTGGCGTCCTTCGTCCCCGACGCGGCGCAGGTCGGTATTGATGGGTAAGAAGGTGGGTATCGTCAAGGCAGGATTTAAGGCTATGGCCGGGGCGCTGGACGGAGAAGAACGCACCGCTCAGCGCTAATTCAAGAGCTCGTACCAATTATTCCGCCGCCGGGGCTCGTACCCCGCCTCCCGGATGAGCCGCTCAATCTGGGCAGCATCAAGCCGAAAGGTCGTGCCGGCACTACTCACGACGTTCTCCTCCATCATGACCGATCCAAAATCGTTCGCCCCATATTTCAGCGCGATCTGGCCGATATTGGGACCCTGGGTGACCCACGAACTTTGCACGTTTTCGAAGTTATCCAGAAAAATGCGCGAGAGCGCCTGGGTCCGCAAATATTCCGCGACCCCGGTCGAGTGCTCGATTTTCAGGACTGTGTTTTGAGGCTGAAACGTCCAGCAAATGAAGGCCGTGAATCCACCGCTTTTATCCTGTTGCTCCCGCAACCGCCCGAGATGCTCGATCCGGTCGGCGATCGTCTCGACATGGCCGAACATCATTGTCGCGCTCGATTTTAAGCCGAGCTCGTGTGCTATCTGCATCACTTCGAGCCAGGCGTCCGAATTGCATTTCAAGGGCGCGATCCGATTGCGGACTCGATCGACCAGGATCTCTCCGCCTCCGCCCGGCACGGACCCAAGCCCCGCCTCCTTGAATTGCGAGATCACGTCGCGCAAGGGCATTCGGAAGAGCGCCGCGAAATGCTGCAACTCCGGCGGACTGAAACCATGGATATTAATGTGCGGATATTTTTCGCGAATGTGCCGCAAGAGCTCGAGATACCAGTCGAAGGACAACTTCGGGTGATGACCGCCCTGCATCAGAATTTGAACCCCGCCGGCGGCGGAAAGTTCGTCTAATTTTTGGTCGAGCTGCTCCCTGCTCAGGACGTAATGATCTTCATCTTTTTCGGTGCGATAAAACGCGCAGAACTTGCAGTAAACGTTGCAGACGTTCGTGTAATTGATGTTGCGATCGATGATGTAGGTCACGATCTCGCGCCCGCGATTGTCGTAGCTGGCTGCCTTTGCCAAATCGCGCCGCGCCGTTGCCAGCTGGCCGAGATCGGAGAGCGGGAGCCGGTAAAGTTCCAGCGCTTCCTGTGGCGAAATTCTTTCGCCAGCGAGCACTTTGTCAGTCAACGTTTTATCCGCCAGGGCCACCACGCCGTTAATCTAGCTGAGCCGCTGCTCTCTGCACGCCTGAAGGATCAACGATTTTGGAATCGCCGACCCTGCGTTGTAGCGACGGGCTCTGTCGCCCTGAACCAGCCCGCTAGTAGATGATGCTCTTTACCCAGACAAAGCGCCGTCGCTACAACAAGAGTAAGCTCTTCCAGACATGCATCGTATCGCCATCATCGGCGCCGGAGTTTCCGGGCTCACCACCGGGATCATCCTCGCCGAACAAGGATACGAAACCCAAATTTTCGCCGCCGAACCGCCTGCCGAGACGACTTCGGCCGTCGCGGCGGCGATGTGGTTTCCCTATGACGCCGAGCCGGCTGATAAAGTCATTCCGTGGGCATTGGAGAGCTGCGATATTTTTCGCACCCTGAGCCGGGACCCAGCGACCGGCGTTTCGATGATCGAGCTTCGGCAATTCCGCCGAACCGAAGAATTGAAGATTCCTCCATGGGCGGAGTCCTTCGACGCACGATCAATCATGACAACCGAGTTCGTGATGACTGTGCCCCTGAGCGACTCGTCGATTTATCTTGGTTATCTCCAGCGACGGCTCGCCACGGCTGGTGGAAAATTGACGGCCGGCATTCGGTTCGACAAGCCGGAAGAAGTCGATTCGGCATTCGACGTCGTCATCAACTGCACCGGCATCGGGGCGAAAAAACTGGTCTCCGATCCCGAGCTCGAGCCGCACCGCGGCCAGGTCGTCGTCGTTGAAAAATTGCCACTGACCGGCGCCGTCGTCTGTGATGATCCGCCGTTGATGTACGCCATCCCACGGACAAATGATTGCGTCTTCGGCGGGACGAATGAAGTCACCGACGACCTTCGCCCCGATCCAAACACGACCGGTGCCATCGTCGCGGAGTGCAGCTCCGTGCTTGAGATTCCGTCGCCGCGGATCGTCGCGACGCGAGTCGGCCTGCGCCCATATCGGAGATCAGGTGTCCGCGTCGAGGCCGGTGCGATGGCAGACGGCCGGACAATCATCCACAATTACGGCCACGGCGGCGCCGGCTTCACCTTGTCGTGGGGCTGCGCGCAATCCGTCCTGGCGCTCGCGCGTTCGCGGCTCGACTGAGTCTCGCCCTACCCAGTCAGATTGTGCTTCGTGAGAAACTCGACGACGGCGCCGTTAAATCGCTCGGGTTGC
>JBJMXC010000073.1:0-4868 GCA_045809825.1 Chthoniobacterales bacterium | reverse complement strand
TGCGATCGTGCGTGGCAAGAATAACACCACCGGCGTGGGCCTGGTAGAGCTCTACAATTTGCCATAGTCGCCGAAATAACGCTTTACACGCGGCTCTCTAGTCCGACACAATCCCCTCCGTGGCGAGCGTACGGACCGCCACGCCGGTGGGGGATACGCTCTCCTGAGATTAACAATCCAGAGAGGTATATCCATGAGAAACGCGCTCCTGAAAGCTGCCGTCGCAGCTGCCGCGATCACGCTTGTTCCTGCGGCAGCAAAGGCTGAGACGCTTACCTTCTTCGGTAGCGGTGCGTGGACCAACCCGGCTCTGTGGTACACGCTCAGCGGCGCAGCCTATACGGTGGCCAACAAGGTGCCGACTTCCGACGATGACGCGATCATCGGTTCCGGCGCGGTGTGCGATGCAGGAGCAGGTGGCCTGCATTCGATCATGAGTCTCACCATCCTGCTCACGGCAACGTTGAACAATGGACAGTTCGACGCGAACAGCTACACCTTCGCGATCAATAGCGCTCCCGGGCAAGGTTCAACGCTCGTCGTCAACGGCGCGAACTTCAACGTCCGTAGCTCGGGCGCGATGAATTTCAACGTCGCGAATGTCTTCATTAACAGTTCAACAATTACCTTCCAGGGGGGCTCATTCGCCAACATCACCATTGGGCCAACCTTCTCAGGCACGACGATCTTTAACGAAGGCTCTTTCGTTATCCAGGGCGGAACGGCGGTAACTTTCGCCGGAAACAACAACCGCTTCGACAATATCGGCGACATTCGAGGTAACGGTGGTACCGCACAGTTCAATGCCGGCGCCCAGAACCTCACGCTAAATAACAGCGGGACGGTCGCGGCCTACGCCGACGGTAACCTTGTGATCAACGGCAACATCATCTGGACCGCGGAAGATGCGACGCATGACGGTTCTTTCTTCGCGGACACCCCGGGATCGAGAATTACCATTCAGGGCCCGTTGATTGTCCCGCCCGGTGTCACCGATTACTTTAAAGGACCTGGTAGCGTTCAAACGCTAGGTGGCCTTACGGTCAACGGTACACTCCAGATCGGCGTGCCCGCTTCGCCTGTGTTGCCAGCAAACTGGAAAGCCGAGGTCATAACTGGCCAGCATATCGTCGCGTGTCCCGTGGAGGGCGCCGGGACTATCAACGTGATCTCTCAAGCCGAGCTCAATCTCACCAGCGGCTCGCTGGGAAATGATTTCAGCGGGCTGATCAAGGTGCTGCCTTCAGCGATGATGGAAATTACCGGTGCGAACAACAATGGCACCGATACAACGACGCTATCGGGCGGGACGTTGATTAACGACGGCCTGATCAAAATAAACGTTGCCGGTATTAACGCACGCAACTTCACCTTTAATAATCAAAGCGACGGTACGGTGAGTGTCATGGCGCCGACTGGCTTTGTCAGCAGTGGCTCGCCGGCGCCGGTCTTCAATAACTTTGGACAGTGGAACGCGATTGGCGGCTCATCCAGCAATCCACGGCCGGGTTTCTCGGGGATCACCACCAATGCGCCGCGCTTTAATAACAACGGCACGCTGAATGTGACCGGATCCGGCATGTTTCAAATTTGCGGCGGGCAGGGGAAAGGCACGTTTAACTCTGCGCCGAACCTGGCCTTTGTAACTAACGTCTACGGTCTCAATAACGGCGTCACCTTTCCTGGAACGGGCACAGTCATAGTGCAGGAAAATGGCGGCCTGAAGGAGTTAGAGAAGATCGATGTAATTATCAAGTCGTTGATGGCGCGCGACAGCGGGATTCTTGATGGTCCGGGCACGCTAACCGTAGAGAAGCAGTTCGACTGGCAAGGTGGAACGCTCAAGGGCACCGGCATTCTGGAAACGAAAGGAACGACTATCATGAGCGGTTTCGACCTGAAATTCATTGATGGGCGATACGTCGTGAACAGCGGGACCTGGACGATCACGGGCAGCGGCGAACTAAATATGATTAACGGAGCGAAGTTCGACAATCGGTCCGGGGCACTATTCGATACGAAGATTGATTGGACACTATCAAGCACTCTCGAGAACACGCCGATTTTCAACAACTACACTGGCGCCATCTTCCGAAAGTCTGGCGGCGCTGGCACGTCGAATTTTGGTATCAATTTCAATAATTACGGGACCGTGGATCTGAAGATCGGCCGATACAATTTCTACAACTACACGCAGTTTAACGGCAGCTTGCTCCTTAACGGAGGCAGCTTCGGCTCACTCGGCGGGACAACTTCCCTCCTTCAAGGTGGCACCTGCAAAGGGAAGGGCACGATGTATAGCGATGTGATCGTCAAAACCGCGGTCGGAAATATTCAGATGAGTTTCAGTCCCGGGTTTTCGCCGGGCAAGATCACGATTAATGGCAACTACACACAAAGTCCTGACGCTACCCTGGACATCGAAGTAGCGGGGCTGGGCACGGCGGGCGTCGACTACGACTTGTTGGAAGTCACTGGCACCGCTACACTCGGAGGCAACTTGCACGTTCGTGCCATCAACGGGTTCACGCCCGGACCGAATGACACGATCGTTCCGCTCACCGCCGCGTCGATCTCCGGTACGTTCAATACCACAAACGCCCAGGTAAACTACGGCTCGAGCGCCCTGACGGTAGCGGCTCTGCCAAATGCTGTCGCGCAGTTACTGAACATCTCGACACGGCTGGAAGTGCGGACTGGCGCTGATGTGCTGATCGGCGGTTTTATTGTCTCCGGAAAGGATCAGAAGAACGTGCTGGTACGCGGCCTTGGGCCTTCTTTGCCGGTCATCGGCCCACTTGCGGATCCCACGCTTGAGCTACACGACTCGAGCAAGAACTTGTTCACCAATGATAACTGGAAGGATACGCAGCAATCGGCTATAGAAGCGACCACCATTCCACCGAGCAACGAACTGGAGTCAGCCATCGTGGCTACGTTGCCGGCTAGCAACGCCGGCTATACCGCGATCCTGGCCGACAAGAACGGCGCTACAGGAATTGGGCTGGTGGAAGTCTACGACCTGGCGCAGACCGCTAACTCCAAGCTGGCCAACATCAGCACGCGTGGGCTGGTCGAGACCGGGGACAATGTTATGATTGGTGGCCTGATCCTCGGCCCCGATGGAACAGGATCGGCCCGGGTTCTGGTCCGAGGGATCGGTCCAACGCTCGCGAATTCGGGAGTAACAAACCCGCTGGCCGATCCGACGCTGGAGCTGCACGACAGCAACGGCGGTACGGTTGCCAGCAACGATAACTGGAAAGACACCCAGCAGTCGGAAATTGAAGCGACCACTATTCCGCCGACCGATAATGCGGAGTCAGCCATCGTGCACACCCTCGCGCCTGGAAAATACACCGCGATCCTTAAAGGAAAGAACAGCGCCACCGGGGTCGCCTTGGTCGAACTGTACAACCTGCCCTAGCCGTTGCAGAAGCGCGTCGAAAAAGCTTTACATGATTTTGGGGAATTGAAAGGCTGGGCGCCACGGCACCGCCGGCTTGGTAAGGCGCAGGGTTCCGCCTGCTGTGGTGTGCGTCCCGTCCACGCGGGAGGCGTGGCAAAGGAACACTCCTATGACCCAAACTTCTAGACTTAGATTTCATTTCTCTCGCGCGGCCTGGTTGTTGTTAGTCACATTAATCGCTGCAGCTTCGGCGAGCGCGGCGGTGAAGTTTACGACCGTCTTTGATTTTCCAGGCGCGGCGGCCAAGCCAGGTGTCGCGCTGGTCAAAGCAAGCGACGGGAATTTCTATGGCACTACGAATACTGAAGGGGCCTACGGTGTAGGTGCAATCTATCGCGTTACTCCTCAAGGCCAGATCGCCACGATCTACAGCTTCAAAGGCGGATCGGACGGTTATTCGCCGAGCTCCTCGCTGCTGGTGGGACCTGACGGAAACCTGTGGGGCACTACGTCTTTTAACAACGACAATACAACCTACGGCACAATCTATAAGGTCACACTCAAAGGGGTGCTGACCACGGTCCACACGTTCACTGGCCCCGATGGCCGATATCCCGCCACTGAGTTGCTCAATGGTGGCGATGGCAAGCTCTACGGCACAGTAGAAAGTGGTTTTTCGGTAGGCGGTTCGTACCCGTTGTACGGCGCGATCTACTCGATCACGCCATCGGGCACGTTCAAGCTCGCTTACAGCTTCAAGTTCGCGGACGCGGGCGTGGCGCCGATGGCCGGACTAATCAAAGGCAAGGACGGTTTCCTATATGGCACCACGTCGCGAACGTCGAGTGGCTTCAAAGGCGGCTCGATATTCAAGTTTGATCCGGCAACCTCTAGTTTAACCACGGTTTACTCTTTTAAACCAAACAGCGATGGTTCTGCGCCGGGCAAGATCGTCCAAGGCAAGGACGGAAACTTCTACGGCACAACTACGACCGATGGAAACGGTGCATCGAGTGGCGCTAAAGCGTTTAGGGTCACGCCGAGCGGAACGTTCACAGTTCTGCATAGCTTCGATACGGCTGCGAACGGCTACCCGAGTGGAGTGGCGCTGGTGCAAGCTTCAGACGGGAACTTCTATGGCACATGTGCAAACGGGGGCAAAGACGGCTACGGAGTCGTCTATCGACTCACACCTAGCGGGACCTTCGCGATCGTCCATGCTTTCCCGGCCGTGCCGGTGGGCGTGCTCACCGCCGCGCTGGAGGGCGCGAACCCGGACGCGCCGTTGATCGACGGCGGCGATGGTTTCCTTTACGGCACGACATCGAACGGCGCGGGTGATCGTGAGATTGTCTTTCGCGGTGACGGCACCGTTTTTAAGATCGCGCTTAACGGCACCTTTCAGCTAGTCGCTCCGTTTTTCTCCGCGCCGGACGGGAAGGACCCGCATTCCGCGCTC
>JBJMXC010000072.1:0-10526 GCA_045809825.1 Chthoniobacterales bacterium | reverse complement strand
GTCGATGTTTGTGCCCAATTTTTGCCTCCGGGAACCAAAGTCGTTTCGACCCAGGGCCGTGTCTCTTCGCAGCAACACGATTATTCGACTGCGAGCACGACGAAGGAGCGGCCGCGTTTTCCGCTCGCGGTGCTGGTGAATGAAGGCAGCGCCAGCGGATCGGAGATTGTCGCCGGCGCGATGAAGGATTTGAAGCGCGCGGTGCTCGTGGGCGAAACGACCTTTGGCAAAGGGTCGGTCCAGAACGTCGTCCAATTACCGGACGGCTCGGCCCTGCGGTTCACGACCGCGAAGTATTACACCCCGAGCAAGCAGGTCATTCACGGCAATGGGGTCACGCCAAACATCCGGGTGCCGATGACGGTGGAACAGGAGCGCGGTCTGTTTGCCTCGCGGAGCGACAACCTGAAGCCGGAAGAGGAGAAGAACTTGATCAAAGCGAAAGACCCGCAGTTGCTGCGCGCGATTGATGCGCTCAAGGGCGTAATGGTTTACGCGCAGGAAACCACGCCGAAGCTCCAACCGGTTAAAAAGTAGCCCGGCGTAATTTTACCGCGGAGAACGCAGAGGACGCGGAGGCGTATCCAATTCATTTCTTATCTGCGTCCTCCGGCGCGCGCGCGGTAAAGATTAATCCCGGACGATGAAGACAATCCTCGCGATCGAAACTTCGTGTGACGAGACCGCGGTTGCGCTCCTGCGCGGGACCGAATTGCTGGCCAGCGAAGTCGCGTCGCAAAGCGAGCACGAAGCTTACGGCGGAGTTGTGCCTGAAGTAGCTTCTCGAAATCACCTTATTCATGCGCCGCGGCTACTGGAGAAAGCTCTCACCGACGCCAAACTCACGGTTAACGACGTTGATGCATTTGCGGCCACCTCCGGGCCGGGGCTCGCGAGCTCGCTGATGATCGGAGCTTCGATTGCAAAAGGCCTCGCCTTGGGAACTGGCCGTCCATACCTGGCAACCAATCATCTCGAAGGACATCTGCTTTCGCCGTTTTTTGGACGCAACCAAGAGGTCGACCGAAACGTTTCGCTCATCGTAAGCGGTGGCCACACCCTGCTCGTCGACGTTCGCGGAATTGGCGATTACCGGATCCTTGGCCGGACGGTCGACGACGCGGCCGGCGAAGCTTTTGACAAGGTTGCGAAACTACTCGGCCTCGGTTATCCCGGTGGCCCCGAGATCGAAAAACGCGCGACAATGGGTGATGGCGCTCGCTTTGATTTTCCCCGGAGCATGCTCGATTCGCGGGACCACAATTTCAGTTTCAGCGGGCTCAAAACCGCGGTGCGGTATCGGCTCGCGGAGTTCGAGCAGGCGCAGGCGCCCGATTTGATTAACAACATGTGTGCATCCTTTCAATGCGCCGTCGTTGAAGTACTCGTAAAAAAGACGATCCGCGCTGTCAAGGAATCCGGTGCGGGTCTGGTCACAATCAGTGGCGGCGTTAGCTGCAACCAGGTCCTGCGAAAAGAAATGGCGGAGCATTGTGATAAGGCCGGATTGCAGTTGCTCGTCGCGCCTCGGCGACTCTGCACGGATAATGCCGCGATGATTGCCTTTGCCGCGTCACTCCGGTTTCAGCTGGGACACCGCTCCGAGGTCTCGGAGGAGATCGATCCGAACCTGGCGTTGGTTTAGATTCTGGGAAGCGCACGCGTCTCGCGTGTTGGTTTCGGCGTCTTGCCGAAACAGGCTTTCAAAAGGTTCGCGATAGCGAGACGCCATCGCCAACACGCGACGCCCGCGCTCCCCAGAAATTAGTATTCGCGCGCTAACAGATAATCGGCGAGGGCGCGAAGGACCACGGCGTTTTCTCCCAGCGTACCTAACGCGCGATGCGCCTGCCTCGTTAACCGCCGCGCCTCCTTCCGGGCTCCCTCGAGGCCAAGCACGGCCGGATAGGTTGCTTTTTGCGCCGCGAGATCTTTACCGGCGCTCTTGCCGAGTTTTTCGGAGGTCTGGGTTACATCAAGAATGTCGTCGATCACCTGGAAAGCGAGACCGAGGGCGCGGCCGAAGGCGGTGATAGCTGCGAGTTGTTTCGGCGCTACATTCGCGGCCATTGCGCCGAGGCGAACTGAAGTTGTCAGCAAGGCCGCCGTCTTATTTTCGTGGATGGAACGCAGCTGGGTGGGTTTGATTCGCCGGCCTTCTGCCTCAAGATCGGCGACCTGACCGGCAATCAGTTTTCTGCTGCCTGCTGCGACAGCGATTTCGCGCAGGACGTCCCGCAGATTGTAGCGGGAAACAGGCTTCGCGTGGCCCGCGATCTCAAAGGCGACGGTCAGTAATGCGTCTCCGGCGAGGATCGCGATGGCGTCGCCAAAAACCTTGTGGCAGGTCGGACGTCCGCGTCGCAGATCGTCGTTGTCCATGCTCGGCAGGTCATCGTGAATCAGCGAATAGGTGTGGATGCATTCCACGGAACAGGCGGCGGCCAGGGCGGCAGCCGTTTTGCCACCGCACGCTTCCGCCGCGGCCAGGCAAAGAATCGGCCGTAGTCGTTTTCCGCCGGCGAACAAACTATAGCGCATCGCCTTGTGGATCGTGGCGGGCGCCACTGTCGCTTTCGGCAGGAAACGGTCGAGGGCCCGGTCGACTTCCTTTTGCCGGGCGACAAGGTAACGCTTGAGATCCATGGCCGGAAGCGGGTCGCAGTTATTCGCCATCAATCCGCGGCGACGGGGCAGCGACCACGAGGCCGGCGAGGAGAAAAGTGATCGCGGCGGAGAACAAACAATAACGGCAGAAAGCATGGAGGACGAACGCCTGGACGTAGAGAAACCAAAGCGTGGCGAGGAACATGAGACCGACCGTGATCATGAAAAGTCCCCGGGCCCGCGCATAATTGAACGCGGCGAACGTCGCGAACGTGAAAGCCGTGAAGTAGGCGAGGACACCAAAAGCCGCTACTGGAATTCCTGCGACTCGGGAATACCCGCTTCCGAGCACTTCGGAACAACCGATTTGTCCACCGCACGCGGCGGTCTCTCCCGTCAACGCCATTACGGTAAGATACGTTGCGTCGGCGAGGCCAAGGACGCAGAACACCGCTGCGATTGTGTAAAGGATAACCCTACCGCGGCCCGCGTTGGCCGGTTTAGCAGGCCCATCTTTTTGGCGAGGTCGAGTCATGGCTTCGACTTGTCGCTTGGCTTCAGGGCCTCTTCGATCGCTTTATGTAGTCCATCGGGATTCAGGGCGTTCGGCGGCACCAGAGTGTTGTTTACGAACACCGTCGGCGTGCTCGTAACGCCGCGGGAAGCGCCGAGCTTATGGTCCGCTTCGACGCGTTCTTTCACCGCTTCGCTTTCCATGTCCTTTTTGAGCCGGTCGACGTTCATCCCAAGCGTTCCCGCATAACCAGTCAGGAGAGGGAGGACATCTGTCGCTTTCGACCAGTTGGTCTGCTCCTTGTAAAGCAGGTCGTGCATTTCCCAAAAATGTCCCTGGAGATCGGCAGCCTCGGCGGCATCAGCGGCCGGCCGCGCATTGGCATGCATGGCGAGAGGGAAATGATGAAAAATCACCCGGACACGACCCTTGTAATCGTCTTCAATTTTTTTAAGCGCCGTCGCCATGACTGAACATGGCGGACATTGAAAGTCCCCGAATTCCTCGATCGTGACGGGCGAATCTTTTTTGCCGCGGAGGTGGCCTGCGCTTGTGGTTCCTTCTTTCGCCGCGGTCGGGGCAACCACCGCGGGCTTGCTCCGATAGAGCGCGAATCCAGCCCCGAAAGCGAGAGCGGCGACGAGGCCGACGATCAGGAAAGGCAGATAGCGTTTCATCGGAAGTGCCAAAGGAAAACTATTGCCGGGGGAATGCCAGAAATATTGTGAACGAAGGCGTGGGCAACAGGGGCGAGAAACTGGAAGGGGCGGGTCGACATGACCAAAATGTAATCGAACGAACGGGAACCGACTCGAATTGTTGGGTCGAATACTGGTTGAACCGCGCTGCCCTCGCCGCCGGGTCGTTTAGCCAATCCCTTCATCGGAGAATGCCATGAAAAAATCGTCCAGAAGCCGCGGTTCTGTTATTAGGCCCTTGCTGGCCGCCCTGCTAATGCTTGGTGGTGTCGCCTTGCTGGCGCGCGCGGGCAGCTCAGGCGCTTCCCCACAAGTAAAACAGGCGGTCGCGGCCACGCCCGGCGTACCGCGGTTCACCAATTATCCGGCGCCCGCCGGTATTGCAGACGACGTCGGGGAACCGTCGATTGGGAGTAACTGGAAAACCGAGCAAACCTTTAGCAACAGCGTGTCCGCCATCCCGAACGGCGGCCGCGCCATGCTCTTTGGCGGCTTTTCGCCCGAGCTTTATCGCGCCACCTTCGACGATTGTCCTTCGCCGGCGAACGTGCTCTGGGAGGCGAAGCCGCTTCTGCTCGCTTCGACACCCCGCGCGGCGGGCGATCCAATTCTTTTCACCGATCACGATACTGGCCGCACATTTGTTTCACAGCTCGAGGGCCTGACCCCAGCCGGCAGCACGACGGACATCACAGACGACGATGGGGACCATTTCATGCCGAGCGAAGGATCAAGCCTTCCTTCCGATATCGATCATCAAACCTTTGGCGGCGGCCGTTACCACGATCCAGTGCCGCCTCTTGGAGGGACCTACCCCAACGCCGTCTATTATGCTTCGCAGAGCGTATCAGACGCTCGCGCCGCGCGGAGCGATGATGGCGGCGTCACCTTCGGGCCGGGCTTCCCGATGTACACAATCAATCAATGCGCCGGCCTCCATGGCCACATCAAAGTCTCTCCCAAGGACGGCACTGTTTATGTGCCGAATGTCGGCTGCGGCGGCGCACTCCCTTTTCACGACGTTGATGCGAAGCAAGCAGTGATCGTTTCGGAAGACAACGGAATGACGTGGAACGTTCGACCGATTCCGGACTCGACCACCCACGGTAATGGGAACGAACAAAACACGCGTCTCCAGACCCGCGACCCCTCCGTGGCGATTGATGCCGACGGCACAGTCTACTTCGTCTACCAGGCTGAAGATCGGCTGACGGAAGTGATGGATCATGCCGACAAGGCCGGTGACACCCATCCGAAAGTCGCGGTTTCGCACGACCGCGGCGTGACCTGGGAGCCGAGCATTGATGTGGGCGCCAACGTTCTAAACGGCGCGCCGATTCGAAACGCCACCTTCGTTACGGCGACCGCCGGCAGCAGCGGCCGCGCCGCAGTCGCATTCTTCGGCACGGAAACCGGCGGCAACAACTGGGCTTGTGGCGACAGCGACGATTGTTCCGGCGACACCGGTCTGTTCCCGCGCGACCCCTTCGCCGGCGTTTGGTATCTCTATATCTCGACTACGTTCGACGGCGGTAAAACCTGGAGCACGCAGAACGTCACGCCCGGCGATCCGATCCAGCGGGGCGGAATTTGCGGCGGCAGTACCTGCCGAAACCTCCTCGATTTCATGGATGTTCAGATTGACAAGGAAGGCCGCATCCTGGTCGCGGGCGAGGATGGTTGCGTTGACGCCTGCGTCCAGGGCGGGCCAAATTCGTTTACCGCAAAAGGCTTCATCACCCGGCAATCGGGGGGGAAGCGAATGCTTGCTCAGTTTGATCCGACGGAGCCCGGGTTAGCCGGAGCCCCGAACGTCAAGGCCGGCGTCAACGGGAACCACACCCAGATTGCGCTGCAATGGGAGACGCCTGATAACGCCGGGTCGGATATCACCGGTTACAATGTTTATCGGAGGATTGGTGGAACCGGCTCCTTCGCCCTGATCGCGACGGTTCCGCAAACCAACTACACCGACACGGCCTTCGATCCGAACGCGACGAATTTCTATCGCGTCACCGCACTCAATGGCGTCGGTGAAGGTCCGTACTGCCACGATGTCGAAGCCATCGCGCTGCCGATCCAGACTGTGTGTAAGACTCCTGGCATAACCGAGCTGACCGACAAAGCCGGTGACGCTCACGCTGCGCTCGGGGTTGTGCCGATGGCGCCGTCACCAGGCATGGACCTGCTGTCATTCCAGCTCGAACAGCCCTTTGCTCCGGATGGCAACGTCAAACTCATCTTCCGCATCAACACCGATCCAGGCACGTCGCCACAGCCGCCCGGATCAGCCTGGTATGTCTCGATGAAAACGCCGGACGGCAAGGTTCATGGCGTTCACATGGCCTGGAGCGGGCCGACTCCTCGCTTCGAATCCTACGTCGCCAGCCCGAGCAATGGTGGAACCACCGACGGACGTTTCGTTGATGAGACGACCCTTAAACCCGCCGAACCCGAGAGCCATTACGATCCTGCCGCAGGCGTGATCGAGATCGTCGTCAAACCGGCTGATCTCGGCTTGAATCCCGGTGACACAATTTCCGGATTCAATTCCGCTGTCACCCAGACGACCGACCCAGTCGCAGCTGGTCTTCCCGCCGCGACCGACACTTACGACGAGATGCCGGACAGCCTGACTCACACGGGGGCATTCACTTTCGGCGGAAACGCTGCTTGCGCCTTGAACGCGGCGCCGACGGCGAAATTGGTCGCCAATCCCGACCAGGGTAATCCGCCGTTGATGGTGAACTTTGACGGCTCGGCATCCGTGGATCCCGACGCAGGGGATTCGATTGCGTCTTACACTTTTAATTTCGGCGATGGCACGCCCGACGTGACGCAATCAAGTCCGCTCGTTAGTCACACTTACAAGCATGGTGGCGATTACTTTGCGACATTAATCGTGAAAGATTCACACGGATCGCAAAGCGCCAACGTCGCGAGCGTGCCGATCAAGGTGTCGGCGCAATTGCTGAACCTCTCGACGCGTCTCCTTGTGCAGCCCGGAGACAAGGCCCTCATCGGCGGCCTGATCATTGGCGGGTCCGAGCAAAAGAGGGTCGTTTTCCGGGGGATTGGCCCGAGCCTCAACCTACCCGGCAAACTCGAGGACCCCGTTATCCAAGTTTTCAATTCGGCGGGGGTTAACATCGGCGGAAACGACGATTGGAAAACCGACCAGCAGAATGTCGAAGCGACCGGCCTCGCCCCGACGAATGACCGCGAGTCCGCCGTGGTCCTGACGCTCAACCCCGGATTGTATACCGTGGTCATGCGCGGCAAAAATGACAGCAGCGGAATCGGCGTCGTCGAAACCTACGACGTGAGCCTCGACGCGAATGCGCGCCTCGCGAACCTGAGTTCGCGCGGCTTTATTGGCACCGGGGACAACGTTTTGATCGGCGGTTTCTTTGCGGGCCCGCAAACAGCGGCGATCACGCGGATGGCATTCCGAGCCATTGGGCCGTCGCTCTCCGCCTTTAACGTCCCGCAACCACTGCAGGACCCGACCCTGGAATTGCGCAACGGTAACGGTGATCTGGTGGCGACGAACGACGATTGGCAATCATCGCAGAAAGCCGAAATTGAAGCGGCTGGATTGGCGCCGAGCGATTCCCGCGAGTCAGCGATTATCATGGGGAACCTGGAGCCGGGGCCGTACACCGCCATTGTCCGCGGCAAGAACAGCTCGACCGGCGTCGGTCTCGTAGAGATTTACGACATCCAGAAATGATCGCAGCCGACTCGCGATAAAACCCCGCCCTTTCTGGGTTGTAGCCGGGATCGCTGATCCCGGCCGGGGTTAGATTGGCGACGTGTTGAAAAGACCGCCAATGCGGTTACCATGACGCCCGCATTTTCGGAGGGGGGTATAGCTCAGTTGGTAGAGCGCGTCGTTCGCAATGACGAGGCCAGGGGTTCGAATCCCCTTACCTCCACCAAACCGGTCGCAAAAGGAGAGTGACATTTGTCTGCGGGTGGAGTAAGAAAATGGTATGCGTAGCCCCCCAACTGGAGCAGGCTGCCCGCGATTTTGGCTGGCGTTGTCGGCAGCGCTTGCCCTGTTCTGCCAAACTGGCGAAGCTGGCCAGGTAGACGTCACCCACGTTGGCGGCTCCGATTATAACAATCCCGCGAACTGGTCCCCGCAGGTAGTGCCGAATAACGGAAACGGCGGAAACACTTATCGCGTTACGATCGGTGACGCCCCGAACACGTTTGGCGTTGAGTCCAATACGGATGTGACCGTAGACGCGCTGACGGTCCAAAACCTCGGTTCGCTGGGCGTGAGCAATCATTTGTTCACCTCGGGCGCCACTGACAATGACCGCTCTGTCGTGTTGTTGCCGCTGTCCCCAGACGCATTTTTGGGCGGTATCTCTGTCAGCTCGTTTTTAGTCGATGGAAAGTATGCCGCCGCGAATTTGGGGACGCTGGCAAATTACAATCCGGCGACACAAACTCTGGAGAGCGGCGGTTACAGCCTCAGCTCCTATAACGCGAGCTACCAGGCGATTATCTCTTTCAATGGCGCCCGCATAGTCACGAACTCGGCGGCCATCAAAATCGCCGGTCGCGGCTCGAAGATAACGGATGGATTTGGCGCCAATGCCCTCCAGCCGCTCGCGGTTAACAATGGGCTTCTTATTATGGGGCAATCATTCGCTACTGCGGGTGACTTCACAAACAACGGTGAACTGCGCGTCATCGGTCAGCTTAGCCCCGACGAAGCGCTTGCTGTTTTTAACGTTACCGGCCGGCTGACCAATTTCGATCCAGCCACGAGGACGCTCTCAGGCGGCACGTTCTATATCGGGGGCCCCAGCAACTGGGGCGACTTCAAGTTCATGTTTACGGGCGCGGACGTCGTGACCAATTCTTCGACCCTCAATCTGATCCGCGGCTCTGGTCCCGCTAATATGGTGGACGAACATGGCGCGGATGCGCTTGGCAACCTGGCCAACAACACCGCAGCAGGAAACCTGACGCTGAACGGCCACTTCAGCACGACGGCCACGCACTTTACGAACGCCGGCTATATGCGCCTCGACTTCGGGCTCACTCTGGGGAGTCAGAGCACGTTCGTGCAATCCGATGGCACTCTCGTCGTGAGCCAATACGGGGCTTTGGGCGGAAAGCTGGACACGCAGGGTGGTTCGATCGTGCTCAACGGCGGCATGCTCGTCGAGGCTGGCACATTGATCGGGAACACCACCAGCAACGCTCTGATTTCCCCGGGCGATACCAAGCTCCGATACACGCCCCGAATGACCTTCGACGGAAACCTGACCCTCGGGTCGAGTTCGATCCTGCTTTTCGATCTTGCCGGGAATACGCGAGGGCCGGGCGCTTATTTCGGCAGATTGCCGATGCAGCCACCCTACGGCTATGATGCGATCGACTGCACCCAAAGCGTGACCGTTGGCGGTGAACTTCAGGTGAGTCTCAGCACGCAGACGGCAAACGGCATCCGGTTTACGCCCGGATCGGCGGACACGTACGTGTTGGTTAAAGGGCAGACTCCGATCGCAGGTGCGTTCGCAAATGTGGCGAACGGGCAGCGGCTCAAGACCCGCGACGGGGGTGGATCGTTCGTCGTGAATTACGGCCCGACCAGTGCCTTCGATCCAACAGGCGTAACCCTGAGTGCTTTCCAGCCCGATAACAATCCCGCAACTCTGCGCAATATCTCGACGCGCGGACTCGTGGGAAGTGGCCAGCGCGTTATCATCGGCGGCTTCATCGTGACCGGGTCCGAGCCGAAACAGGTGATTGTTCGCGCCATCGGGCCGTCTCTGCAATCAGCAGGGGTTGCCGGCGTGTTGGATGACCCCATCCTCACTCTCTACGACAAGAGCGGCGTCGCCATTACTTCGAACGATGATTGGCAGCAGTCAGAACAACGGTTCACGATTCAAGTGGCGGGTCTTCCTCCAGGCGACCCGCGCGAGTCAGCGGTGGCGGCCACGCTCCCGGCCGGCAGTTACACCGCGGTCGTGGAAGGGAAAAACGGGCACACCGGCGTTTGTCTGGTTGAGATTTACGACTGGAACAATGGCACGCAATCGCAGCTCGCGAACATTAGTACGCGCGGGTATGCGGAGGCGGGAAATAATGCGTTGATCGGCGGCATCATTATTGGCGGTGGAACTGGCAGCACCCAAATTCTGGCACGCGCGCTCGGCCCGTCGCTTTCCAGCGCGGGCGTTAGCGAGTCGCTGGAAGACCCGATTCTGACTTTATACAACGCGTCCGGTAGCGTTGTCTCCAGTAACGACGATTGGCAGCAATCGCCCGAGCGCGTGGCGATCGAAGCCAGCGATATCCCGCCGCGTGATCCTCGTGAAGCTGCGGTGATGGCCACGCTGACACCAGGTTCCTATACGGCTCTAATTGGGCCAGCGCGTGGAAAGAGCGGGCTCGGGTTGGTGGAGTTTTACCGGCTGAAATAGCGGCGAACCGTTCGCAGCGCATTAAAAGGCGTTGATTACTTCAGCGACGGTCTTGCGCGCCAAAAATCAGACAACCGCGCACATAGGACTTATAGGACTTATAGGACCTATACGACCTATGCCATCGCGCCAAATGCCAGCCCGAGTCCATAAGTGACGACGGCCTCGATCACGCCCACCATCGTCATCTCTAGCCCTGACGCCCACCACGAGCGGATCGTGATCAGCGATTTTACGGCGCCGACGGCGAAGTGG
>JBJMXC010000071.1:0-3475 GCA_045809825.1 Chthoniobacterales bacterium | reverse complement strand
TTTGATCGACGACTGCGACGATCTCGAGATCGGGCGACCGGGCGTACGCGGGCCAGTGTCCTTTCTCCGCGACCGCGCCGAACCCAATGATTGCGCCTCGCAACACCGCTTACTCAGCTTCGAATTGCTCGAGGACGCCGTCGATGATCGCGAGGGCGGAATTGGCCTGCTCGATCGAAAGAATGAGCGGAGGATGAACGCGTACCCGTGGCGTGTAACTCATCATGATGAGGCCCTCGGCCAGGCCGCGTTTGAAGAAGTCGATGCACCGCTCCTTCGGAAGGAAAGTCTTTGTTTTCTGGTCGCTCACCAGGTCGAATCCGACGAGCAAGCCGCTTCCGCGAACGTTTGCGATCGAGCGGCGTTTTTTCGCGATCGCTTCGAAGCCTTCGCGCAGGATGCGACCGACCTTTGCTGAATTCTCGATCAACCCATCTGACAGAATCGTCTGGATCGTCACCAGCGCCGCCGCCGCTGCGAGGGGGTTGCCGCCGTAGCTGGACGACGAAGCGCTCGGCAGCGAGAATGGTTTTGCGGCCATGATCTCATCGGTCGAGACGAGCGCGCTTACCGGAAAGCCGGACGCCATTCCTTTTCCGAGGGTCATGATATCAGGAACAACCTCGTCGTGATTAGACCCGAACAATTTTCCGGTTCGGCCAAATCCGGTGATCATCTCATCCGCAATCAGGAGCGCGCCATATTCATGCGCGACGTCGCAGACATCCCGGAGAAAACCCGGCGGCGGAACAATGTTACCGGCAGTTCCCTGGACCGGCTCGATCACAATCGCGGCGGGCCGCCCGGCGATTTCTTTCTCAATCACCGTCCGCAACTGCGTAATCGCCTCTTCCCGGCATGCGTCCGGCGAACCATTGAATCGAGTGGGGTCGGCGTAAGGTGCGAGGTGGTAACCGGTCGGCAGCGGACCAATCAGCGTCTTCCAATCGACGTCCGAGATCGGAAGAACGCCGGCTGTTTTTCCATGAAACCCACCCGTGAATCCGACGACGTCGGTGCGTTTTGTGAACGAACGAGCCAGTCGAATCCCGGCTTCCACCGCTTCCGCGCCACCGCTAAAAAACTGGGTCTGGGAAAGATTTCCCGGTGCGAGCTCCGCAATTAACCGCACCAGCTCAGCGCGCGGCTGTGAAGTAAAACTGCCGACACTGACTGCCTCGAGTTGTTTGGTGAGGGCAGCCACATAGCGCGGGTGCGCATGGCCAAGGCTGGCGACGGAGACACCGGCGTTCAGGTCCAGATAGGTGCGCCCGTCGAGATCAGTGAGAGTGGCGCCGCGGCCTCGCGCGATGGCGAGTTGGGAGAGGAGGGCAATCGTTTGCACACCCGGGGCGATGTGTTGTTGCTCCTCCTCGAAGAGACGTTTGGCTGCGGCCTGGGTTGGACTCTGGCTCTTAACTGGCATGAACTCGTTTCGTGATAAAATCCGCGATGGCGTACGCCGCGCGTTCGCGGCAGGGGGCGAATGACGGCCAATCGTTCAAATCGATCAAGGTCAATTCGCCCGCTGGCGACACAATCACGTCTCCGCCAAAGATGTCGAGTCCAGCGGCAGTCGCCGCCTGGTTACCGAGCCTCTGGAGTTGAGCAAAATCGAACGGATATTTGCGCGTTTCTCCTGAGTAAAACCAATGGAAGAACGCGCCCCCGGCAACGCCGTAAAATTTTATTTCGTCACCGGCACGATGGGCCTGCAAGGCGGCCAGCTCGATGCCTCGCCGACCGAACTCGGCCAAGCCGGCCGCTAACCGCTCCGCCGAATCGATCCATTGCACATCGGCTGTAACCGACGCGTGAACATCGCCGCGCTTCAGCCAGATGCCGCTCTTGACGTCGAGCCCGTCAAGGTCCGGACTTCCCTTTGTTCTGACCAGGTTCGTCCTCGGGAACGGCAGCCTCGCCTCCACCATCAACGCCGGCAGTCGATCGCGATGCGTGTTGAGGGCCGCGCGGGGGCTGTTGATGATGCTTACGCCTTCATGTTCCCACTCCCTGAGACTTTCCAGCGCGCTTCGTCCCTGGCACATCGAAAACACCAGGGTTGCTTTCGAACGAGCACCATTCGCTTCCTCGAGCGTCATCAGGTCGACGGAAAATTCACGCTCGCGCAACCGGTGCGCAATCTGGTCCAGGAGCAGCGCATCGTTCGATTGATGGCGACCGGGCGAGTATTGTTTTTCGCGGTACAATCCAAGAAGCCGTTTCATAAACTGCGAAGAAAGCTCTCGGCCGCGGCAATGTCCCTTCGGTGATCGACGTCAATGGATCCGCTGATCGGGATGCCGGTAAGGTGATAACCACGGTCAAGCAGCCGGCTGAGAAATTTTCGCAGCGCATCGAGCCCATCACGCCGGGCCTCGTCGGCTTCGCGCAAAACAATCGGCCGCACTGCGTAGATACCCGCGGTGGCGAACTCGCCTTCGCCGAACGCCTCAATGCAGGAATTATTCGGACTCGTCCGCACCAGGAGCGGCTTCTCATCGTCGCCGGGCGAAGTCAGGCCGAGCGTTAGCGCCGCTGGCACGGTGCGGGCCCGTTCGATGAAATCGGCGAAGACCCGCGGTCCAGCGATCGTATCGACGGTCGAAAGAAGAAACGGGCCGCGGGATTCATTGTGAGCCAGGGCTTCAACGAGACGAAGAAAACTGTGCATCGAAGAGGGAGTGGTCTCGATCAGCCAGTCCAACTCGAACGGCCAGTCCCTTGTCAGGACGTGATCGCGAACGGCCATCGACTCTTCGTTGATAATGACGGTGACCGTCGAAGCGCCGGCTGCCGCGATGGATCCCAAAACATGCTCGATCAGCGTTTCGTGACCGACGCGAACGAGTGGTTTCAAGTCCGACGGCCGCGATCGCAAGCGTTCGCCGCGACCGGCTGCGAGCACTCCGGCAGAGAGAGATCGATCGCTCATGCGAAGGTTGGAGAAGGTGTAATGGCCGTCCGAAGATCCGCCAATCTTTGCAGCCGGACGTCGACAACAGATGGGTCCGGGCACTCGCGCCGCTCGGTTCCTTCGAGCCAGGCTGTCTTCATCCCGACTTGTTTCGCCGGCCGAACGTCACGGTCGAACGAATCGCCGACCATCATGATCTCGCCGGGCTCGCGACCGAGCTTTTCGGCAGCGTAAACGAAGATTGCCGGGTCCGGTTTGAAGACGCCTACCCGGCGTGAATCGACTACGAGGGAAAGGAAAGGGGCATAGCCAAAATCGGCGCAGAGCTTTTCGACGTTGCCGCAACCGTTGGAAACAACGCCGAGCTCGAAACCGCGTTCCGCGAGGTCGGCCAGCAATTCGACATTCGCGACCGCGGCTTTTCGGACCGGAGCGCTGAAACCCGCGACCAGCTGATGCGCTAGCTCACTGTTCGTTAGGCCAAGGTGGGCCAGCTGCCAGTTCACATACAATTGAATCATTTGCGCAAAATCCGAAAACTGGATGGTTTCGTCCCGA
>JBJMXC010000070.1:0-12478 GCA_045809825.1 Chthoniobacterales bacterium | reverse complement strand
CTCGGGCGTCGTAGACCCACTTATTGGTAACTATATTGCCCACGATCGCATTATAGTCGCCGCCAGTAACGGAGCTACCGCTCTTGGAGGTGATGGTGATCGCATTAGCGGAGTTTATCAAAATCCGATAACCCGCCTGGTTGTAGAGTCGAATTTGGGCAAGCGGATCGGATGCAGCTGCCGGATCCGGGCGTTCGATCAGCTCGTGATAGCTTCGGTTATTGGTCGTCGTTCCGTCGAGATTAAGGTTCCAGCCAAATGGCAAATAGGGTGACACCTGCGACGGCGGCATGTCAGAGACGAGGTTTGGCGCGGTGGCGTTTGAATGAGCGGGATCCCCGGGTGCAAATCCATTGACGTATTCGCCGCCAAATTCGAGGCGGCTAGTAGTGGTGAAGAAGTTCGTGCCGATATAAAGGCTACCATTGGTGTGGATCGGGCCGTTCATGCCCAGAGCGACCGTCGGTTGCAGTTCCAAATCGTCCACATAGAACATGGCGAAGGTCCACGGGTTATCGAATTTCTTCTCAAAAACCCGGCGCACCTTCGCCGTGACCGGCCCCGTGCTGGTCGGCACGGTTACGTCAACCGATGCGAGGTAAAAGAAGCTTTTCTGCCAACTGTTAGGACCATCGCCAGACGGCGGTATCGAGGCGACGTTCACGGTGCTGTTCTCATTGGCATCGAGGGTGATCATGGGATCCACTGCCTGAATCCGATATTGGGTGACCGTGTAATTGGGTTCCGATGGAAAATTTGTCCCCGCTGGAAGGGCAATCTTTGGAGGCGTCGCCGCCGGGGTCATCGATGGAAGCGGAGTCGGCGCGGCGCCAGAAGTTTGCGATGTACACGTGTCGCACTGGGTGTAGAAGAAATTCGTGCCGACGAGCGAGTAATCCGTCCCGCCAGAGTTGTTCGATGTGGTTGTCCAGGCCGTGCGATAGATATTCCTCCAGTTCGAATAGAGTGTCTCAAGATGGCCGTCGGCGATCTCCATGGCGGTGGCAGTCTTTCGGCTTCGCTGCGAGACCCGTGAGATATGCACGGTATAATCAATGGCAGTCCCAAGCAAAACCAGTATCGTCGCTACGACAGCGATCGTTACGACCAGGGTGCTCCCCTTATTCTGCCGGTTGGTCAGGATTCTCATTTATTGGGTGTTTGTCAGGCGCGATCGGTAGTCAATCTGAGTATTGAGCAACGAAGCGGTCGCCAAGTACCCGCGGTTACTCGATTTCGGATCTCGCGCGGTAAGTTGAACTCCGACGTACTTCAAATCCGGCGTGCCACTACTGTTCAAGGGCACGTAGAAAGGACTGGGGCTGGAGATATACTTCGCGACGGTCCCCATATCCTTCCAATACAAGGCGCCGGCGTTGTAGCGCTGTTTGTAAAAGTGTAGCTCGCCGTTTTCAAACCGGTAACGCTGCGCGCTTGTGGTAATTGTGTAGTCGTACCGCTGCGTCGTGCCGGTGCTATACGGAACATAAATCCCTTGCGATAGGATATAGGCCCCAGTCGAGCTGGCGGCGTAACTGCCAGCCAGGACGTACTTGCCCCCGGACTGGATGTAAGGACCCTGCGAATCGGCAACATAGTTTCCGCCCTGGACCAAATACATTGCGCGATCTGTGTAGTAGGTAATCACGTAGGTGCCGCCATAGCTTGGGACGTCGATGGCAGGAGTCTGCTCGTCTGATTTGATAAAGACGTTGCTATGAGTCGCGGAACCGCCGGCCGTGACCTTTGTAATATCTTCTTCCAATCCCCAGAAGGGGACGATCAAACGCATTCCCGGCTCCGGCTTGGGGTTGTCTTTGATCATGATCTTGGCGCTGTCGGTCGTGTCCTTCCAAACAAAGTTCGGCCCGGAGGCGATGTTTTGAAACGAAACGCCGGGCGCGGTGGGCGCCACTGGGGTGGTACTCGATGCCGGAGTCGAACTCACCACTGGAAAGCTACCGGCATAGCTGTAGCCCGCGTCGTGCGAGTCCCCACGTAGCTGTGGGACCGAGATCGCTGCATGGATATCGCGCGTCATCCGCAGCATTCCTTGTCGCGCTTCCTGGTGTGCCGTATTCACAGCCATGTTCTTGGCTGAAAGAACAAGGCCCGAATTAAGGACGGAAAAGAAAGCGCCGCCTAAAAGGCCAACAACGCCGATAGCGACGGCCATCTCCGCGACCGTGTATCCACGGGTTCCAAAACGACGTCGGGAAATGTGCTTCATTGGTCGGCGGTCCGGATCGTGTCCATTGAGACGACGTAATCACGGTTGCGAAACCTGTAGCTGACTGCGACCGTGGCCCGGCGCACGTTCAGGTTTGCGACCGTGCCGGCGAAACTCATCGTCGAGCCAACGTCGGTTACCGTCGTAGTCATGTTGCCGGTGACAACGACCTTGCCACTGACCGGATCTCGATAGACGAAAACGTTCGGGGTTGTGGTGGTGCCCAGGGCGAGCACCGCTGGTATTTTTTGCGGCGTGGTGGTGACGTCGAAAGGTTCCTTTGAGAGGATGAGATCGATCTGATTCTGGCAGACTGCCTGCGCTTCCGTATAGAGACGCGAATTTACGGAATACTCGTTTACCGCGTTAAAACCGATGTAACAGCCCGCGGCCATGGTGCCGAGCACTGCCAGGGCGATGACAATTTCGACAAGAGTGAAGGCAGCGGCGAGGCCCTGGAGACCACGCGACGCTTTGAAATGGCGCGACAGCATTATCCACCGGGTGAGCACGATACGTACCTATGCCCCTTTTGCGGAGGCAGGCCATCGTTCGAGCTTAATCGCCTTAAAAAGGAGGGATTTTTTCGGGGCGACGTTGCCGATGTCAACGGGAGGCGACGGCAGGCGCCTGACCTTGCGGTGCGGTTTTGGGCGGTGATACCTCTGTCCAGTGCCAGGACCAGATGCTACGTCTAAAATCCTCGTTTAATTTAGCAAAGGCGGATTTGGGTGCGCTGAAGCGAAAGATCAACTGTTGATCCGGGCAACTGACGATGATGATGCTCCTCTGGAACGATTGGCCGAGCGTTTGATAGGAGGCCACGAACTCGTAGCTGAGATTCTGATAAAGCAGGATCGGGTTCTCTTGCTCACTCAGGATCGTTCCACCGAAGCTTCCGGGCGGCAGAGTGGCCAGGACCTGTCGCTCGAGCGACTTTACCGTGGCTTCATCGAACGCCAGGAGACCTTTGATCGTGGCCGATTGCACAACTCCTTCGGCAAAACTTTCGTTCGGTGGAATCAACTGCAGCCGGGAACCATTCCCACGGCAGGTCCACAGACGCGGCAAAGTAATTGAGATCTCTCGGGGCTCATCCTTGAAGATGACGTTGGTATATTCGGCCCCTTCGGACCGATACGGGACCACGGTCGGAGTGAAGTCGATCGCGCCGAGGGCTGTCGCGGCCGAAGCGATTAAAGCAATGAGGGGAAACCTTCTCATGAGGGCCCAGTTAGTAAACCTGGTACCAGCGTTGTTGCTGGAGGTAGGCCGCAAGCTGGAGGTTTCCAGGAGGCCCCGTTTGCGTTAACGTCACCACGTTTTTGTCACCAAATTGGGTGTCCCAGTAAAACTTCGTCGTCAGCGGCGATTTGTAATTATTCCCGGCGCCGGTCCACGGGCCGGTAGCTTGGGTGCTGGTCCAAAGTTCCACCATCGAACCGTAGATACAGAGGGTGTTATTTTTCCAATCTTCTAACAAGCGGACGAAGTTTTCGCCGCCCCCACTGTAGTTGCCGGCGCTACTCGGCACAATTCCAGACACAATGGCTGCGTTGACTGTCGTGTTGGTCGCGGTCCGCGATGAGATACTTAAGGTCGAACTGGTGTCGCTCCAAGCGCCGGAAAGGACGTTCACCGCGTCACCAATAACGGCTGCGAGCTTTCGGGTATACCCGCTGGCAGTCGGAGAGGTATAGGTGCCGTTATTGGAAGGCACGGTATCGCCGCTATTGTTCGAAGTATTGTAGTTGCCTTTGATGTAAATGGCGTTGGCGGAGACGACCGTGAGTCCGTTCGCAAAGAACGTTACCGGAAGCCGGTATCCGTTTTTCAATCTGATTGCCCGCATGGTGGTAGACACGGTCGATCCGGTGCCGCCTAAGGGAGAGGAAACAGCCTGGCCGTGAGGGGTAGTGTCCGCAATATAGATAATGCCGTTCCAGCCGGATATGTCACCGTTTTCGGCCGACGCCCTGATCTGGCTGATGTCCAGGGTGGCAAGGCGCACGTATTTATTTTCACGCTGGTCCTGGATGGCTTGGTTGGTCGTAATTGCGTTGCTGAAAATCTGGCCAACGCCGGAATCGGTCGGCATTGGAGTGCCATCTTTCTTCGTCACTGTGATGTTGTTGTTCGAGTCGATCAAAACGCGGTAACACGCCTGATTGTAGAGACGGATCTGTGAAAGAGGATCGGGTGAGCCCGACGCCTGTTCGATGAGATCGTGGTAGCTGTCATTGTCCGTCGTTGTGTCCGCGGTGGAAAGCTTGACGTTCCAGCCAAACGGAAGATACGGCGAGACCTGCGCGGGCGGCATGTCCGAGTAGGTCAAGGTAGCATCGCTTTTGGCAAAGTTCGGCTTGCTAGGGGTGGCGGTATGATAGGTATCGCTCGCTGCGTAACCGTTTACGTAGTCGGAAGAATAATCGATGGTGCTGGTGGCGGTGAAATTGCTCGTCCCGATATAAAGGGAACCATTCGTATGGACCGGACCATTGACCGAGAACGCGGTTGAAGGTTGAAACTCAAGGTCGTCATTATAGAACATTGCGTAAGTCCATGGGGTATCGAATTTCTTCTCAAAGACGCGGCGAACTTTTGCCTTCACATCCCCCGTCGAGCTAGGGACGGTCACGTCGACGGAGGCGAGATAGAAATAGCTATATTGCCATTTATTCGGCCCATACGCCACCGGGGGTACGGCGGACGGCGACAACGCAGCATAGCTTCCCGACCCGAAGCTCGACTCTTTCAAGGCATTTTCGTTGGCGTCCAAAGTGATCATCGGATCAACGGCCTGAATACGATACTGAGTTAGCTGGTAATTGGAACCTGAGGGAAAGTTAGTGGAGGGGGGACTTGGAATAGGATCGGGCACCGCCGCCGGCACCATAAACGGGATAGCCGTCGGAGAGGGCCCGGGGTTGTAAAGACTGGTGAAGAAATAATTTGTTCCAAGCGCGGAGTTATCAGTTCCGCCCGAGTTGTTGTCGGTGGATCTCCACGTGCTGCGATAAATGTTACGCCAGCTGCTGAAGAGCATCTCCAGATGGCCGTCGGCAATTTCCATCGCGAGCGCGGTTTTCCGGCTGCGCTGCGATTCGCGGGAGATGGTGCCAGTGTATTCCACTGCCATTCCGAGAAATACCAGCAACAGAGCTACGACGCTGATTACGACGACCAGGGTACTGCCTTGGACAGAATCGGTTTTAAGTTTCATGCTTTATTGAGTGACTGTGAGCCGGGACCGGTAATCGATCTGGGTGTCGAGCAGAGAAGCGGTCGCCAGATAACCTCGGTTGCTCGACTTAGGATCCCGGGCGCTCAACTTCACCCCGACGTATTTACTGTCGGGCGAGCCGAATCGATTCAAAGGAACGTAAAAGGGTTGCGGGCTGCTAACGTATTTCGCGACGGTTGCGAAATCCTGCCAATAAGTTGCCGACCCATTATAACGCTGCTTATAGAGGTGTAGTTCCCCGTCTTCGAATCGGTAGCGCTGCCCGCTTCCGGTGTAAAGGGTAGGAGTCACGATTAGTGTCCCGGTGGCGCTCGGCGCGTAACTCCCGTTCGTCAGGACGAAGCGGTCATAATTGCTGCTCGTGTAAGCGGTCGTCGTGACGGAGTAAGGGCCTTGGGAATCCGGAATGTAGGAGCCTTTCCGAACCACATACATTGTCCGGTCCGTGTAGTAAGTAATGGCGTAGGAGTTACCGAAGGAAGGCGCGTCGATGTTAGGCGTAGACTGGTCGCTCTTGATGAAAACGTTGCTGTGGTTCGAGGTTCCCGCCGCGGCGACTTTAGTAACGTCTTCTTCCAGTCCGAAAAAGGGAACGATCAGGCGCATGCCTGGCTCTGGCTTGGGATTATCCCTGATCATGATCAGAGAAGGGTTGCTCGGGTCTTTCCAAACAAAGTCGGGGCCTGAAGCTATGTCTTGAAAAGAGACGGCGGCCGCTGTTGGAGCGACACCGCCAACAGGGTCCGAGCTGATGACATTGAAGCCGTTGTCCCGCAACTGGGGCACGGAAACCGACGCGTGGATATCGCGAGTCATTCGCAGAACTCCCATTCGCGCTTCCTCATGGGCGGCATTAACGGCCGTGTTCTTGGCGGAAAGGATGAGGCCTGCGTTCAGGACCTGAAAGAAGGCAAGCCCCAACAGGCCGAGGACGCCCACAGCCACCCCCATTTCGGCCACAGTGAAAGCGCTTTCGTGAAATTTATCTGGATTCGAAGATTTCATTGGTCGGCGGTGCGTAGCGTGTCCATGGCGACCACGTAGTCTTTATTGCGGAAGCTGTAACTGACCGACGCAGTTGCCTTGCGAACGTTCAGGTTGGCCGTCGCCCCCGCAAAGGTCATGGTGGTGTTTGTGTCAGCCACGGTCGTTGTCAGGGTCCCAAACACGATGACCTTTCCGGAAACGGGATCCTGATAGACGAATGCCTGTTTTGAAACTGGCTGACCGGCGCCGGTCCGGTAGTACGGGTAATAAGGATAATAGGGGCTCGTTATTGCCGGGATCGAAGGAGGTGGGGTCGCTGGGAAAGGGACGCCGGAAGCGGCCAAGGCATCGATTTCCGCTGTGGTCATGACTTCGATCGGAATCCTGTTCAAAGCAGGATTAAATGTCCCCGAAACATAGGCGGCCGCGATATCGAACGGCCCTTTCGAGAGAATGAGATCGACCTGGTTTTGAGCGGCGGTTTGGGCTTCGCTATAGAGTCGCGAGGTTACCGCGTAGGTATTGATGGCATTGAACCCGATGTAGCAGCCGGCGGCCATGACCCCGAGGACGGCGAGGGCGATTACGATTTCAACGAGTGTAAAGGCTTGTTGCCAGAGCGGGTGGCGACGCGCAGGAGCAGCTCGGAGGGCGGGCAGGTGCATGCTATAATTTCCATAAAGCATCGGCTGTGCCTTTTTTCCCGACTTTTTCCCCTGCCTTGGGAAAATGGCCGCATCGTGGCGAACATCCACGACCACGTGCCGTCCGCTCGCCGCGGGTACCCGTCCTGCTCAACCGCCGCCTATGATCCAGATGCATTCGAGGCCGAAGGAACAGCGCGAAGCGATCCGGAACCTCGTCCATCTCGTCCTGACCCGGGACATCGCGACGTACAACCCCGAACGCTATAAGGATTGGGTCAAGGATCTCGACGCGCGTTTTCGCAAAGTCGGCCTGGTCCTCCTTTTCGAAATCCGGTCGCGGACGGTGCATTTCACGATCAAGGAGATCCGGACGCGCCGGGTCGCCTTTAATTTCGCCGCCGCGACCCGCGTTCCATTCGAGGATCGGGACGTGGTTATGAGCGTCGAAGAGATCGGCCGCGTGACTGGCTGAGGACCCAGCCGGTGACGGCGCGCAAGCCGTTTCTGAGCGCTAAAGCCGCTCATCCAGCTGGTCGGACACGATTCAACAACGAACCGTGTTCGAATGGCCACTAAACGCGCTCGCTCATCTCATTGGTTGAACCAGCGATGGTGGCGATTCGCTATCGCCGAATGGATCGGTTTGAGTCTCGGCTTTCTGGTCGTTGTGGTCATCTTCTGTCTCTTTTTCATTCGGCGGAATTCCCTCGAGTATCATCTCGACCACACGTTTGCGGTCAGCGATCCGGAATTTTTCGGCTCGGCCCTTGCCCTTTCGGATCCACTCCTTATTCCGGGCAATAAAATCGAGCTGCTTCAGAACGGCGACGAATTCTTCCCGGCGATGCTCGCGGCAATTCGGTCAGCGAAGAAAACGGTCAACTTCGCCGCCTACATCGTTAAGTCGGATGGCACTGGCCGCCAATTTCGCGACGCGCTCTGCGAACGGGCGCGGGCCGGCGTGGAAGTGCGCGTGTTGCTCGACGGGATTGGTTCCGGCTGGGCACTCGACAATTCCGACGTGCGTCAAATGACCGATGCGGGCTGCAAGTTCGCGTATTACCACCCTGTCCAATCGTGGCGACTGGACCGCACGAATCGCCGCTCCCATCGCCGGATGCTAATCGTCGACGGAACCGTCGGCTTCACTGGCGGCGCCGCTTTTTCGGACAAATGGAGCGGACACGCGCAAGACAAGGACCACTGGCGCGATGTGCATGCGCGTCTTGAAGGGCCGATCGTTTCCCACCTGCAGGCGGCGTTTCAAAGCCATTGGGTGAAAACGTACGGTGAATCGTTGACCGGCGCCGGCCAATTTCCGGCGGTCCCGCCAGCAGGCGAGCTGAAGGCGCAGATCGTGGAGTCGTTTTCCTTTTCGGCGGCGGCCCCGGTTCCGATGGTCCAGGCGGTCGCCTTTGCCTCAGCGACAAAGCGAATCTGGGTCACCAATCCGTATTGCACTCCTTCCGACGACCAGGTCGAGCTCCTCGTGAAAGCGGTGCAAAGGAAAGTCGACGTCCGGTTTCTTCTCCCGGGGCCTTATAACGATCAGCCGATGACGCAGTCCGCGGGTCGCACGGCGTACGGCAGGCTCCTCGAAGGCGGGGTCAAGATTTTCGAATATCAGCCGACGATGATCCACGCCAAGACAATGGTGGTGGACGGGCTCTTCTCGATGCTCGGTTCGTCGAACATCGATCCCCGGTCCTCAGAGATAAATGAGGAGATCGATGTTGTCGTTTACGACGAAAAATTTGCCAGGCAGATGGAGGAAACGTTCGAGAAGGACGTCGCCCAAGCCCGCGAATACACGTTGCAGGAGTTCAAGAACCGGTCGTTGTGGGAACGCACGACTGAGTGGCTAATGCTGCCGTTTCGGTCCCAGCTTTAGGCCAGCCGACGGCTTACTTCACGTTGTAAATCTCAACCAAGGCAATGCCGATCCCGCCGTTCTTGCCGGCTACGACAGCCGTGAACTGCCCCGGCGGGGCGAGGGATGTGAAGATGCCTGATTCCTTCACGTTTGGCAACGCGAGGCCGTGGGCGGTCAGTGCGGCGGCGGAAACGGGATCGCTCTGCCAATCGTCATTTGAAACCATGATGGTCCCGTTTGCGTTATGGAGTTCGAGCGTTGGATCGGCCAGGACGTTCGCCAGCCCAGCGCTCGTCAACGACGGCCCGAGCGCGCGCACGGCGATGTCGGTCGGAATATTGTTTCCGCCAAGGACGAACCCGCCGATCATTACTTCGCTTCCGGTGAGCACGAATCCGCGCGTGCTGATGTTCGACAGCTCGGAATCGAGTGCGGAGTTGTTGTCGTAGACTTCGACTACGCCAATCCCACTCGTCGCGCCGGCGCCTTTGAGAATCACGGTATAGGCGGCTGGCGGCAGCGTCGCCATGATGACCGATTCGCGATCGTCGGTCGGCTGGAAGATGGTGCCTTCAATCTGCGGTCGTTGCGGGCTGTCCTTCCAGTTATCGTTCGAAATAATCAGGGCGCCGCTGCTTCCGTGCAATTCAAGCACGGGATCATTCAGGAGTGAGCTGGCAGCGAGTCCAGAGTTGACCAGTGAAGGTCCCATGCCGCGCAGCACGACCGGCTTGGCAGCGTTTCCGGTAATGATGAACCCGCCGATCATGACTTTATCGCCAGTATCAACCCGGAGGCGGGTGGAGATGTTTAGCGCCTGAGCCGGTGTAGCAGTAGGCGTAGCCGTCGGCGTGGCTGTAGGTGTCGCGGCCGGTGTCGCAGTAGCGGTAGCAGTTGCACTTGCAGTCGGAGTAGCCGTAGCGGTTGCAGTCGGAGTGGCAGTGGCGGTAGCGGTCGGGGTAGCCGTAGCTGTCGCGGTCGCCGTCGGCGTAGCTGTGGCAGTGGCCGTTGGCGTCGGTGACGCTGTTGCGATGACGGTCAGGGTGAAGCTTTGGTTCGACGTCGGGGTGACGCCGTTGTTCGCAGTGATCGTGATCGGATAGGTGCCGCCGGAGCCAGCGCCGGGCGTGCCGGACAGGGTCGCCGTGCCGTCGTTGTTATTAACGAAATTCACGCCTGTCGGCAGCGTGCCACTGCGGGTGATCGACATGCTTGCATTGGTCGGGAAGCCGGTCGTGGTGACCGTGAAGGTTCCGGCTGTGCCTTGGTTGAACGTGGTGTTGTTCGCGCTCGTGATCGCAGGAGATTGGTTCACCGTGAGGGTGAAGCTTTGGGTCGCATCCGGCGCAATGCCGTTGCTCGCCTTAATGCTGATGACATAGACGCCACCCGTCCCTGCGGCTGGCGTGCCAGCCAGAGTCGCGGTCCCGTTGTTATTATTGACGAAGGTTACGGGGTTCGGTAACCCGCCGGTCTCGGTGATCGCCATGCTCGCGTTAGTCGGGAACCCGGTCGTGGTGACCGTGAATGTGCCAGCGGTGCCTACCTTGAAGGTGGTGTTGTTCGCACTCGTGATCGCCGGCGGTTGACCGACGGTGATGTTAGCAGTGCCTGTAATTGACGCGGTAACCGTGTCGGCGGCGGTGATGCTCTGGTTCCCACCGCTGACCAGCGTGGCACTAAACGTGTGGGCACCATTGTCTCCGACTTGGAACGTGTAATTGGCCGGCAGTGTCGCGCTGCCGTCGCTACTGGTGAAGTGAATTGTGCCGAGGTAGCCGCTCGCAGCGTTGTTAAACTGATCGCGCGCGGTCACGGTTACGTTAAACGCCGTATTGGGCAGCGTCGACGCCGGCGCGACTAGGGACAGATGAGTCGCATTTCCCGGATTGACCTGAATGTTCGCGGTCATCCCGGTAATCCCCGCATTGACCATGTCGGTCGCCGTGATCTTCTGATTATTGGAAGTCTTCAGGGTAGCACTTAGGGTCTTAACGCCATTGTCGCCCGCCACAAACTGGTAGTTACTGGGCAGGACCGCCTGTGGATCTGTGCTGGTAAACTGGGCCGTGCCCAGGTAACCGGTCGCGGTGTTATTCGACGCGTCGAGCGCCGTGACGGTGAAGTTGAACGCCGAACCCGCATTGGTGATGGCCGGCGCGCTCAGCGAGAAGTGGGTCGCTTGTCCGGCTGACACCGTGATATTCGTGCTTGTACCAGTGATACTGTTAGTAACCGTATCTGTTCCGGTAACCGTCTGGCTCCCTGCTGTGTTTAGGGTGGCGCTGAAGTTATGGGAGCCCGCATCGCCGCCTGTGAAGGTATAGTTACCGGGCAAACTCGCCGCGCCATCGGTGCTGGTGAAGTGGACCGTGCCGGTGTAGCCGACCGCGGTGTTACTAAACTGATCGAGCGCTTTTACGCTAAAGCTAAACGAGCTGCCGGCCGTCGCACCAGCTGGCGCCATAACCAACAGGCGGGTCGCGTTGGCTGCATCGACGGTAACATTCGCGCTGCCCGCGATGGAACTAGTCACCGTGTCAGTGGCGGTAACAGTTTGCGGTCCTGCACTCACCAAAGTCACGCCGGTCGTGAAGGTGTGCACGCCCGCGTCGCCCACCGTGAACGTGTAATCGCCCGGCAACGCCGAGCCGACACCGCTATCCGTCTTAGTGAAGTGAATGGTCCCGGTATAGGCGGTGGCTACGTTATCCGCCGCATCGAGCGCTCTCACCATGACGGTGAACGGCGATCCTGCAGTTGTTGTGGCCGGCGCGGAAATCGCAAGGTGGGTCGCGGGCCCGGCGACATTGGTGAGCGAGTAATCAGCCGTTCCGTTGTAACTCGTCGCGGTGGCCGAGACCGTGTAACTGCCGGGTATATTATTAGCCGTGAATGCCGGTGGCGTAGCAAAACCGCTGGAATCAGTGATCGCCGACGCCGTATTGGTTGGGCCTGGGAACGTGCCGCTCGCGCCGGACGCCGGCGCCGTCCAGGTCACGGTCACTCCGGTGATCGGATTGCCTGACTCCGAGACGAAGGCTTTGAGCAGATTCGCGAATGCCGTGCCGATGGTCGTGGTTTGCGGCGTAGTTCCACTCGCTACTGCGATAGTGTAGTTCGCTTCGACGGCGCCCATGTCGACGTCCGCCGTCGCGTCAGCATCCGAGCTGTCGACGATGCGGGGGAAACCGCGTTGATCCACGAACGGCAGCGGGAATGGCGGTGTGGTGACATTGGCGTTTGAACCCTTGTCGAGCACAGGACTATCGATCTGCGGAACACGGGTCTGCGTGGGTCCGCCATTGTTCCCGAGCGCTCCCAGTTTCGGATCGCTTCCGTCCAAAATATTGCCGCCGTTATCGGTGATCGTCGCGCCGGTGGTATCCTTGATCAGCGAGTGATCGACGGTCGCACTGCCAAAAATATCATTGCCTGCCGGTGCCGTTCCCGCAGCGGTGTTGAATGCGATGATGCTATTGCGGACGGTGAGAGTT
>JBJMXC010000069.1:0-12757 GCA_045809825.1 Chthoniobacterales bacterium | reverse complement strand
GTTTGCCATCCGCGCCGAGCTCCGGTTTGCGATCCGGTCCCATCTTCGGAAGCCCCATCTCGATCAGGCACATCCGGCAATTCCCCGGCGAGCTCAGCTTCTTGTGATAACAATAGCGCGGCACGTAACTTCCCGCGCGCTCGCACGCCTCGATCAGCCGCGTGCCCTTGGGAAATTCATGCCAGACCCCATTGATCTGGACGTTCACCATCTGCGGCGCGGTGGAAGTTCGATCGCTCATCAAAACAAAAATGAATCTGAAAGCCAGAAAACCATGAAACTAGAAGCTGACATCGGAGGTAGACTCCAAGATGACCTTGTCCTCGACGACAAGATCAAGGCGATGTTCCCCGATCAAATTCTGGTGATAAAAAACCGGTAATAGCTTTTGGCGTTCGAACGAAAGTCCTGCCGCGGGGAGCTCAACGGCCAAGGCTTCTTCGGACATCACTTCGAGAAAGCCTGGACCTCGTTCCCTGCGAACGCGGATAGCCGCAGCGATGACGTGGTCGGTCAAATCGATGTTTCGCAATTTCCTTCCTGGTTTCCTGGCTTCCAGATTCATCAGATTCTTCCCGCCGTTCCGGCTTTTTCCCAGCCTGGGTCGCGCGGCAGCGACGTCGCGGGAAGGGTCTGCTCTTCAATCAACTCGCCCGGCGTGTATTCCGGCGGCATTGGCGGTGGAACTGGTTTCTGAGCACGCGAAATGAATTCCTCGCGGAACTTGTCGACGAAACTTTGGGTCGGCCACGCGCACGCTTCGCCAAACGCGCAGATCGTTCGGCCAGCGATGTTGTCGGCAACATTCTTCAACGTATCGGGATCCTGGACCACGCCGCCCCCGAGCAACATGCGATCGGTGATCTTTTGCATCCAGAGCGAGCCTTCGCGGCAGGGCGTGCATTGGCCGCAGCTCTCGTGGGCGTAAAATTCGTTGATGTTGTTGAGCGTCCAGACCATGTCACGCGAATCATCAAGGACGATGACGCCGCCGGAACCGGCCATCGATCCGGCGGCGGCCAGCGAATCGAAGTCCATAGGAATTTCCAACAAGGAAACTTCCTGTTCAGCAATGGCACCGTCGGGCTGTTTCATCTTTAATTTGAAACGCTCGTCCGCGCGCAAAACTTTCGCCGAGCTTCCGCCGGGGATGACGGCCTTGACCTGTCGCCCGTAGCGCGGCCCGCCCGCCATATCGTAAATCAACTGGCCCATCGTCACGGCGCCGACTTCAATTTCGAAATACCCGGGCCGCTGGACATCGCCGCTCACGCAGACGATGCGGGTCCCGGTGTTATTGGGCTTGCCGAGACTGGCGTAACGACCGCCGCCCATCTCGATGATGTGCTTAACGTGGCAAAGCGTCTCCACGTTGTTCACGATCGTCGGGCACATGTAGAGGCCGAGGACTGCGGGGAAATAGGGCGGCTTGATTCGTGGATATGCGCGCTTTCCTTCGAGCGACTCGATCAGGCCAGTTTCCTCGCCGCAGATGTAGGCGCCCGCGCCGCGGTGAATGTAGATCTCAACGTCGAAGCCCGTCCCGAGCATGTCGCGGCCGACAAAATTATGAGAGCGCGCTTCTTCGATCGCCTCCTCGAGAATCCTGGCGCCCTCAGGAAATTCGCCCCGGATATAAATATAAGCGGTCCGCGCATTGAGCGCGAAGCATGAGATCAGGATCCCTTCGATTAATTGGTGCGGGTCCTGGTGAATGATGTAGCGGTCTTTGAACGTGCCCGGCTCCGATTCGTCGGCGTTACAAATCAGGTAAACCGGTTTCTTTTCGTCCTGTTTGATGAAGCCCCACTTCACGCCGCAAGGAAAACCGGCGCCACCGCGTCCACGCAGTCCTGAGGTTTTCACTTCATTCACGATCTCCGTCCGCGACATCGCGATCGCCTTCTTGAGTTGCTCGTAACCGCCATTGCGAAGGTAGCAATCGATGTCCGGGGTCCATTCTGGAGTACCGAGATTTTTGAAAATCAGGCGGTGCTCGAGCGGATGTTCGGATTTCCGATTTTCGATTTTCGATTTTCGATTGAGAAGACCGGCAGCCGCTTCCGGATGAACGTTCTCGATCAATTCATCCTGCACCATGCAGACAGGTGCGGTTCCGCAGCTGGCGAGGCATTCAACGAACTCGATGCTGTATTTGCCGTCCTTGCTCAGCGTGACCGGATTGTGCATCCCGGTGTCGTGCTTATCGCGGACGATACCGGCGGCGGCGGCCGCGTTTTCCATGACCTGATAACTGCCGGCCATCGCGCAGCTCAATGTCCGACACACCCGGATATGCGTTTTCCCGGCTGGTGTCTGCCGGTACATCGGATAAAAGGTGACGAGCTCGAGAATGTTGATCGGTTGAAGTTCAAGCTTCTCCGCGATCCACTTCACCCCTTCGTCGCTGATGTATCCAAATTCCTCCTGCCAGAGGTGGAGCAATGGCATCGAGGCACTCCGCTTCCGGTCCGGCGGATAGCGTCGGATGGCTTCATCCACTTTCCGCTCGAGCTCTGCGGAAATGGTTTGCTGGTTCTTCGTCGGGTCCACAGAGACGACGCGAGTTATTCGGACAAGGTGCTGGCCTTGGACTGCACTTTGTCGTCTTTGAAAACTACGGTGACGGAATCCTTGCCCTGGGCGTAAACGTAAACCGTCTTCTTAAGCAGGGCGAAGTCCTTCGTGTCGACGGTGGTAGGCGGTCCCAGGATTGATTCCACCTGCTTCTTGGCCATTCCCTCCGCGACTTCATCGACATTCGCCTTGGACAGGCGCTTCGACGAGTTACACGCCGCGACGCCGAACATCACGGCAATTAAGAAAATGACGAATGAATGACGAAAACCGAATGACGAGTGGCTTACGCGTGGTCCGCCATTCATTCCTTCTGCGTTTGTTTCGTCATTCGTCATTCGCATCATCTGTCGCATTCGCCCATGACGAAGTCCAGACTGCCGAGGATCGCGACCACGTCGCTCAGGGAAGAGCCGGGCAAAAGTTCCGGAAGAATGCTGAGATTCACGAACGAGGGGGCCCGGATCTTCAGCCGATGCGGCACGCCTCCGCCTTTGCTGTTGATGTAGAACCCGAGCTCACCCTTCGGATTTTCGGCGCCGAAATAAATTTCGCCGGGCGGCGCGTCGAGTCCTTCGGTGACGACGATGAAATGATGAATCAACTCTTCCATTTTCGTCATGACCCGTGATTTCGGCGGGGGCATGTTCTTCCAGTCCGCGACGTTCACCGGGCCGCTGGGTAATTTATCGATCACCTGGCGCAGGATGCGGACGCTTTGCCGCATTTCTTCGACGCGAACCAGATAACGGTCGTAGGAATCGCCGGCTGTTCCAACGACAACGTCGAAATCGTATTTTTCGTAATCGAGATACGGATGTTTCCGGCGAAGATCGTGATCGACGCCGCAACCCCGGAGATTCGGTCCCGACAGGGCATAGGCAATCGCACGGTCTTTCGGGATCACTCCGACATCGCGGGTCCGATCGACGAAGATGCGATTGCGGGTTAGCAAATTGTCCACCTCGTCGAGCTGTGGAATGAACTCGTCGAGAAATTTGTTGAGCGCCGGGATGAATGTCTCGGGCAGATCGCGGATCTGGCCTCCGACGCGAGTGTAGGACGTCGTGAAACGAGCGCCGGTCAGAAGTTCGAAAAGATTATAAAGTTTTTCCCGCTCGGTGAACGTGTAGAGAAACGCCGTCATCGCACCGAGATCGAGCGCCATCGCGCCGAGTCCGAGGAGGTGCGACGAAATTCGCGCCGTTTCACAACAGATGACGCGAATGGCTTTTCCGCGTGGCGGCAACTCCCACCCCATCAGTTTCTCGACGGCCAGGGCGTAGGCGACATTATTGGCGAGAGGCGAAAGGTAATCGAGCCGGTCCGTGTAAGGCACGAACTGGTTGTATTGCATGTTCTCCGCGATTTTTTCGTCGCCGCGGTGGAGATAGCCAACGTCTGGAGTCGCCTTGGTGATCATCTCGCCATCGAGCTCGAGAACGAGACGAAGGACGCCGTGGGTCGCGGGGTGCGATGGTCCCATGTTGAGGACCATTTTTTCGCCGATGTCGTCGAGATTTTGGCGGACTTGCGCGTCGGCCGCGGCTACGCGCGTGACAGGATCTGGGGATTCGATTTCGCGCGTAGTGAAAGCCATGGCATTGCCTCGCGTTTATGCTCGCGAGAGGAGAGCGAGGCGCAAGCCCAAAGTCCGCGAGCGATTTCGCGGGAGGACGACGGCGTTGGCTGTGCGCCAACGACAACTAGCCCGGGCGGCGGATGGGGCTTCCGCCGCCGCAATTCACCGCAGCCGTCGAAGCAACCGACGACCGGGAGTTAACTAACCTACCTCAACTGCGCCCAATACGGCTTGGCGTCGGGAAGCTGCTTCGCCGGATTGTGGTTTTTGAACGTTATGAGTTCGACTCGTCCCTTGCTGATGTCTGTCGGCAGAACTGAGTCGGCGCTCAGGCGCCAGTTCATCGCTGCGTTGCGGGCGAGCTCATCCAACGCGGGATGGCCGCTGCTTCGCAGGATGGTCGTGTTCGTGACGCGGCCGCTTTTGTCCAACGTCAAGGACAACATGACTGACCCCTGAAGACCTTGAACATAGACGCCGAACGGAAGGTCGGGCTGTCTTTTTTCAAGCCATTTTGCATTGGCCGTTGCCAGCGGCAATGCGAGCAGCGCGATCATCGCAAGCGCTGCTTTGCGTGCGTGTTTCTGCATACGTAAAGTATTTGGATTAGATGACAAAAATGCAAGCTTAAACCGGGGAAGCTTGCGGGGGATCGCCGCGAAACTATAACAATAACATGGCTAGAAAGATCGCGCTACTGTTCGCGGGCCAGGGTGCCCAAAGCGTCGGGATGGGACGCGACCTCGCCGCCCATCATCCGGCCGCGGGCGATTTGTTTCAGGAAGCTGACGAGATTCTCAGCCGCTCATTGAGCGCGATCGCCTGGAGCGGGCCGCTGGAAGAATTAACCAAGACGTCGAACTGCCAGCCGGCGCTTTATGTTCACGGGCTCGCCTGTCTCGCGGCCTTGCGCGGGGTTGCGGGAGATTTCCCAATCGAAGCGGCTGCGGGCCTCTCGTTAGGCGAATGGACCGCGCATGGCGCTGCGGGCACTTTCGATTTTGCGACCGGACTCAGATTAGTGGAGCTGCGCGGACAGTTGATGGACGCGGCCTGTGCGGCGACCGCCGGTGCAATGGCGGCGATGATTGGCGCGGATGAAAACACCGTGCGCGGCTTAGCGGCCGACACCGATGTCGATGTTGCCAACCTCAATGCGCCAGGACAGATCGTGATTTCTGGTGAGTCGGCGAAGGTTGAGCTCGCCGTCAGCCTGGCGAAGGAACATGGGATTCGCCGCGCAATGCTCTTGAATGTAGCGGGTGCGTATCATTCGCGGCTCATGAACAGCGCTTACGAACAACTCGGTCAGCCGCTTCTTGACGCGGAGGTGAGAAGGCCTCGATTCCCGGTCATGAGCAACGTGACCGGCGGTATCGTTGAGACGTTGCCGGAAATCCGGACCGCGCTCCAGGACCAGGTCACGAGCACGGTGCGGTGGACAGAATGTATGGAAAGCCTGCTCGCGCGCGGCTGCGATCTGTTCATTGAGCTCGGACCGGGCGAAATTCTCGCGGGGTTGCTGCGGCGCACCCAAAAAGATGCGGAAGTGATTAGCGTCAGCGATTCCGCCTCCGTGCATGCGTGTGCGGCAAAACTGCGCGAAGCTTAACTGATGACATTACCTGAACGAATCGATGCGGACTTGAAAGACGCGATGCGCGCGAAAGATGCCGGCAAGCTCACGGTGTTGCGCGGTTTAAAGTCGGCGTTGAAATATGCGGCCATTGAGAAGTCGGATACCGGATTGGACGATGCGGCCGCGATCCAGGTGATTCGCAAGCAGGTCAAACAACGGCAGGACTCGATCGAAAGCTTCGAAAAGGGCGGACGCCCGGAGCTGGCCGCAAAGGAGAAAACGGAGCTCGAAATTCTCAATGGTTATCTGCCGAAGGGGCTAGGCGCGGAGGAGCTCGCAGCGATCGTGCGAGAAACCATTGCCGAAGTCGGCGCGACGTCCAAGGCGCAGATGGGCGCGGTAATGAAAGCCTTACAGGTCAAGGTGGCTGGGCGCGCAGACGGCAGGATGCTAAGCGCCGAAGTGCAGAAGCAATTGGGATGAAGAAAACGCCCAACGCCCAACGTCCAACGCCGAATCCCAAATTAAAGGCATCTGGATTCGACATTGGGCGTTCGACGTTGGGTGTTCGGCCTTTTCTTCGTTGTTCATGCTAAGCGCCATCATCGTCGCCGCGGGCAGCAGCCAGCGGATGGGCTTCGACAAGCTTTTCGCTCTTCTGAACGACAAACCGGTCGTCGGCCACACCCTCTCGGCCTTCGAGAACGCGGATTGCGTCAATGAGATCATTGTCGTCGGAAGGAGCGATCGGGTTGGCGAACTGGAAGACCTCGTTAGGCAAAGCGCGTTTCGCAAAGTCGTGCAGGTCATCGCCGGCGGTGAACAACGGCAGGATTCCGTCCGGCAGGGCCTGGAGAGAGTTGGGCCCGGTGCGGCATACGTGGCCGTGCATGATGCGGCCCGGCCCTTGGTTACGCAGGAACAAATCACGAAAGTTTTCAACGCGGCCCGTGAGCACGGCGGCGCTGCGCTCGCAGAACCCGTGACTGACACGCTAAAATGCGCGGATGAAAAAGGTTTGGTGACTGGAGGAGTCCCGCGCGAAGGACTTTTCGCGATGCAAACGCCCCAGATTTTTAGGCGCGACCTTCTTTGGGCAGCCTATCAAACCGTCACGGCTAAGAACCTGACTGTGACCGATGAAGTCTCAGCGGTGCAACATCACGGCGGAAAAGTTGTTGTCGTTCCGAACGACGATTGGAACATCAAGATTACTTATCCCCGCGACCTGTTCCTTGCCCAATCCGCGCTCTCGCGGCGGTCGGGCTAGATCGGCGTGGACGGTGTCGTTGACTTCACCACCTCGACGACACTGTCGACATCTGCGTCTGAAAAAGACCGGCCCTTTTTGAGATTCATTTCCGGCGTCAACTCGCCGGCTCGGAGCAATTGCCGGTTCTTCCAGACCCACGCCTCGGCGTTGTAGGGTCCGACGCGGCGCGGATCCGACCAGGTGTGGATGGAGACGAGCTGCGAAGTTATCGCCGCGGCGATGTGCATCGGGCCGCTGTCGACGCTGATCGTGAAACGGGCGGCGCGAATCAGCCAGATCATTTGGAGGAGGGTGGTTTGGTTAACCAGATTCACGCAATTTTCGGGGACGGGGAAATTGCGCGTCGACTTTCCGACGATGACGACGCGAACGGGATCAAAGGCATTACAGAATTTTTCGATTACGGAATTGCGGAGCGACTTGCGTGGGCCACGGGCGAAGGGATGGAGGACGATGAAGGGAGGATAGGGGTCGAAGCGCGGCAACGGGTCGCCGCTCGGCAATGAAAACCGGAGCTGCTCCGGGAGCGGGACACCGAACGCTTCGGCGAGCTTCAGGTAGCGATCAACCGCGTGAGCCCGCCGATCGACCTTCGCGATGTGCCGATAAAAAAACCGCGAACCTTCCCGGCCATCGCTCATTCCCCAAAGATCGCCGGCTCGGCTAATTTTTCCGATGAGCGCGCTCCGGAGGAGTCCCTGGAAATCGAGCGCGGCGTCCGGCCGCAACGCCCTCGTTCTCTTCACCCACGGCCACAGCGTTCGGGGCGCATTTAAACCGGTGAATTCACCGCGCGGAAAAATGTGGACATGGTCGATGTCCGGATTGCCCCGCAAAAGCGTTGTCCATTCCGGGTTGATCACCCAGGTGATTTCGGCCTTGGGATAGGCCTCAGCGATGGCGGCGACCGCCGGCAACGTGTGGACGATATCACCGAGAGAGCTCGGTTTAATAACCAGGATCGATCGTATTTCAGATTTCAGATTTCAGATCCCAGATTGAAGCCGGTGCAATCTGCAATCTGAAATCTACAATCTGCGTAACTCCTATCGCCCCAATTTTAAACGCTCCGCAAGCAATCGCGGCAGCCCCGCATCCAGGATTTTTTTCTGCGCGGTCTCGATGTCGTATTTTATCCGGCGCTGTTCAACCACGTTGTTGTCGACATGGTAAATGCAGTAGGCCGCGCGAGGATCCCCATCGCGCGGCTGGCCGACGCTGCCCGTGTTGATAAAATATTTTTTCGCCGGCTCGATCATGAGTTGGTCCACTTTCACGCGCTTGACGCCTCCATCGCGCAGGAAAGCGCCAGCCACGTGGGTGTGTCCGAAAAAGCAAACGGTGGTGTGCTGGTAGGTGAAACTGGTGGCGGCTTCGAGGGGGTTAAAGACGTAGCCCCATCCCTCGGGCGTATCGAGGGTCGCATGCACAATTGAAAAATCGCGGACCTGCCGAAACAGGGGAAGGGCGCGGAGCCATTGCTTGTCCGCTTCGCCCAACTGATCGCGCGTCCAGTTGATTGCCATCTCCGCGAGCGCGTTGAAATCGCGCGAAGATTCTTCGAGCGATGCCTGCTCGTCGTGGTTCCCCTTTACCACCGGGCATTCCATAGCGCGGACGATCTCGAGGCACTCGCGCGGGTTCGCATTGTACCCGACCACATCGCCTAGACAGACGAACTGAGCGCAGTCGCGGTCCCGTGCATCGGACAGGACAGCCTCGGTCGCTTCGAGGTTGGCGTGTAGGTCGCTGATGATCGCGATACGCATGCGGGAGGGAACGTTAAAAGAGTTGGAAGCGTTACAAAATTAAAAACGAGATTTTTGTGAGGCCCCGCGATTACGGAATCCGGTCCTGCGCGGGCACGCTCAATTTGATTTCCAATTCCTTCAAATGTCGGAGTAACGCCGGCAGACGTTCTTGTTCACCGGAATCGTAAAGGGCCCGCAACTGCCGGTAAGCATCGCGTTCTCGCCCCGGCGATTCGGCGAGCTCGTAGGCCGCGAACCTTTCGACATAGGCATGCGCGCCGGGAAGCGCGGCGGCCCTGGCGAAATATTCGGCGGCGTGCTCGTGGTCTTCATATTTGTCGCGATAGAGGCGCGCCAATGCTTCATACAACTCGGGACGGTCGGGGTTGTTTTTAATTCCGCGCTCGAGGAAATCCCTCCCGAGGTCAAAGTATTCGTGGGCCGCTTTGGCGCGAAGGGCCAGCCGGGGCTGGGAGGGATCATTCATGACAGCGGTGCTGGCATTCCACGCCATATGCCAGGCTGCCATTTCCCAGAACAAAACGGCGCGCGGCTGGAGGGTCGTGACCTGGCGAAAGAGAAAGAGGACACGCCCCCATTCCGTCCGTTCCCAGGCAACGTGGGCCTGGATAAAAAGCGCGTCGGCGACGAGAGAGCGGAACCCGCTTAATGCTGCGACGAAACCGAGCTGCCCGACCTGCTCGCGCAGGCCGAGGTCGAAATCAACTGTCCGGAGACGCAGGGCGCGGTGGCTTTGACTTAGCCGATGCTCAATGGGCAAGCGCGCCGCGCCGAAGAGCAACAACGCGGCGATCGCGAGAACGACACGGGTCATAATTCCTTTCGGAAAAAGAGAGCAAGTGAGAGCGCCAGATAAAAGACGCAATACAACATCCCGAGTCCGACAGCTTTCACCAGAAGCGCGCCCGGGATGAAGCTGCCAGCGACGACGTCATCAATCAGGTTGAACGTCTGAAGGTCGGGAAAAAGCAGGGCTACGAGCGCGAGGAACGTTTTTGTCAGCCATCCCGCGCTGTTTGTTTGAAGCCAATATTCCCGCGCGATGGCCTGGAGGTGGCCGATGAAATAAACGAACGCCATCGTGACGGTGGTGAAAATCGTGGACGAAGCGAAGGTCGAGACGACCAGCGTCAAGGCGGCAAGGACACAGCTTTTTACATAGATAAGAACGATTGCGGTCAGGAGATTGAGGTTGAACCCGGCGTTGTGGACCAGGCGCAAGGCGTCGTCGCGTTGGTCGGCCGGCGCGCTGCTCATCTGCGCCGCGGTTTCGCGGAGAACGGTTTGTTCGCGGCACGCCAGCACGACCAGGAAAAGGGCGCTCATCACAACCAGGCTGACGGCGAGCAGGCCCACGACGCCGAGCAACTTCCCAGCAAGATATTCCAATCGGGACACGGGTTTCGCGAGGATCGTGTAGATCGTCCTGTCCTCGGCGTCCTGGGGAAGGAGCCCCGCGGTTGCGAGCACGGCAAGGAGCGACGTAAACAAGCTCATCGCGCCAAGGGCGAGATCTTTAACAACTTGGAATTCCTGTTGGAACGTCAGCCGCGCCATGAAAACCGAGCCGCCGATGAGCAGCAGCGCGAAGAGAAGAACGACATAGAAAACCTTGCGGCGGGTCAGGCCGATGAAGGTATTGCCGGCAATCGTAGCGATGCGCGCACCCGGGAAAACGAGATAGGTCTCGCTATGCATCGCGGTCGCGCTCCTTTTCGTTTTTGGGTGGGCGCCTCGTCGTTTCAAGAAATAGCCGCTCGAGCGAAGTCCGCGACGGGCCGCATTCGATGACACGCGCGCCTGCGCGGGCCGCCGCCGCTTCGATTTCGCCAATTAAAGTCGGAGACGCATTTTCCAGCGTGATCTGGCTCTGGCTTTCCACCTCCAGCAACTCGTTCAAGGCGCCTTCGCGCACGAGCACTCCGTCAGCAAGGATGCCGACCCGGTCGCAGATTGCCTGCATTTGACCGAGCAAATGCGACGACAGCAAAACTGTTATGCCGCGGCCTTTCAGTTGGAGAAGCAGATTCTGAATGTCACTCGCGCCGGCAGGATCGACGCCAGCGGTCGGTTCATCCAAAACGAGGAGCGCGGGTTCGTGGATGAGCGCCTGGGCGAGCCCGATCCGTTGCAGCATCCCTTTTGAATAACCGCCAATCCTCCGTTTTCGCGCGCTCGTCAGACCGACCAGCTCGAGCATTTCCGCAATGCGTTTCTTCAACGTTGGCCCGTGAAGTCCGCAAAGTTTTCCATAAAATCGCAGCGTCTCTTCGCCGGTCAGGAATTTGTAAAAGTATGGACTCTCCGGGAGGAAGCCGATCGACTGCCGGCTGGCGACCTCTTCGCTTGCGCGCCCGAAAATTTTGACGGTCCCTTGATCTGCGGTGACGAGTCCCAGAATAATTTTCAGCGTAGTGCTTTTGCCCGAGCCATTTGGACCGAGGAGGCCGTAGATCTGGCCGGGTGCGACCTCAAGGTTGAGATCGCGCACTGCGACGACTGCGCGGCGCTGAAACGGTACCGGGAAGGATTTCGTGACGCCTGCCAGCGCGACGGCGGCTCGCGCCTGCGCCGCGTTACGGCGTGGCAAGTCAGTCATGGCGGATTTCGAATCCGCGGAAGGTCGGCGGATTAGCCGATACCTCCTCTGTGTGGTTTCGAATATGACCGCGAAGCTCGCTTTGCATGATCGCGTCTAGGAACGCCCGCACCTCGTCCTCTTCGCCGGCCGCCTGAAGCTCGACCCGGCCATCCGGAAGGTTGCGAACCGAGCCGGTAACGTCGAAGCCTTTCGCTACTTGCCGGACCGAATAACGGAAGCCCACGCCCTGGACGTTGCCTTCATAAAAGACCTGAACGGATGTCGTCACTCATCCGAAGATTGACGCCGCCTTGGTTCGGCGGCAACCACGCAAACGCGTGATTAATGCGGCGAATCCGGCAAGGGAAGCTCGGTCGGCGGCAGGTCTTCCGGTGGGGGGACCAGGCGGGGATCGTCCGAATTGAGATTGAACTGTTCGGCGGCCGGTTGCGGCGGAGTCGTGTCCGCGTCAGGGCTCGTTCTCATCATGTCGACTTTCGGCGCGGATGCGGCAGCGATTAGGGCGGACGTGGCCGGCTGGATCTCCTCAGTTGCCACATACCCTTGTTCGTGGGAGGCAACGACTTCGACTTTGCTGAAGCCCCCGAACGATGGACGGATCAACCTAACGACCGTTTCCCTCGGGAGATTTTGGTCGGGCGTTCGGCCGGATTGCGGCCCGTGTTTGAAGAAAGCCGCATTCTCCGCCGTGACGGCGTAAAGCTTGCCATCGGTCTTCGACGGACTGGTCGATGTGACGGCCGTTTTGGACGAATTCGAACAGGCCGCGAGAAAAACTGCGGCCAGGCCTAGAACTGGGGTGAGCCGGGAGTAATTCACGCTGCGAACTTAAGCATGAGGCGCGCCATCACTATTTATAGGAGTAGACGAGGCAAAAGGTCGTCGCTTCGCCTTCGAGCAAACTAACGGCCACGAAATATTGCCCGCTCGTCGTGGGCGAAAATCCGGCGGACGCCTTTTCTGCTTCGTTGTAAACCTCGGTCGTCAGAGGCTTTCCGGCTTCGTCGTAAAGATCGACGGCGATCTTCTTTGCCTTCGTGTTCGCGGCGGCGGCGGAAAACCAATACTGATTTCCGGCGTACAAATTCACCGCAATAAGCGCGCGCTCGGCCGGTTTGATTTGCCCCGCCCAGTGGCCATCGCGGAGTTTGAAGCCCTCATTCGAAAACGCACCGGTCAGGTCCAGAACCTGTTTGTGAGCTTCGACTTCCTCGTCGGTGTCGGCGCGGAGCGACAATCCTGCGGCCAGGAGCGTCACCCCTAAAAGGAGCGCGATTCGTCGCTTCATTTCGCGTCTCCCTTACTTTGGATCTCTTCCATCATCTTCGTGACCGCGTCGTGCAGTTTGCGAACGTCATCGAGGCTCGGCCCT
>JBJMXC010000068.1:0-9847 GCA_045809825.1 Chthoniobacterales bacterium | reverse complement strand
CCTTCTGGTGGGCGCGATTTTCGCCTAACGAATCGTCGGTAAAGCCGCGTTCGCGAAAAGCGGATTCGTCGTTAGGCGAAACGACGAGGTGATCGACCCAGTCGAGGAAAAGCGTGCCGGTTTCATCCCGCATCCGCTCGGCGAGAATCCGCGCGAAACTGTTCTGCGCGAGAAAGCCATCAATCCGCTCGAGGAGAAGATTCTCCGCCTCGTAGCAGAGCGGCCAGTTGAACTGATTTTCCGCGTCGGCCTGCTTATTCGCTGCTGTCGCTATACTCATTGGTTCGCTTTTTCTCACTCCTGTAGGGGAAGCTGTCAGCTTCCCTTTCAAACCACGGGACGCTAACAGCGTCCCCTACAGACAAATTTGCGTTACGCCGTGGCGCTACCTTCACCGGCCCCGAACTGAATTCCCTGCGCCAAGGGTAGCTCACGCGAAAAATTGATCGTGTTGGTTTGACGGCGCATATAGGTCTTCCACGAATCGCTACCGCTTTCGCGGCCCCCGCCGGTCTCTTTTTCGCCGCCGAAGGCGCCGCCGATTTCCGCGCCGCTGGTGCCGGTGTTCACATTCGCGATTCCGCAGTCGCTCCCGACTGTGCTCACGAATTTCTCAGCCTCCCGCATATCGTTCGTGAAAATGGCGGAGCTCAATCCTTGCGGTACATCGTTATGCATCGCCAGTGCCTCATCAAAATCGCCGTAGCTCATGAGGTAAAGCAGCGGACCGAAGGTTTCGTGTTTTATGATGTCAGCCTTCGATGAGATGCGCGCGATCGCCGGACGCATGTAAGCGCCGCCTGAAAATTCCGGGCCGTTCAATTTCTCGCCGCCGTAAATGATTTCGCCGCCCTGACTTTTCACCTTTTCGATTGATTCCTGCACGGCGTCGACCGAATGCGCGTCAACAAGCGGACCAACGGTTACGTTTCGATCGAGCGGATTTCCGATGCGCATCGATTTATAAGCGCTGAGGAGTTGATCACGAAGTTTGTCACCGACAGAATCGTGTGCGATCACGCGTCGAGTCGAAGTGCAGCGTTGGCCGGCCGTTCCCACTGCGCCGAAGAAAATGGAACGCGCCGCCATATCGAGATCGGCGGTCTTGGAAACGACGAGTGCATTGTTCCCGCCGAGTTCGAGGATGGTTTTGCCTAACCGGCCATGAACGTTCTTCGCCACGGAAATGCCCATCCCGGTGGATCCGGTGGCTGACACCAGTGGAATGCGGCGATCGTTTGCCATGGGCTCGCCAACACTGTGGCGATCGCCGATCAGGAGCGAAAAAATTGCGGGATCAACGCCGGTGTTCTTGCAGACGCGTTCCGCGATTTTCGTCACCGCGATTGCGGTGAGCGGGGTTTTCTCGCTCGGCTTCCAAATTGTCGCGTCGCCACATACCGCGGCCAGTGTTGCGTTCCACGACCAGACCGCGACCGGGAAATTAAACGCGCTGATCACACCCACCACGCCGAGCGGATGCCACTGCTCCATCAGCCGATGGCTGGGCCGTTCGGACTGAATTGTCAGGCCGTAAAGCATGCGGGACTGGCCAACCGCGAAGTCGCAAATGTCGATCATTTCCTGCACTTCGCCCTCGCCTTCGGCGATGATCTTACCCATCTCCATGGTGACGAGCTTTGCCAAATCGGACTTCGCTTCGCGCAAGGCGTTGCCAAGCTGGCGCACGGTTTCACCGCGCACCGGCGCCGGTGTTGTGCGCCATTTCAAAAACGCTTCGTGCGCCCGGCTAACGACGTGTTCGTAATCCTCGCGGGATGCTTCGCGAACTCGCGCCAGCAGCTTGCCATCGATCGGTGAATATTTCTCGAAGACCTTGCCACCGCCACGCCACTCTCCACTGAAGGCACCGGGGTTCTCCGCACTGAGGCCGAGTTTTTCAAGAACCGACTGCATGGTTAACGGGACATGCGACGACATTCGTCGCGGATGACGTTCATGGCTTCGTCCACCGCCTCGGCGGTAATGTCGAGTGCAGGACGAAAACGAATCGCGCGCTCACCGGATTTCAGAACGAGCACGCCGTCATCGAATAAATTTTTCCAGACGCGATCGCGCGTTTCCGCATTCTCGAGATCAAACGCAATGAATAATCCGCGGCCACGGACGGCGCTCATCATCGGCGATTCTTTCGCGATCTGGTGAAGTGCCGCGACAATGCGATCACCCATCACGCGGGCATTCTCAGCAAGGTTTTCTCGCTCGATTATGCGCAGGTAATGCTTGGACCGAACCATATCGCAGAAGTTGCCGCCCCAGGTGGAGTTTATGCGGCTGGGCAAGCGGAAGACGTTGTCTTTCACTTCATCCAATCTTGGCCCAGCCATTACACCGCAAACCTGCACCTTCTTGCCGAACGCCATCAGGTCCGGCTTCACCCCGAAATGTTGAGAACACCACATTTTGCCGGTGGTCGCCAAACCGGTCTGCACTTCGTCGAAAATCAGAAGCATCTCGTTTTCATCGCAGATGCTGCGCAGCTTCTTCAGCCATTCGCCGCGGTAATGATTGTCGCCACCTTCACCTTGGATCGGTTCGATGATGATCGCGGCGATATCAGCCCCGCGTTTGGAAATATTTTCTCGGATCTCCGCTTCCGCTTTTTTCTCGCGCTCGATCACATCGGCCTCGCGTTCTTTTTCCCCTAACGAAAAGTCGATCGACGGATTCGACACCCGCGGCCAGTTGAACTTAGCGAACAAATCAGTCTTCCGCGGATCGGTATTCGTCAGACTCATGGTGTAGCCGCTGCGGCCGTGAAACGCCTGACGAAAATGCAGGATCTCCGTGCCGCGTTCCCCACGGCCTGCCGCCATATTCTTGCGCACCTTCCAATCCATCGCTGCTTTCAGGCAGTTCTCGATCGCCAGCGCGCCGCCTTCGATAAAAAGATACCGCTCGAGCGGCGGATGACCGGCAACCCGCGCCAATGTCTCCACGAATTCTGCGTAATCTTCGGAATACACATCCGAATTCGCGATCTTGAACTTGGCCGCGCGCGCCAATTCCTCGCGCACTTTCGGTTCATCGAAGTGCGGATGATTAAATCCGACCGGCACGGAACCGAAGAAGCCGTAGAAATCGATCAGCTGCTTACCCGTAACCGCATTGTGGATGTAGGAACCGCGGCTCTGTTCGAGGTCGAAAACGATCTTGAACCCATCCATCAGGATGTGCTCTTCGAGTTTATGCAACGCGTCTGCGGCGAAACTCAAGGCCTTGGAATCTGGGGATTTGCTCGAGGCAGAACCGTCCCGCGCGGAAGTGCGGGCCGACTCCGTGAGCACGGGCGGCATACTCATCCGTTGATGGTAGTCTGAGGGGGCTGTTCGGTCAACCCGTAGAGGCACTTATATCTTGGTAGATAAGGGCTTAGAAATGCGGTAAATCGGCCGCTGCTGGGTATCTTTCCCGATCGCTAAGCGATCGGACTGAACAATCTGTTTTTCTGTCATCTCGAGTGAGTCGAGAGATCTTTACTCTGCGAGCGAAGCGAGGAATCCGAGCGGGGGATAGAACAAAAGATGTCTCGACTACGCTCGACATGACAAGGAACGGGGAGACGCGCCGGTTACATTTGCTCGCCGCGACCTAACGGCCGGTCAACGCCTGCTTTTCGGCGTTCGCCAACAGCAGTGCTTCGTTGTACTCCTGTAGATCAACCGCGTAGGCCTGAGAACCCTTCACGTCTGTCGGCAACATACTCGCCTTCTGGCGTCGTAATGCTTCCTCCCATTGCCTTAGTCGTTCGAACTGCCGGTCGTTGTCGGCTCGCCGCTCCGCAATCGGACGGGTGTCTTTATTGGTGTTGCTATGCGATCGAGTGAATTTCTCCACAATTTCAGAGGCAAACCCGAAAGCCGGTTTCGAGGGCCGGGTAGCGTGCTGATGCAGCGGACTGATGAATGCGCCGGGTCCGGCAACCACGTACAAAAAGATGCAGCCTAACGTTGCCATCCGGAAAATGAATGACGACCGGGCGGCTTCCGGATAATTGAGCCGAAACAAGGTGGGGCCAAACGGCAGAAAGACGCCAATCGCCCACCAGACACTGATATTCAATGCCGCGATCAGCAGCAATACGCGCGCGATCAGCGCGCAAATGATAGCACCGCCCAGGCAGACCAACGCGACCATGAAGCAGCGTTGAGCATGGCCGGTGCCAGTGATGCGGGCGCGGCTGCGATCTTGGTTAGGCGAAAATGACCGCCGCCGCTACACGATGCCCTGTTGCAGGTGCTGATGCTTACCTGCCATCAACTCCTGGGTCAGTTCGTATGCCCGTTTGTCGGCGTTGGCACTGGTGCCGGCAAAATGGTGATCGATACGCATGCGGGCCGAGCGGCAAGCATATCCAGCTAACGAGAGGATTTCGTTGGCCGGCTCACCGCTGTCGATTTTATATTGAGCGAACGAACAGACTGCACTCATCGCGAACAACTCGGTAGCAATCCCGACGAAACGCGAAAGGAGTAATTGTTCGCGTTCCAGCTTCGGGCCAAACCGGGCCATGGCGTGGAATAAGCCGCGGGCCAGACGCTTGCTGGTGCGCGCCGCGTAGCGTAGCTGCGGCCGAAGATCGGCATGGAGTTTGTCGAGATCGCCGGGGCTCGCCGGCATCCACTGGCGCGGATACCATCCGGCGTAAAATTTTCCTGAAGTAAATACCGCGTTCGCTCGTTGCGACATTGGCAGCTGGGTATTGAAAATCGCGCCGCCCACCTTGAGGTGCGGATCCAGCGCTTCCCGGGCGATGAATAGCCGCATGATCTCGCTGGAACCCTCGAAGATCATGTTGATGCGGCAATCCCGGAGAAAACGTTCGACTGGAATGCCCGGTTCACCGCGACCTTCCAGAGATTCTGCGGTCTCATAGCCACGGCCGCCTCGCACCTGCATCGCTTCGTCGGCAATTCGCCAGGTCGCCTCGGTTGCCCACATCTTGCACATCGCCGTTTCAATACGGAGATCGCCCGCTTTGCGATCGACCAATGAGCTGGTCAGAAATGTGATCGCTTCCATGGCGAACACCTGTCCAGCCATCTCCGCCACTTTGCCGGCGATGGCGTAATGTTTGCCGATCGGCACACCCCATTGGACGCGTTCCGCCGCCCATTTCCGGCAAATCTCCACCAGCCTTTTTGACAAACCGACACACGCCGCCGGGATCGTTAGGCGTCCTGTATTCAATGTCGTTAACGCGACCTTCAATCCCTGCCCTTCCTTGGCGATCATGTTTTCGCGCGGAACCCGAACGTTCGTGAACTTGACGATCCCGTTGTAGAGCGCGCGCAGCCCCATAAACCGGCAGCGATAGGTGATCTCAAGTCCGGGGGAATCCACATCCACGATGAACGCAGTAATCTGCTTGCGCTCCTTGCCGTTCACCATCTTCGGCGCCGTTTTAGCCATCACTACCAGCACACCGGCCTTGATCAGGTTGGTGCACCACAATTTTTCGCCGTTCATGATGAAGGCAGAACCGTCTTCAGTCGGATCGGCTCGCAGGCTCATGTTCGCTGGATCGGATCCGGCGTTCCATTCGGTTAGGGCAAAGGCCGAGATTTCCTTCCGCGCTACCCGCGGCAGATATTTCGCCTTTTGTTCTTCGGTTCCGAATATCAACAACGGTTGAGGCACGCCGATCGACTGGTGGGCTGAGACCAACGCGGTCAGGTTGGCGTCCCAACTGCCCAGCAGCATCGCCGCCCTGCCATAATTAAACTGCGACAGCCCGAGCCCGCCATACTGGGTCGGGATCTTCACTCCGAAAGCTCCCATCGCGAAAAGGTCGTCGATATTCTTTTGCGGAATCTCGCCGGTGCGATCGATCTCGTCGGCATCGACATTGGCTTCCAGATATTCGCGGAGCTGTTTTAGGAATGGATCGCCCTTGATGCGGTCTTCATCGCTTTGAGCTGGATACGGAAAAATCCGGGCGAAATCGCACTTACCGATAAACAGGTTGCTGGCGAAACTGCCCCGTTCGTCCAACGGGTCTCGGGACGCTTCCGCGAGCTCCAGCGCTTCCCGCTGACCTTTCGACATTTTCGATGTATCGATCAAAGGCGCGGCTGATTTCGGCGCTGCGCCGGTTTCAGCAGCGACCTGTTTATCCGGGGCTTCGAGCGATGATTTCATCTGTTAGTCCTGATAGAAAGTTGTGCCGTTGCGCGCATGATCCTGCAGGATCTTCGCCGGCCTAAACTTTTCTTCGTTCCTAGCCAGCTGTTCGAGCTCACTTACTACTTTGGCGAGGCCATAATGGTCGGCAAACCGCAATGGCCCGCCGCGGAAAGGCGCAAAACCGGTGCCGAGAATCATACCGTAATCCGCATCTTCAGCAGATTCGATCACCTTCTCTTCCAGACAGCGGGCCGCCTCGTTAACCATCAAAAAAACAAGCCGTCGACTGATCGCGTCGCCTTCAATTTGCATCTTTGGATCGCGCTTCGCGTTCGGTGGAATGGTCGGACCTTGTGGTCCTTCGGGATCGCCGTGAAGCGCTGCCCGCCATTTTTCCAGCGATTCGTTCGGCGACTGCGATCGCCCTTCAAACCGGTAAAAGCCAGCACCGGTTTTCCGGCCCAGCATCTTGGCTTCACGCAGCCAAAGCAAAACGGCGGCGGCATGATTCCGGGCGCCATATGCCTTCTCTAATGTGCTGGCGATATCGATTGTCACATCGACACCGATCTCGTCGATGAGCCGAAGCGGACCCATCGGCATCCCCCAGTCTAACAACTGCCGATCGATCTGTTCAGTAGCCAGACCGGCCTCATAAAGCTCTGCGGCGTCCAACAGATACGGAAACAAAACGCGATTCACCAGAAACCCCGGAGCATCCCTAACAACCACCGGCAGCTTCCCAATTTGGCGAGCGAACGCGAGAGACCGCTCCTTAATCTCGGCCGAGGTGTGTTTACTGACCACGACCTCAACCAGTTTCATCCGGCTTACCGGATTGAAGAAATGCAGACCAATCACCCGTCCGGGGGAACCGGTTTGTTCCGCCAGCTCGTGAATCGGCAGGGCCGAGGTGTTCGTCGCCAGGATCGCCTTTGGAGCGGCTGCCGACAGTTCTTGGAAAATTGCCTTTTTAATCTCCAGTTTTTCCGATGCCGCTTCGATCACTACCTGGACGTCGCGCATCTCGACATGAGCGGTAGAAGCAATGATTCGGGCGCGGCCTTCCTTCGCCTTCTGTTCGGTCATCAATCCGCGCTTCACCGCATCGCCATAGCTCTTTTCGATATTTGCCAGACCGCGATCGACAACCTCCGTAGAAACATCACGCAGAATTACGCTCACACCGCGGGAACTCAGCCATTGGGCAATCCCTGATCCCATGACACCCGCGCCAATCACTGCCGCGTGCGCGACCTTCTCGGCCGGCGCTTTCGATGTCCCGCGCTTGTACTTCTCGGCCAGGAAAAAATTCCGGATCAAGTTTTGAGTCGACTCCGATTCGCCGAGCTCAGCGATCGCATCCACCTCCATGGCCAGTGACTCGTCGACCGGTAATCCTTTGCTGATGATCTCGACCGCTCGTCCGGGCGCCGCATTGCCGCCGCCAGCGGATGGAGGGGCGAGCTCCCGCGAGCCCGGCGTCGCAGGAGCTCCGCCCTTCGCCACCTTCTTCCGCTTGCCCTCGCGCAGTTTGTTCTTCGCGGCTTCAATCAGTTGATCCCGCGACACGACTTCATCGATCATCCCGAGCTGTAACGCCTCATTCGCGCTGTAAAGCTTCCCTTTAAGGATCACCTCAGCAGCGCGCTCCTTTCCGATCAACAACGGCAGTCGCGAACATCCGCCCCAGGCCGGAACGAGGCCCAGCGAAGTCTCAGGCAAGCCGATTCGCGTCGCCGGTTCGTTGGACGCGACGCGCCAATCACAAGCCAGCGCTACTTCGTAGCCGCCACCGGCCGACGCGCCATTGATAGCCGCGCAGGTTGGAATCTTCAGCGCCGCGATCCGATTGAAAATTTTCTGTCCGCAGCGAATGAAATCCCGGAGCTCTCCAGTTTTAGCCTGGCGCAATAACGTTTTTAGATCAGCCCCTGCCACGAAAATCGACTTTTTCGCTGATGTGATGATCAGCCCGGTCAGGGAAGATTCGCTCTCAACGAAGTCCAGCTGTTCAGCGAGCGCCTCAAGCGTTCCCGCGTCGAAAATGTTCGCGCCGGACTCCGGCCGATCAAAAGTAAGCAGGCAGATGCCGTTCTCCACCTGGCGTTGAATAAAGGACCCAGTTTCCGTCGCTGACATGGGGAAAATAGTTTGGCCGGTTTCCGGCAAATGCCAAGCGGCAACCAGTCAAGCCATGGAGTAATAAAGTGGTGGAGTAATGGGGGGCCAATCCGAACTTCACTCCATCACTCCGCCACTCCATCGGGTTTGAGTTCTGTTCCGTTGCGTCTGGCGAAGCCGAATGCTAGAAACGCGGCGGACCCTCGGACAAGGAGAACATGGTTGGCAATCTGATACTGCCCGAAATCAGGAGTTTGATCGCCGCACGGGATTTCAACGGCCTTCGAGAAATCTTCAAGGAATGGCCGCCGGCTGACTTAGCCGACGTCATTCTCGATCTTCCAGAAGACGAGCAGGTCATTTTGTTCCGCGTCCTGCCGACCGCGCTCGCTGCCGACGTCTTCGAATACATCGGAATCGAGGAACAACAGAAGCTGCTCCGGGCAATGGCTCACGAGCAGGTCGTCGGGATTCTCAACGAGATGTCGCCGGACGATCGGACCGCGTTGCTAGAGGAACTGCCCAGCGCCGCCTCTCGCCAACTGATTCGGCTATTAACGCCGGAAGAGCGACAGATCGCCCAGGCGCTGCTGGGTTATCCCGAAGGCAGCGTCGGGCGGTTAATGACGCCGGATTTTATTGCTGTCCACGAAGATTGGACCGTGAAAGAAGTGCTCGATTACGTTCGGGAGTACGGCAATGACAGCGAAACTCTCAACGTCCTCTACGTTGTCGATGAACGCGGCAAATTGATCGACGACGTCCGCATCCGTGAGTTCCTGCTGAAACCTTTGACCGCAAAGGTCAGCGAAATTCGCGACGAAACATTTGTGGCCTTGCGGGTCAATGATTCCCAGGAAGACGCGGTAAATATTTTCCGGAAATACGACCGGTCTGCCCTGCCGGTTGTTGATTCCAACAACGTCCTGGTCGGGATCGTTACGATCGACGACATGCTGGATGTCGCCGAACAAGAAGCGACGGAAGACATTCAGAAGATTGGCGGTATGGAGGCGTTGGACGAGCCTTACATGCGCATCTCGCTGTTCCGCATGGTGCGGAAACGCGCCGGTTGGCTAGTGATCTTGTTCCTGGGCGAAATGCTAACCGCTACCGCGATGTCGAACTATCAGGATGAGATTGCCAAGGCGGTAGTGCTCGCGCTGTTTCTGCCGCTGATCATTTCCAGCGGCGGCAATTCCGGGTCGCAGGCATCCACTTTGATCATCCGGGCGATGGCCCTGGGCGAATTGACGCTGAGGGATTGGTGGCGGGTAGCCGGTCGGGAGATCCAAGCCGGCCTTGCCCTAGGGATAATACTGGGCGCGATCGGCGCGATTCGGGTCGCCGCCTGGTCGATGATTGGTCACAACTATTTTCATCGTGACCTTTATGGACCGCACTGGCCGCTCGTTGCTGCCACCGTCGGTTTGGCCTTAATCGGCGTCGTCTTATGGGGATCGCTCTCCGGATCGATGCTACCGTTTTTGCTGCGCCGCCTCGGGGCCGACCCGGCAACTTCCTCCGCTCCCTTCGTGGCCACTTTGGTCGATGTCACCGGCCTGATTATTTATTT
>JBJMXC010000067.1:0-16079 GCA_045809825.1 Chthoniobacterales bacterium | reverse complement strand
TTAAATGTGCTCGCGAAACAGGAACGCGACGCCGTTCTCTAGGGCACGATCAACAAACTGGCGGTCTCGGTCCAGGGCGGGAGCACGTTCTCGGAAGGATTGGCTCAGCATCCGCGCATCTTCAACGATCTCTACGTCAACATGGTCAGGGCCGGCGAGCTCGGCGGTGTCCTCGAAGTGGTTCTGTCGCGGCTCGCTGAATTCCACGAGAAGGCGCAAAAGATCAAGAACAAGGTCCTCGCTGCAATGGTCTACCCGATGATCGTTCTCATTCTCGCGGTGGGCATCATGACGTTGCTGCTCGTATTTATCGTCCCGCGCTTCCAAGCGCTTTTCCACGACATGCTCGGTGATAAGCCACTGCCGGCAATCACGGTCTTCGTCATCGGCATCAGCGGTTTCGTCCAGAACCATTGGATGTATCTGCTTGGCGGGGTCGTGGCGCTAATCATCGGCTATAAAGTCCTCTCGCGGACCCGAGGCGGCCGGGCTGCCCTCGATCAGGTCAAACTGCGCGCCCCGCTTTTCGGCGATCTGATCCGCAAGACCGCCATCTCGCGTTTTTCGCGCACTCTCGGGACGCTCGTCACCAGCGGTGTTCCAATATTGCAGGCCCTCACGATTACGCGCGAGACGGCCGGAAACGTTGTCATCGGCAACGCGATTTCGCAGGTCCACGACAGCGTGAAGGAAGGTGAGTCGATCGTGCAACCGCTGGAGGCGAGCGGCGTATTCCCGCCCATGGTCATCAGCATGATCGACGTCGGCGAGGAAACCGGCCAGTTGCCCGAGATGTTGTTAAAGATCGCGGAAGTTTACGATGACGAGGTCGATAATTCAGTCGCCGCCCTAACGTCATTGCTCGAGCCGATCATGATCGTTTTCCTCGCGCTGATTGTCGGCACAATCGTGATCGCGCTCTTCATGCCCTTGATTAGCATCATTAGCGGGTTGCAACAGCAGACGTGAGCCGGCGCCGACGGCGGCGACAATGACGAATTAATTCTGAAAGCAAAGCTGCGCGTTGCGTTCACCTTGATCGAGCTGCTGGTGGTGATGGTGATCATCATCGTCCTCGCAGGGTTGATCCTGGCGACGGCCGGGTACGTGCAGAACAAAGGCAAACGTTCACGCACCGAAGCGGAGATCGCGGCGATCTCAGCAGCGTTGGAGAATTACAAGGCGGATAACGGGGTCTATCCAAGCGGCGCAGAAACGAATGCTCTCAAACCGAACAGCATGGGGGATCCGACGCAGAAAGAGTATCGAGATGCCAGCCTGGCGCTGTATAAAGCGATCAGTGGCGATGCTGACAACGATGTAAACCGGATCGCGGAATCGAAGTCCTATTTCTCCTTAAAAGCGAACCAACTAGAGCCGACGGACCAGGGTTTAGCCGTAACTTTCATCAAGGATCCATTCGGCTTATCATATGGGTATTCGACCGTGAAGAGCTCGTTACCTGGGGGCGCAGATGGCTATAACCCCACCTTCGATTTGTGGAGCACGGGAGGCGAAAAAGAGGCCTCGCCCAGCCCGAGCCAAGCTAAGTGGATTAAGAATTGGTGATCAGCGCGCGTCGGTGTGGACGACGATGACGACGCGGCGGTTGGGGCGCTGACGCTCGATCTCGATTTGTTCTTCCGGAGAATTCACCGGAACGGGACGAGGCGTGACCAGGAATTTGCTGGCGCCGTAACCGCGTGCCTCGATCTGGGCGGGATTGATCCCCATTACGTCGACGAGATACTGCTTTACGTTATCGGCGCGACGCTGGCTGAGCTCGAGATTGTAGTCCGGGGAGCCAAGCGAATCGGTGTAACCTTCAACCGTAAAGGTCGCTTTTGGATTGCGCTTAATCAGAGTTCCAAGCTTTTGCAGCTGGCTCATCGCGCCGCCCTGGATATCCGCGCTGTCATAGGAGAACAACTGGTCGTCGGGCATCCGCAGTTTTGTTCCTGATCCGAGCGGTCCCTTCTGGGAAAGCAACGAATCAAGATCGCTAAACCCAGACGCCTTGTTCCGGGTCGGCCCGGCACTGTCTCCGGGAAGCTTGTTGAACGTGTTCGGACGTTTGATCGTCGTGCTGGTCGCGAGCTCCGTCCCGGTTAGCGCAGGCTGCGGCCGACCGGAAGTCGCGGAATCATTCAACAGGTTTTGTTCGCGGGTCGCGTTTGGACTTTTCGAAAGCGTTTGGGCGCTCGTCTGTTCGAGCTCGTTCATGACCGAATCCGGATTCTGTTCCACCTTCGGAACGTCGGGCAAAACGTCGCGCGTATCGTCGGGCAACGCCGTGCTCGCGTGGACATCGTCCAGCAGCTGGTCGAACGACTTCTTCTCGTCGGGCAGCTGGACATCGGTTTTGTCCGGCTCGGGTTTTGCCGCCGGATTCGCCTGGTCGGCCCCGGGCTTCTCGAGCGGCTGCATCTCGACGTTCTTCACTTTAAAGGTCGGGACCGGGACGCGATCTTCCACGAGCCGTGTCGCCGGCATGAAATTCGTCCGGTAAAAATATCCGCAGAGCGCTCCGTGGAGGGCGAGGGAGACCATCAGGCCGAAAAGCAGCCAGCTCCGCTGCTGTCTGCCTTGGAGCAATGCCTCATCGAAATCGAATTCGGATGTCCTCATTACTTCAGGAAACGAACCGGCTTCGGCGGTTTCTTGTCAAATCCACCAGTAAGAGACATCCGGCGAGGCGCCTCGTTCAGTCTTGCCGACGATCAGGTGTCACCCGATTTGGTCCCGCCAATGAACCCCTGAACGGCGCGCCGAATTTCGTCGGCAACCCGCGCCTTGGGAGAGACAAACTTTGGGGTGAACCACGGGAAGAGTCCGATAAGGTCATGGGTCACAAGAATTTGCCCGTCGCAAAGCGAACCGGAGCCGATTCCGATGGTGGGAATTGGAAGGGTCTCGGTAATCCGTCGGGCGGTTTCCGGCAGCACGATCTCCAGGACAACAGCGAACGCGCCCGCTTTTTCGACGGCGATTGCATCCTGAAGAAGCGCTTCGGCTTCCGCGTGGGTCCGGCCTTTGACCTTGTAGCCGCCTTCTTCGCGCACACTTTGCGGCAGCATGCCGATATGTCCCATGAGTGGAATGCCGGCGCCGATGATTGCTTCGATTTGCCGCACGTGAGTCACGCCCCCTTCCAGTTTCACTGCCTTAGCCCCGGCGTCGACCAGGGCACGCGCCGACACCACAGCTTGCTCGGGCGTATCGTAAGTGTGGATTGGAAGATCGCCGACCAACAGGGCTCGCTTTACTCCACGCGCCGCGGCGCGGGTGTGATGGACCATCTCGGCCAGCGTGACCTGCGTCGTATCTTCGTAACCCAGCACGACCATGCCTAACGAATCGCCAACCAGAATGATGTCGATTCCGCTTTCGTCGAGGAGACGCGCGGTCGGGTAATCGTACGCGGTCAGGGCCGTGATGCGTTCGCCGCGCCGTTTCTGGCCCCGGAAGTCCTGCATGGCTTCGGACCCTACCACTCCAGATCGAGGCGCACCACTCGCGGACTTGGGCCAAGAGCGCCCAGCAATTGTGCAACAGACTCAGTCTGGCCGGGAAGAACCAGGTCCGGTCGAATGTCGGCGAGCGGCCGCAGAACAAATTCCCGGCCGACGATCCGCGGATGAGGCAATTGCAGGTCGGTCGTCGCGATGACCTCGTCACCGAAATAGAGGAGATCGAGGTCGATGTTTCGAGAAATGTTGCGCGCGTGATCCGCGGGACGGCCGAGTATTTTCTCGACCGTCGCGAGCGCGTGGAGCAATTCTTCTGGCTCGCCCTCATAGCCAAACTCAATCGCGGCATTGAAAAATCTTGCCGCGCCGGGTTCGCAGTCGACCGGGTCGGTTTCGTAAACTCGCGACGACTGCATCGGTGGGAAAACTCCGGTCAGCGCGGCGATGTCTTTGCGCGCGTTCCGCAAATTCGCGAACCGATCGCCGAGGTTCGAGCCGAGGGCGACGCCTGCTCTCATGTTGTAGCCGCGATTGCTGATCGCGGGCCCTGTGGCTCAACTGGCCGGGATCGACGATCCCGGCTACAACCCCACGACATCTTGCATGCTGTAAAGTCGCGCGGGCTGTCCGACAATCCATCTCGCTGCCCGCAACGCGCCGAGTGCGAAGGTTTCACGACTGGCCGCTTTGTGCGTCAACTCAAGACGCTCCCCTGCTCCGGCAAAACTCACGGTGTGATCGCCCACGATGTCGCCGCCGCGAATCGAATGCATGCCTATCTCGTCCCCACGGCGTTCGCCGACCAGCCCTTCCCGGCCGTGGGCGACGTTTTTGTCGTAATCGAGGCCGCGAACTTCACACAGAATCTCGGCCAGCTTTTTCGCGGTGCCGCTCGGAGCATCTTTTTTCAAGCGGTGATGTGCCTCAACGATTTCCAGGTCGAACCCGTCGCCCAAGATCTCCGCCGCTTTTCGCGTCAGCCAGAAAAGCGCGTTTACGCCGACGCTGAAATTTGGGGATAGGACGACTGGCACGGATCGGGCCAATTCGTCAATGGAACCGCGCTGCTCTTTCGAGTGGCCGGTGGTTCCGATAACGGCCGGCTTCTTCGCCTCACCGCACGCGCGACACATTACGCTGGTCCCGTTCGAGTGGCTGAAATCGATGACCACGTCGCAGTTCCCGACGTGGGCCGAGATATCATCGCCCAGATCCAGCCCCGCAATTATGGACACCCCTCTCTTCTCCGCGTTGGCCGCAATCGCCTGGCCCATCCGGCCCTTTGCGCCGAGCAACAAAACCCGAACAACGGTTTTCACTCCGCGCCCTCGAACGCGGCGAGGGTTTTGCGCAAACGCGTCTCGTTCGCCGCCGTCATTTCGCAGAGCGGCAATCGGCATTCGGCCGACATGGCACCGCGCCACGATAATACCGTCTTCACCGGGACGGGGTTCGGCTCGATGAACAGGTCCTTGAACACGGGCAACATTTTGAGATGCAATTCGCGCGCACTTTTGATGTCGCCGGTTCGAAACGCCTGGACGAGGGCGACGACTTCAGCCGGAAAAACATTTGAAGCGACACTCACCACCCCAACCGCCCCGACGGAAAGAAATGGCAAAGTCAGCGAATCGTCGCCGCTGAGGATCGTGAATGCGTCCGGCAACCGCGCCCGCAGCTCGCTGACTCGGTCGACACTGCCGCCCGCCTCCTTAATCGAAACGATGTTCGCGCAATCCATCGCCAGCCGCTCGACGGTGTCGGGACCGATGTCCACCGCGCAACGGCCAGGAATGTTGTAAAGCACGATCGGGGACGCGGTCGCTTGCGCGATCGCCTGGAAATGCCGGAATAATCCTTCCTGGCTGGGCTTGTTGTAATACGGCGCGACGACAAGCATTCCATCGACTCCCATTTTCTCGGCTGCGCGAGTGGCGGCGATCGTGGCACTCGTGGAATTGGACCCAGTGCCTGCGAGCACCTGGCATTTTCCCTTCGCCACTTCGCAGGTGATGCGTATGACCTGTTCGCGTTCGGCCGCAGAAAGCGTCGGCGATTCACCGGTCGTGCCGACGGCGACCACGCCGTTAACGCCGTCCGCAATTTGATCTCCAATCAATTTCTCTAGAGCGGTGACGTCGATCTCCCCGTCCCGGAAGGGAGTAACAAGCGCGGTGTAAGTGCCTCGGAACATTTCGGGATTATTCCAGGGCGATCATAGATCGAGAGTGCCTTCAAAAACGAAATCCGCCGGTCCGGTTAGCGTCACGTTTCGGAACTGGCCGGCCATCTTTTCGAAACCGACGTGTAATTCGTTGCCGCCTCGAACGAACACCCCAATGGGGCCGTCAACGCTATTGAGTGCCGCAAAAATCAGTGCGCTCGCGACGACTCCAGTTCCACACGCAAGAGTCTCGTCCTCCACCCCGCGTTCGTAAGTTCGAATCGCGATCTGCCGGTCGCCCCGGTGTTCCAGGAAATTAGCGTTCGTTCCCTTAGGCGCGAACATGTCATGCCATCGAATCGCAGACCCGAGGCCACGCACGTCGACTTCTTTGAGATCATCGACCGGCACGACAACGTGCGGCACGCCGCTGTTCACAAAATGCGCAGCGATCTGTCGTGCCGTCAGGGGCACCGTGATGCCGAGCTTAAGATCCTTCGGATCGCTCATCTCAAGTCGAACAAGTTCTCCCTGAAGTTGCGCGCCAATCACTCCGGCGGGCGTCTCGAACGAAAGCGCTTCCATCGGCCCCGCCACCCGATCGGCATATCGCGCGAAACATCGGGCGCCATTCCCACACATTTCCGCTTCGCCGCCATCGGCGTTGTAATAGCGCATTCGAAAATCCGCACTGTTCGAGGGTCGCTCCAGCAGCAAAATTCCATCGGCGCCGACCCCGCGGTGCCGATCGCAAATCCGAACGATCTGCTCTGCAGCCAGAATGACGTCACCAAGCCGATTATCGATCATGACGAAATCGTTGCCGGCGCCGTTCATTTTCGTGAAACGCAGCATGGCCGTTGGTTACCACAAAGTAAGGCGGAAGCCAAACAAGGAGCGGCCATTCGCAAAACGGCGGAGCGGACAACGCCGCTCCTATGGTTGCGTATCGGGCTGCCGGTTCTATTGGTTTGGCAAAGCACTTTGAGAACGATTTTTGCCACCATTCTGCTCGTGACGTGCGCCTGCGCCGCGTCGAACGCCCAAATCGCGCCCGGTCGCTACAACGACCTGATCCTCGATCAGGTTCGGCAGATGCCGCAGGGAGGCCGGTATTCCGCATCGCGGGTCGCGACGATTCGGCTCCAATCCGCCGCGCATTTTGAATCCGGAAAGTTTTTCATCATACCGGACGCCGCTTCCCCGAGTTATTGCTCGGGCGCGACCTACCTCGTTTTCATGAAGACGATCGAAGCCCTGCGCTCGCGCGGCGCGCTTCACCTCGATTATGCGACGCTCGAAGAGCTGATGATTCGCAACCAGCGCGACGGCGAAGGGATTTGGGGCCGCTGGAACGCGAACGGCCCAGGCACGGCGCGGCTCTTCCACGAGATGGATCTCGGGCCAAACTTCGACGACTTCGCCGAAGCCCAGCCCGGCGATTTCATGAAAATTTTCTGGTCGCCTGAAGTCGGGCGCGCCGAACATGGGCACTCGGTCATTTATCTCGGAATGGAACGCAAAGCGGGCATGGATTACGTGAAGTTCTGGTCGAGCAACATTCCGACGGGTTACGGCGAGAAGAGCGTGCCGCGGGCGAAGATCGTGCACGCGATTTTCTCGCGGCTCGATACGCCGGCGAACCTGACTCGGTCGCATGAGACCCCGCCGGTGGATAAATATCTTTCGAGTTTGCTGAACACGCGCTCCAGTTTCGAGGAAGCAAAGGAGAAGTGCGGATTGTAGGGAAGGCCGCTCCATGAGGTTTAATGGTCTTTCACGGCGCGAACTAAAGGCGAAACGAATTCGCCAATTCGCGCGGCGAGATCCGGCACCGTGGCGTTTTCGCTGATCCTTTGCACAATCGCGCTGCCGACCACCACCGCGTCCGCAATCTGCGCCACTTCGCGCGCCTGCTCTGGCGTGGAAATCCCGAAGCCGACTGCAATTGGCAACTTCGTGTGCGTTCGGATCTCGCGAATCCGATCGCCGACAGTAGAATTCACGCTGGTTTGGGCGCCCGTCACGCCTTCCCGGGAGACGTAATAGATAAACCCCGCAGCATTGGCGCAAATTTCGGTGACCCGGCTGGCCGGAGTTGTCGGCGCTACCAGGCGAATATGCAATGGCCCGTCGCTCGGCTGATCTTCTTCCGGCGGCAAATCAAGAATCAAAATTCCATCGACCCCGGCGGCGGCAGCCTCGCGATGAAATTTGTCGAAGCCGAATTGAAAGATTGGGTTCAGATACGTGTAGAGAACAATCGGCATTTCCGAGCGGGCCCGGATTTCGCGGACGCAATTAAGAACAACAGGGACTGACGTGCCGGCCTGCAAGGCACGCTGGGCGGCTAGCTGGTTCACAATCCCGTCGGCCAGGGGATCGGAAAAGGGAATGCCGAGCTCGATGACATCGACGCCGAATTTTTCAAGGGCGAGAGACAGTTCGACGGTACGCGACAAATCTGGATCGCCCGCACAGATATAGGCGACAAAAGCTTTCTCGTTTCGCTCACGGAGCGCGGCGAAACATTGGTCGATTCGATTGGGCATTGAGGTAACTTCAGCTCGGAAAAGGGAAGAAAACGTCGAACGCCGAACGCCCAACGTCCAACGCCGAATGGAAGAGACGAAAACAGAGCGCCAGAAGACGCTCACGGTTAATGAAATTTATCACTCGGTCCAGGGGGAGAGCACCTGGGCGGGCGAGCCGTGTGTGTTTGTTCGGCTGACCTTCTGTGACCTGCGCTGCAATTACTGCGACACCGAATATGCCTTCTACGACGGGAAAAAGCGGACACTGAATGAAATTGTCGCCGCGGTAGCGGAATTCGGCTGTCCTTTGGTGGAAGTCACGGGCGGCGAACCGCTTCTCCAAAAAAACGTATTGCCGCTCATGACAATGCTGGCCGACGCCGGCCACACCGTTTTGTTGGAAACGAGCGGCGCGCACGATATCGCGGGCATCGATCCGCGCGTCCATCGGATCATGGATCTGAAAACGCCCGGCAGCGGAGAGTGCGACCGCAACCTGTTTTCAAACATCGAACATCTCACCGAACGCGACGAAGTGAAGTTCGTGATCGGTTCGCGCGAAGATTATGAATGGTCACGGGAGCAGGTGAGAAAGTCTCGGTTGAACGAGCGTTGTCGCGCCGTCCTTTTTTCTCCAATCTTCGGCCGGATTGATCCGCGTGAGATCGTGGAATGGATCCTGTCCGACCGCCTTTCGGTGCGGTTCCAGTTGCAGATGCACAAGTTCATCTGGACGCCGACGCAGCGCGGTGTGTAAGTCGTCAGGCATGCACGCCCGGCTGACTAAAGACTTCCAGTTCGAAGCGGCCCAGACGCTGCCGAAGGCGCCGGAAGGTCACAAGTGCCGGCGGATGCACGGGCATAGCTTCAAGGTGGAAATTTCGGTAGACGGCGAAATCGATCCCGAGGTCGGGTGGGTTTACGACCATGCCCGAATTTCCCAGGCGATGAAGCCGCTCATGGAACAACTCGATCATTCTTACCTGAATGAGATTCCCGGTCTGGAGAACCCGACGATCGAGAACATGGCAGCCTGGTTTTGGCAGAAGCTCGAGGCGCAGTGCCCGGGTCTCTGCGAAATCGTCGTCCACGAGACGCCAACGGCGCGTTGCGTCTATCGCGGCGATTAATCCGCTTCCGTAGCGGCGGTCCATGACCGTCCATCCGCTTCACCGAAAGACGAGGCCGACGGTCATAGACCGCCGCTACAACGCTAGTGCTTCGGCGCCTTCACGGTGCCGATTTCGATGGCCGACTTTCGCTGCGCAACAATCCGGTCGGCGATCTCCTCGACCATCTCTTCCAAAAGCATCCGCAGATGTGTGCCACGCCGATAGTCAGCCGGCGCTATGTGCTTCACGCGATCGGCATGGGTCGAAAGCTGATAGCATTTTTTGAAACCAACGCGTTTCGGATCGTCCGGGTTATAAACGGCGATTGCTTCTCCACCGTTCTTTTTCATCACGGTGAAACACGGCACATCGGTCGGACCGTCGCCGACGTAAATCATATTTGGGAACGGTACCGGGCGAATCGCCGCATCCATGTGATCGTTCACATCCTCCGACATATCGAGCAGGCCCTTGTTAATCCGGAAAAGGTACTGGGTTTTTTGAGTGTGGCTGATAACCCGTTTCGGAAATGTGATCCGGTCCTGCTCGTCGACGTCGAATTCGCACCCGAAGACTGCGCGCACAAACGGCCGGAGCCGGCTGCCATCGATCAGGATCTTCAGCCCGGACGAGATGATGTAATGCTCGACGGAAATTCCGTGCGCGAGATGATCCTCCTTAAGCAGCCCGTTTTGGAACTCTTCAAACATTTCCGGGATGCCTTTATAAAAATTCAACTTCTCGCCTAGCAGCTTCAGGTCGGCGTTCGTTGGCCGGTCCATGCCGAGGGTGTCCAGCAGCACTTTCATGTAAGCCAGCTCATTGTCGTAGCCGTCGTCGCGCACCAGCTCGGAACAGTGCCGCCAGAAACTTTCCGAGTTGATTCCGAACGCCGGAAAAACCGTCTCATCCTGCATGTAGCTCGGGCTGAGGGTTTGGTCGTAATCGTAAACAATCGCGATCGTGTTTTGCGGCGTGGACATGGCTAGCAGCCTAGTGCTTTGACGAATCGTTCCCGAGGTGTGCAACAAAATCGGCGAAGAGCTCGTCGTATCCCTCGCCTCGCTCCGGATGATATTGGACCGTCAGGCCAAAAGGATAATCGCGGAGCCGCATTTGCTCGATGATGTCGTCGGTCGTGCACCAGGCTTCGACTTCGAAACCGTCGCCGAGCCGATCTACCGCCTGGTGATGGGAGCTGTTGACCAGCGCGAGACGATGGGCGGCCGATTGGTCGGTCCGGAGCGGTTGGATATTTCGTTCCTTCATCTCTGGCGCGTTATGACCAGGAATGTCGAGACGAAGGGTGCCGCCGAGCGCGACGTTCATTACCTGCATGCCCTTGCAGATCGCAAAGACGGGCAGACCGCGTCCCACCGCGTTCTTTATCGCCTCAAATTCCCAGCGGTCGCGGTCGGGCTCCGTGTCCGCATCCAGGATCGACGGGTCCGGGACCGGTTGATTCAGAAATTCAGGGGCGATATCGGGACCTCCGCTGAGAAGCAGTCCGTGCATCTTCTCAAGCGGCACCTGCTGGGTCCGCGCGTTCCAGAGCCGCACATTCGGGTGCTTCGAAAAGGCGCGACGAAACCATTTGTCGTCTTTCGCCCGAATCCATGTGGCCACGTGCGGCATGGCCGGACTTTGCGACCCTTCATCTCCGTTGTAAATAGCAGCCCGCCCTATGATGGAAGCCGAGGAAAAGACCGAAACCCTGCGAAAAAAGTGCCAGGCGATCATGAGCGAGAGCAAGGCCACCGCCTATGCTGTCGCAGTCCGGGATTACGAAACCGGGCTTCGGTTCTCGCTTCATGGCGACCGTTATTTTCACGCCGCCAGCACGATGAAAGTCGCCGTCCTTCTCGCGATCGGCAAAGCCGTGGACGATGGGCAAATCGATCCCGCCGACACCCTGCATGTCCGGAACCGTTTTTTCAGTGCAATCGATAACACGCCGTTTCGGATCGATGCCGAGTCAGATGGTTATGCCGCGCTCCATCGCCTGATCGGGCGGACCGCGAAAATTTCCGACCTGGCGGAATGGATGATTGTTTCCAGCAGCAACCTCGCTACCAATCTGCTTCTCGATTACCTGACGGTGGAGTACGTGCGCAACGTCCTGCGATCGGCCGGCGTGAACGGCCTCGAGCTGCGGCGCGGGGTTGATGACACCAAGGCCCACGGCCAAAACTTCAACAACGAAACGACCGCGGACGGGCTCCTCGAGCTGTTTGCGACCCTCCGGGGCGACTTCCTGTCAAAGCCCAGCCGCGAACGCGCAATCAATATTCTGCTCCAGCAGCGCTTTAACTCGATGATCCCGGCCCCGCTGCCCGCGCATGTCAGCGTCGCGCACAAAACCGGCGAAATTTCCACGGCGTGTCATGACGCCGGCATCGTTTATCTGCCCGAGCGCGAACCCTACATTCTTGTCGTCCTCACCGAAGTCCCGGCCGATTCGGACGGCCGCCGCGAAACTATTGCGAAGATCTCCGAGGCGGTATTTGGCGGCCTGACCGGAGCAGAGGTGAACAAGTGAAGCTTTTGGAAGGATTACGCGCTGTGGACGGGCTCACCCTATCTGCGGAACATCGCGCCGCGCTGCGTCCGGGTGAGGCAGTGGCAAATGAGGGAGGTGTTGTTCATCATCTGCCACGGTTTTTTTTCGAAGTGACAAGCTGGAAGGACGCGCATGCGCTGCGGGTGGCGGCGCATTTCGCTTTATCGGAATTGATCACTGTCGATTCCCGCGAGAATCCCCTGCTCCTTGGTCCGTTCCCGCACCACGTCCCTTGCGCGATTCTGGCTTTGGCGCGGTACCTCGAGGATTTCCGGCGCGAAGTCGAGGCGCCCGTGTTCGTTAGTGCGAATGGCGGCTACCGATCGCCGTTACACCGAATTAACAGAGGGCGGCCGTCCCTCCACAGCTGGGGCACGGCGGCCGATATCTATCGCGTCGGCGACACTTATCTCAACGACGAAAAATCAATCAGGCGTTACGGGGAGATCGCGGCGACACTGGGCGCCGAGGTCGCGGTCCGCGCGTACCAGGAGGGGGACGATCATCTTCAGGTTGACCTGGGGTATCTCACGGTCGTCCCGCGGGAATGCAGCGAATCTTGAAACAAGACCGCTCGAAAGCCGGCGCGCACGTTCATCTTCCGCCGCCCCGCGCCGTTATTGGGCTCGAGGCCGAGTTCAGTCTCCTAATTGATGACGTGCGGAAGCTGCCCGAGAAAATCTTCGGCACCGCCCAGAATCTTATTGGTCGCAAAATGCTGCCCCGCACCGGCCGTTCGTTCCAACTGCCTTCAGGCGGCGCGATCTATTTTGACACCGGCGTGATTGAGGTCGCCACGCCGATCGTGGAGCTGGAGCCCGGCTGCTGTTATCGCGCGACCCGGCTGCTCTGGGAGCAAATTCATTTCGTCGGCGAAGAATTACGGCGCTGGGCCAGGCGCAATAAGTGCAAGGCCCGCCTCCAGGGATTCAGCACCCATTACAATTTTTCTTTTCAAAGCCAACATGCCTCGCCAGTGCGCGACGCGAAGCGGCTCGGCTATTTACTCGCGCACATTTTGCCGGCGCCGGTGATGTTGCTCGCGGCCAATCGGAAGAGCTCGGCTGTGGGCGTTCGTCCGCGCGGGAAACGAATCGAAGTGACGGCGGACTTCACTCCCGACGCCGCGCTCATGCTGGCCACCTGCGCGTTCATCGCGGGGGCTGCCGAAGTAGCGAGCGGCTGGGATGATTACAGTCTCGGGCAATTGGAAGCGCATGATATTCCGCGGTTCACTCCGTTTCGTCTTCAAAAACATTCCTCTCGAAAGGGGTGGCGAGTCACCGGAAAATCGCTCGCGCACGATCCGTTCAAGTCCGACGTAAACGAGCCGATCTGGAAACTGCGCGATGGCCGGCAACTCAGCCTGAGGGAAATTGCGCGAGAAACCCTCCGGCCTTTTCGCGCCAGCGTTCGTCGAGTCGGAGATCTCGAAACGCTCCGTCACATCGAAGCAGTCTTCGACGGCGATGCGCGATCGTTGCTGGATTTTCCGGATCGTCCTGAGGCCTACGACGACGCCGGCCACGAGTGGAATTGGAACCGCCGGCGCATGCGGCATTGGCCGCGTTCGGCTTACGAAAAAGTGATCCATCGGGTGATCGCGCGGGAACCAATTCAGATTCGCGGCAAACGATACGTGGCTGAGCGGATGCAGGGCTGGTACGAAGTGATGTTTTGTGAAACAAAGACCGGCGATCGCCGGATCTTCAATCTGGATCATCTGGCCAAGCTGATGGCGAGCAAACCGAAAAGAACGCGTCGGACCTGAGGTGTAGCGACGGCTACAGCCCCATCATCTCGCGTACGTATTTCACCGGCGGGCTTCCGAACGAAACGACCGTGTCGTTGTACTTCTTCAGGTCGAACTTGGCGCCGTCGCGCGCTTTGGCCTGTTCGCGCATCGCCAAGTGCTCGGTCACGCCGACGAAATAAGTCGAGAGCTGCGAGGAACTCAGACGCGCCCGTTTCCACTTGGCGACGGCCTCGCCTTCCTGCTGAAAACCTTCCTTCATCATCACGTCGAGCGCTTCCTGTTCGCTCATGTTTCCGGCGTGGATCGATTGGTCGATGATGGCATTGCAGATGACCCGGAGCCGCATCTTGAGCTGCTGCATTTTCACTTCCGGTCCGCCGTAGCCTGCTTCGGCCATGAATTGCTCCGCGTAGACAGCCCATCCCTCGATGAACGTTCCGCTTTGGAAGATCGCGCGGACCAGGGTGGGCGACTTGAACTCATTCGAATGCGCGAGCTGGAGATAATGCCCCGGCATCGCTTCGTGGACCGTGAGGTCCCGGATCATGAAGTTGTTGTACTCCCGAAAAAACGAATCCTTCCGCTCGGCTTTCCAGTCGTCCGGCGTGGGCGCCACCGCAAAAAAAGTCTTGCCGTTCTTTTCCAACGGCCCGGGCGAATCGCAGTAGGCAATTGCCTGGCCGCGCTTGAATTCGGGCATAACTATAATGTCGACCGGTGTTGTTGGTACCGTGATTAGCTGTTTCGCTTTCACGAAGTCGGTCGCCTCCTTCAGGACGGTCTTCGCATAATCGACGATCGTAGCGTCGGTCGGGCGCTGCTCCGCCAGCTTATCAAGCACGGCAGCCGTAACTTTTTTGCGATCCGCCAGCGTCGCCTCATCCGCCGTCGGGAACTGCTTTTTGTAGAGGGGCAACGCCGTTTCATAGATCGCTTTTTGCGTCTGTTCGAGATCGGTCCGGGCCGCTTTCATTAGGTCTTCCATCGACATGTCGGAGGCCAGAGCGAAGCGGAGTTTCTTGCGGAACTTGTCGGCGCCGATGCGGAAATCGCCGGTCGACCGCGGGAGAAGATCGTTCTTCAGCCAGGTCTTATAATCGTTCAACGCCGCGATTGTTTTCTCCTGGATAGGCGCCAGGTCGGTCTTGGCTTTTGGTGCCTTGTCGAGCGTTTCGTTGAGACCTTCCTTGATCAGCGAGATGGCGCCCTGGGTCTGGTCGAGGGCTGTTTCGGTGTAAACCTGGGGCGGGTTTTTCAGGTTCGCCTTCGCCTGTGCGATCACGGCCGGGATCTTCTCGAGGCGCGCCTTAATACTGGCCGCGCGTTTCTCCGGCGCGGCAAAATCGCGCGCCACCAAAAGGTAGAGGCTGTTCGCCAGGCTCTCGTTATAGAGGAGCGGATTCCATTCGTTCTCCTTCAGCTCTTCGATCCCGAAAATTTCATTATCGATATTGTCCTTGAGCAGGCGCACGTCGACCTTGTTCGGGCCGGTTAGCTTTGTCAGATCGCTAAATCCTTCGAGTTGCTGTTTGAAATCTTTCGCGCGCTTAAGTTCCTTCGCGATCGCCTCGGGGGAGTAATCCGTCAGCTTGTCGTCAAAGCGATGATCCCCCAGGGAAGTCGCGTATTCCGGATTGGCGACGAGCAATCCTTCGATGTAATCCTTGGCCAGTTTCTGGAAGCGATCGTCTTCCGGCGTCGCGAATAAATTGCTCGCACACAGCGACACCGCTCCTGCGAGTAAGTAAGTAACGAGTTTCATAGTTGGTTAGGTCGGCGTGCCGCCCGCGAGAATCGGTTCGGTGGCGCGTTCGTCTTCGTCGAGCTGCGACTGGAGATACGTCCGCTCCTTGTAATGGCGCGAGACGTAAACGTAGATCACAGAGGTAGCGAGCATCAGATAGGTGAAGAAGCGGAAGTAATTGGCGCCCTCCAGATTCATGCCGGCCGCTTTCAGCTTCGGAATTAGGAAGCTGATAATAGATGGGATTTGGTTGCCCAGCGCGATCGAGAGCAACCACATGGCCATGAGCAGGCTCTTCATTCGATTCGGCGCCTGGGTGTAGGCAAACTCCAGCCCGGTGATCGACACCATGACTTCGCCGGCCGAGAGGATGATATACGCGAGAAATTGCCAGCCGACGTTGGGGGTTCCGCCGTGATCAATCTCGAGCTGGATCCACCAGATAACGACAAAGGAGAGCGCGGTAAGGAATAACCCGATCCCGATCTTGCGCACCGGGGTAATTGGGAAAACGCGGTCGATCGCAGGGTAAAGCCAATAGTTGAACAACGGAATCATCGCGAGGATGAAAAGGCCGTTCACTACGTTGACCTGTTCCGGCAGGAAATTGATGCCGAGAAACTTCAAGTCCATGTGCTGGCACTGGATCGTCCATTCGCCGCCACTGCTCTGGTCCCAGAGCGCCCAAAAAATCATGGTGAAAGCGAAGATGATCCAGACGCGCAAAAGCACACTGCGT
>JBJMXC010000066.1:0-4646 GCA_045809825.1 Chthoniobacterales bacterium | reverse complement strand
GCCAAAAGGATGCCATGTTTGGCCATCGGACTGGAGCTCCCACAGCGCCAACGCGTTCCCGGTCCATGCAAGAACCTGGGGGGCAGGAATGGGCGTTGGTTGGGGGGTCGCTGTGGGAGAAACCTGGTCGCCGGTCGCGGTCGATGGACGGCTGTGATCGTTGATCGCAATGGGGAATGTGTTAGGCACTTGGACGTCGGCGGGGGTTGGCGAGCCCAAAGTTCGAATCACCATGGGGCCGTTTGATGGCTTGTTTCCGACAACGATGCCGCTTTCATTGAGGTCGATGGGCTCGAAGTCGGCTGCCTGACCGTCGATCATTCCGGTGGAGGTTTCCTGCAAGACCCCGTCGGCGGTGTAGGAGGTGGTTTTGCGACCGATGTAGTGCCGGGCGCCATTAGCCCGTGAGATCCTGTCGCTCGTGCCTTGCCAGCTGGAAAGATGGGAGTCGGGAGGATTATTAGTCGCCGTCGCAAAACTTAGCTGTTCGGGCGGCGCGACGCCGCCAGGCCAGATCAATGCGTTCATGACCATAATCGTGTGGTTCGCAAAGCCTCTGACCGTACCCGTGCATGCCTCACCGTAGACATCACCGCGGTTGTTGACCGCGCTGAGCTCGGCTTTTCGAAATGTCCCCGGGATCTGGGGCTCGAAGGTCCGTGGTGCGGAGGGAGCGGAAATCTTTACCGCATTTGCATTGTCAGCTGGCCAAAGAAGACCGGCAAAAAGTTCGTTCTCTTTGTTACTCAGCCATGAACCGTTGCTAGAGAAGAGTCCGACTACGGCACCCGCGTCGTTCATGTCCTGTGGCTGGACGATCGTATTGGGGCCGGAATAATTCAGTTGCTCGAGCACTCCGCCTTTCCACCGGAAATTTCCCCAGTTTCCGTTTGAGTCGTAACCCTGCGCCAGGATCCAGCCCTTATTATTAATCCGGAGCGGGTGGACGTCCTTTCCAAGATCTATGATTGCATGACGATAGGGAGCTATCGGTGTAGCTGACGGGTCCGGCGTTGGCGTGGGACTGGCGTTGGGGTCAGGCGGCGGCGTAGGCTGTGGCGGCGGCGAGAATGGAGTGATGGCACGGAATGTAACCGCTGCGAGAATTATGGTATCCCCGGCTGCGACAGTCGTGCGCGTGCTAGTCCCAGCGATATTGGGCAGGGCATGGTACACAAAGGCCTCTCCATTCCCGTCCGTTCGTGCTCGGATCGCTTGTTGCTGCGCGCCTCCCCCGATCGTGGCTAATCCACCAAGCCTGTTCGCGATCGCGAATTTAATCGGAGCGTTTACCAGAATCTGTCCTGCCGCATTGCGGACTCTGACCTTGAACGGCTTGGTTAGAAATGTGCCCGGCGCGCCGAGTTGGTTGTTACCGCCCGCAATCTCGATGACGGGGGTAGCGCCGTTATAATAATCGGTGGGATCAGTCCCTCGGAGATATTCGGCCTGATTGGAGATTCCGTCGCCGTCGAAATCCGCATCGCCAGCCTGATCGAGGTTGCCGAAGAAGTGGATTTCCCAACGGTCATCCATCCCATTGTGATTGCTATCGAAAAGACCCAGTCCGACTTGTTGCGGCACGCGGGGATTGGTGCCTGGCAGTACTCCCGGCGCGAAATCGCCCCACGCCCAAACGGTGCCATCGGTTTTCATGGCAAAGGAAGAGGAGTAAGTCGTGGCAATAGCGATAATGTCGGTAAGACCAGCGACGCGCACTGGCGTTGGCTTTTGGTCACTCGTGCCGTCGCCAAGTTGTCCGAAGGCGTTGTAACCCCACGCCCAGACGGTTCCGTCATTCGCTATAGCAAGAGTATGATCGTAGCTCGACGCTACCTTAGTAATATTAGAAAGACCGGGAACCTGGAGAGGAACGGCTTGATAGATAGATCGAGAGCTGCCGTTGCCCAGTTGGTTGGAGTAATTCGAACCCCATACCCAGACGGTGCCGTCCGATTTGACAGCCACGGTGTGTTCGTAACCGGCAGCAATCTCAAGAACATCGGCGAGGCTCGGCGCGAGGAGTGGCGTAGGATCGTATACGTCTACGCCGTTGTAACGCTCGTAGCCCCAGCTCCAGACTGTGCCATCTATCTTGAGGGCGACACTTCGGAAAGCACTCGCCGAGATCTTGATGATGTTATCGAGTCCGATAACCGGCGTAGGCACCAGCGAACCATTAGTATCTCCTGTCCCCAGTTGCCCGTAGGCATTATCGCCCCAGGCGAGGATCGTGCCGTCTTGCTGCAAGGCAAGGGTGTGCCAGCCGCCGGCTTTTATCGAAGTGATGTTCGACAAGTTTGAAAGCAGGGCGGGCGCCGGTCGGCTGACGTTGGTGCCATCACCGAGTTGACCGGCGTCGTTGTCGCCCCAGACACTGACGCTGCCGTCGACGTGAAGCGTCGCGAGATGATGTTCTCCGGCAGTTACGGCTTTGACCGCCGAAAGCTCGGTGATCCGGCGCGGGAAGTTTCGCTCGAAGTCTGTTCCGCTTATGAGATGATCGCCCCAGATCCAGACCGAATGAGATTCGACCGCAAGGTTCGCGGAGGCGTCATTGGCAGCGAGCCGATCTCCGCGAGCGTCATCGAGGACGTTTGCGGCGGGAATGCCAAAACTAAATAGATTCTTGACCTGTCCGATATTTGCGACGGCGAAGTCGTCCGCAAGACTCTGCGATCTTAGCCAGGGATAAACCTCAGGGAGGCCGACCGAAATCAGCCGGTCGTAAAAGGGTTTCGCGATATTCTTTAGTTGTCCCAGATTAATCGGCGCGAAGTCATTCGTCCGCGTATCAACGACCGACCAACTGGCGATCAAACGATGGATATTGTCTCCGGCGCCTCCTGTCAGTCTCGCGTCCATCTCCACCGCGGCCGCGCGCGCAATGTTCTTTAACTGGCCTTGATTAGCCTCTGCGTAGTCATCCGCAGCTTTGTTTTCGACGAGCACGCCGCGTTGCGTCCACCAGGACGGCGCCCTGGCATGCAATAGGAATGGAAGCACGGCGATCGCCAGCACGGTCGTCGATACGCGAAAGGTACAATGCGCACGGTGCTTGTTTCGAGAGGGGAATCTCATCTGGGGGAAATCGAAATCTAAAGCGCTACATTTTTATGGATTGGGTCCTTGGGTGAATTCGCCCATGGCCAGATCGCCTTGAGGAGCGATCCGGGTGGGCCAGACCGCCGCGGGCCCCGGTGGACCGGGCGGACCGGTCTCCCCTGAGGGGCCGATGGGTCCTATAGGCCCCATGAGACCTATGGCGCCTGGTGAACCAGGAGAACCCGGCAGACCGGCGGGACCTTGCGCGCCGGCTGGACCAGTCGTTCCAGCTGGGCCGGCATTTCCTGTAAGTCCTGCTGGCCCGGCGACACCCTGTGGGCCTTGCGGCCCCCCAGGTCCTATTAATCCTATTGGTCCTATGCGGCTTAGCGAGATTTCGAGGCGTGGTTCGTGGCTGGTCTGGTTGGATTCTTTGCTATCAAAGGCGACGTTAAGGGAAGTTGTCAATGCGCTCGGCTCGACGACCACGCCTTCGTTAACCAGCGCGCCGCTGAGCCATGCCTTCACCCAGTCGGTAACATCGATGCTAACAAAGTTGTTAACGGAACTTATCGGTAATTCGGGCAGCTTCGCGGAACTGAAGGTAAGTGTTCCAGTAGAGTTATCCTTCAGCGTGTATTCGTCCCATGCCGTTGTTACCGGGCTAAGTGTAACGGAGCCGCCCTCGGTGCTATTAGCGTTTAGCCAGAAACGGAGTCGCGCATGCGCAATGTCACTGGGCAAAGTTCCGGGCGGCAAAGTGGCGAGGCTGAATTTGAGGAAAGTCCGGCCGATCTTACCGTTGCCTTTAAAGACCCTCAGGTCCATGCCGGCCCCATAATTCGAGTTGTTAGGTGCCGATTTGCCACCGTTCGTGCTGTTATCGACGTAGGTGTCTTGCAATAAAAGCGCTTCGACAGCAAAACCGCGCGTTGCGAGACAGATCACGAGAATGCAGGCAAGCGCGCTCGCACGCCGAAAAAGCAAGTTGTTCATAAGGGGATGGGGGTTTGGGACCGGTGCCGGTATACCCGTGCGCCCGCGGGTCGGTCAACGCTTTTTGGGACTTATTTCGGTTGGCGTCTTGACTCTGGCCGACATCTTCGTTTCGCCTCGGCGAGATATTGTTCATCGATCTCGAAACCAATGAAGTTTTTGACGCCGCACGCCTTCGCAGCGACCGCGGAATTTCCGATGCCGAGGAACGGATCGAGCATGGATGCGACGCGATCGATGCCGTGAAGGCGAATGCACCACTCGGCTAATTGGACCGGGAAAGTGGCCGGATGCGGGCGTTCCTTCGCGCGGCGCTGGATCGTTTGATAGGGGATGAACCAGGTGTTGCCGCGGCAACGGCGGTCGCCTCCTTTGGTATGGCTCCAGCGGGCGATGTTGCTTTTGTCGGCGTAAGGAACGCCGAGCGCGAGCCGGTCGATCGGCGTCTTTCCTTCCGGGGTGAGGTGGAAAATGTATTCGTGACAGTCGTTCAGGTAACGCGGTGAGCTGATCGGTTTGAAATGGCCGCGGGAACTGACCTTGCCGGCGTCGTCCTCGATCGAGATGGCCTTGATCCACTGGATGGTGTTCTGGAGAACGAAGAG
>JBJMXC010000065.1:0-3025 GCA_045809825.1 Chthoniobacterales bacterium | reverse complement strand
GGCGGCGGCGAGCGCCTTGGCGTTCACGACGACCTGGCGCTGGTAATCGCGGAATCCCGGCTGGAGCGCTTCGTGAAAGCAGACCGCTTTCGCCGCGATGACGTGCATAAGTGGGCCGCCCTGGACGCCGGGAAACACAGTGCCGTCGATCGCCTTCGCATGTTCGGCCGTGCACATGACGATGCCGCCGCGCGGACCGCGAAGACTTTTATGCGTGGTCGTCGTTACGAATTGGGCGTGGGGAATCGGAGTTGGATGCTGGCCCGCCGCCACCAGCCCGGAGATGTGGGCCATGTCGATGAAGAGGAGCGCGCCGACGGAATCGGCGATTTGGCGGAGCCGCGGAAAATCGATGATGCGCGGATAAGCGGAGGCGCCGGCGGTGATCATGGCGGGGCGGACTTCCTCGGCCTGTTTCTGCAAGGCGTCGTAGTCGATCTGCTCGGTTTCCGCGCTGACGCCGTATTGCGAGACCTGGTAAAATTTACCGGAAAAATTCGCCGGATGACCGTGAGTGAGATGGCCGCCGTGAGCCAGGTTCATTGCGAGGATTTTGTCTCCCGGTTTTAGGACCGAGAAGTAAACGGCCATGTTGGCTTGGGCACCGCTGTGGGGCTGGACGTTGACGTGCTCGGAACCGAAAAGCTGCTTCGCGCGATCGATCGCGAGCTGCTCCACGGTGTCGACGTTCTCACAACCGCCATACCACCGCTTCTTCGGATAACCTTCGGCGTATTTATTGGTAAGGACGCTGCCCTGCGCTTCCATGACCGCACGGCTGGTGAAATTTTCCGACGCGATCAGCTCGATGTTCTCGCGCTGGCGTTTTTCCTCGGCCTGGATCGCGGCGAAAATTTCCGGATCAACTTTGCTCAATGGTCCGCCGGGCGACGTGGATGACGCGCCGAAGCCGGCCGAAATATCGGGATCTGCCATGGTGAAAGATGAAGTGCCGCCGCCGCGCGATTTCCCGGGGACGGCGAGTTCGCTTTGTTCTACGAACGCCAGCACGGTGGGTAAAGCGTTTTTGATTGTCTCGGCACAGACGGTGTAAACATCGCGGCTGCACCCGATGGGGTCGGGGACATCGCGCCAGACGGTCTGGCCGGGCTCTTCGAATTCACGGAGCAAATACGTCTTCTCCGCCGCCTGCGGGAAGAAGGCGTGAATTGTTTCGAGATGCGCGCCCGTCATCGCGAAAATGTGGGTGGCGCGATCGATGAGGGTGGCGGTGAGCGGCTGGCTGCGGAGTCCGCGAATATCGACGCCTTCCTGCTCGCAAACGTGAACTGCATGCAGGCTCGGAGGTTGTCCGCGGACCGCGTGGACACCGGCCGAAGCGACTTCGATATCTTTCCGGTTGCCGAGCAAACGGCGGAAAAGTCCCTCTGCCATTGGGCTTCGGCAGATGTTCCCGGTACAAACGAAAAGGACGCTCTTCACGGCTTTGGCGCCGGCGCCGCGCCGGCATCGCAAACTAGAATCAAACCGATCCAAGTCAACGCGGTCGCCCATTCACCGCGGCGTCGAGAGGGTGCAGGGGCATCGCTCAGCCGCGAAAGATAAACACTGCGATCGAAATTGCGAAAAGGACGATCGCGGTAATCCACCAGATCATTTTCATCCCGGCGGGTTTGGGGCCGCTTGAAAACTCACGGCGAACGAACTCGTCGTAATTGAAATTGTCATCCGGCAGATCGAGGCCATCCGCCGAGTCAATTCGCCACCCCGAATTGTGATCGGCACCGCATTCGGGGCAGGCGAGGGAGCGGCGCGGGACGTCTTCGCCGCAGACAGGGCAAATCTCGGGCGGAGCGGGATGGGATTTTCGGGTGCGGTTAATATTCCAATGAAAGCAGAAAACGGCGATTTAGAAATCGCCGCTCCTTGTTGCTTGAATTCGGCGCCGGCAGCGCATGAAATGCGGGTGTGGACGAGACGCCGGCAAAAATCGAGATCTTCGCTCCGTTTGGGGTCGCGTTCGAATGGATGAAGACGGTGCTGTTTCGCCCGTTCGATTTTGTGAAATGGCTGACGATCGCGTTTGCCGCATTTATCGCCGGTTCATGGGGTGGCGGTTTCAACTATTCACGGCTGGGTCAGCTCAATCGAGGCGACTGGAAATACAACGTCACGAAAAGCGGCGATTGGCCGGGAAACTGGGACATCACGCCGTGGCTCATCGCAATATTTGTCGTCATTTTTGTCTTCGTCGCGGTACTCACCATCGCCTGGATGTGGGTCTCGTCGCGGGGCCGTTTTATTTTCACCGATTGCGTGGTGAAAAACCGCGCCGCGATCGCAGAGCCCTGGCGGGAGTTTCGCCGGGAAGGCAACAGCTTCTTTCTCTTCATGCTCGTCGTAGGAATGGCAACACTCGTCCTCGTCGTGATCGCGGGATTTTTCGTCTGGGGTTTGTTCGGCGGATCGAACAACGACGGACCGAACGTCGGCTTCGTCATCGGATTAATTATCGTGGGCGTGATCTGGCTGGTCTTCGCCGTGCTCGTCGCGATCGTCACGCAATTCATGGTCCCCGTCATGTATCGCCGTCGATGCCTTGCCCGGGAAGCGCTCGCCGATGTCGCGAGGCTTATCGCGGCCCATCCGGGTCCGTTCGTTTTGTTTTTCCTTTTTGGGCTCGTCCTGGCGGTCGCGGTAGCCGTAGCGGGGACACTGGTCGCCTGCTTAACGTGTTGCATCGGCGGTCTCCCTTACGTCAGCACGGTCCTGCTCCTCCCGGCGATCGTCTGGCTGGCCGCCTTCAAGTTTCTTTTTCTGCGGCAGTTCGGCGACGCCTACGATGTCTGGGCCGGGACAGGATTTCCGGAAACAGTTATTCCGCCATCAGAGCCACCGCCGGCGATACCATTGCCGCCGCCGATCGCGCCGGCCTAGGTCACCATTTCCCGGACGACTTCGAATTGTCGGGCAAGACTTCGAGCCGGACGCGGGCCGAGCCTTCGTGGATCATGTCGAGTTTCTCAGCGGCCTCGCGGCAAAGGTCGATCATCACGCGGCGATC
>JBJMXC010000064.1:0-8241 GCA_045809825.1 Chthoniobacterales bacterium | reverse complement strand
GTGCGCGAGGCGGGGCTGCGATGCGTCTACACACCGTTCGCGACCCTGCGACATGTCGGCCACGTCTCGATCGGCGCGACCGAAAAGCAAAATCGCAGCCGCAAGATCGACAGGGCGACGACGTTTTTGCTGAAGCGCTGGGGTGAATACGTGACCCATGATCCCTATTTCCCGGACAACATGCGGGACTGGTTGCATCGCGATTCACCGACGCCGATCCGAATGCACGCCGTCCAGCGGGCCGCGCCCGCCGATGCTTCGCCGGATTTACTTTTTATATCGCATGATCTGACCCTGAGCGGTGCGCCGATCCTACTCCTGCATCTGGCCCGTTGGTGCCGGCGTAACGGGATGTTTGTCACCGTCATGGCCCCGGCCGACGGACCGTTGCGCGAAAAATATGAGACGGCACGCATCCCCCTGATCATCGACCCGCTTTGCGAAACCGGGCATGAATCGTTCGGCAAATTCGCGCGGGATTTCGATTGTGTCCTTGCTAATACCGTCCGGAGTGTGGGAGCGGTCCGCGCTGCGCATGAAGCGAAGGTTCCCGTCATCTGGTGGGTGCATGAAACCCAGGTAGGGGAACATTACCTGCGCGAAGAGGCGAAACTACGCGCGGCTCTGCCCTTGGCCGACGCAATCCTCGCGCCGACCGAACGAACCGCGAGCGTCTACCGGCCGTTCACCGAAGCGCCCGTGACCTGCTCGCCATATGGAATTCCCGACGCGCGTGGCGAGGGAGACGGGGAGACGAGCACGGGGCCCACGGACGTGCTCCGCTTTCTCCTTCTCGGCAGTATCGAACCGCGGAAAGGCCAGGACATCTTGCTGGAGGCCGTGGCGCTCCTGCCCGATTGGGTGAAAAAGGTCGCGGAATTTCGACTGGTCGGCCGGGTGATGGATCCGGATTTCGGCGCTCTGATTGAGAAATCGGCGGCACGTCTGCCAAATGTGTCGATCGATACAGAAGGCGACCATACCGCAGCCCTGAACGCGATCCGGCATTGCGATGTCCTGGTTTGCTCTTCGCGCGACGAAGCCTTGCCGGTGACGATCCTGGAAGCGTTGTCTCTTGGCAAAGCAGTTGTGTCGGCGAAAGTCGGCGGGATTGCCGAAGTCCTGACCGACGCAGAAGATGCTCTACTCGTTAGGCCGGAAGATCCAAAGGCGCTCGCCAGTGCGATCCAGCGGGTCATTGATAATCCGGAGTCGGCCCGGCGTCTCGGACAGGCTGGCCGGGCCACCTTCGAAAAGAAACTTTCGGAAGACCGGTTCGGCGCCGATTTTCGCGAACTGGTCGCCGAAGTTATCCGCACGAAGACGTGAAGCGTACGACGTCAGGCTCGCGCCCTTCGGTTCTGCTCGTGAGCCACGAGACGACGCTAACCGGCGCGCCGATCCAGCTCTTACACCTGGCACGCTCGCTCCAGCGCGACGGATGGAAGCTGATGGTGGTTGCGCCTCAGCATGGCCCAATCCTGGATTTGCTGAAGGATGTGCCGGTCGCCATTCACCGCGATCTATTGGAAGAATCCGGGCAAACGAAACTCCGCGGGTTGGCGGCCGAGTTCGACGTAGTTGTCGCTAACACGATTGTGAGCTGGAACGCGGTCCGGGCGGCGCGGGCCGAAAATAAACCCGTGATCTGGTATCTGCACGAGACGCTCGTGGCCGTCCGCTTGATTCGTGAAATTCCAGAGATCGCGCCAATGCTCCACCTCGCCACGTTGCTGGTCACGCCGACCCAACGAACCGCTCGCGTCTTCCAGGGACTCACCAGCACGCCGGTGGCGGTGGTGCCCTATGGAATTCCGACACCGAAAAGCGCGCGGACAGCGCAGCCGACCGTGAAACGGAAGACGTTCATCACTCTCGCAAGCATCGAACCGCGCAAGGGCCAGGACATACTGGTCGAGGCAATCAGGAAACTTCCGCGCGCAGTTGCGTCGAGGACCAAATTCAAATTTGTCGGACGCTTTCTCGAGCAACCATTTGCCGACGAGGTGAAAGAGCGGGCCGCGGGGTTAATCGACATTGAGTTCACTGGCGAACGCGATCACGAAACATCGCTCGAATTGCTGGCAGAATCCGACGTTCTGGTCTGCCCCTCTCGCGACGAGACAATGCCGATAACGATTTTGGAAGCGATGGGCCTGGGCAAAGCAGTGATCAGCGCGGACGTCGGCGGCATTGATGAGTGGGTGCGCGATGGAAGCAACGGGCTCCTCGTTCCTCCGAACGATCCAGCAGCGCTGGCCGCCGCTATCGAACGGTGCGTCACTGACAGCGACCTCGTTAACCGGATCGCAGCTGCTGGACTGCGCACCTTCCGCCATCATTTTACCCTGGGCCGGTTCGCGAAACAGTTCGCGGAGCTGCTGAGAAAAGTTGCCGAGCCGAGGCGCCCTCGCGATTCCAGCATTGCGACGGGTTACGTCGAATGGCTCCATCAATTCGGCAACATTGACACCGGTCGTCTTCGTCGCGAGTTGCGAAATCTTCCGCGCCAGCCGCGAATCTCGGTTGTCCTCCCGGTATACAATCCACCCCTGCAATTCCTCAAAGCCGCGATCGATTCGGTCAGTCACCAGATCTATGGCAATTGGGAGCTGTGCATCGCGGATGATGCTTCCACAGATCCGAAAGTGCGCCCATTGCTCGAGCGCCTCGCGCGGAAGGAAAGCCGGATCAAGGTCACGTTCCGCGAGCGCAACGGCCATATCTCTGCCTGCTCAAACGCCGCGCTCGCGCTCGCCACCGGCGAATGGTGCGCGTTGCTTGACCAGGATGACGTTTTCACTGTCGATGCGCTCGGACAAGTCGCGCTCGAGATCTCGCGTAACCCGGAGGCCGGCCTGTTTTATTCGGATGAGGACAAAATCGACGAAGTCGGCGCGCGCTCGACACCTTTTTTCAAGCCGGATTGGAATGCCGAACTGTTTCTCGGGCAAAACTACATTAATCATCTCGGCGTCTACCGGACTGAGCTGCTACGGGAAATCGGTGGGTTCCGGGAGGGCTTCGAAGGCTCGCAGGACTACGATCTCGCGCTGCGTTGCGTCGAGCGGCTGAGGCCGCAGCAGATTTGCCATATTCCCCGCGTTCTTTACCACTGGCGAATGGCAGGCGGGAGCCTGGCCGCGGTGCCGGATGCGAAGCCGTACGCAAGGGAAGCGGCACGCCGCGCTCTTGCCGAGTTTCAGGAACGCCGGAAGCGGGATGGCCGGGTCACGGCTTGTCCGGAGAACAATGAATCGCACCGGTTCGTTTACGCTTTGCCCAAACCGGCGCCGCTCGTCTCGGTAATCATTCCGACGCGTGATCAGGTCGAATTGCTCGAGCGCTGCGTCGAAAGTTTGCGCAAGAAGACCGATTATGACGCGCTCGAAATTATCGTGGTCGATAACGGCTCAGCGGAGAAAGCCACCCATGCTTATCTGCGGACAGCCGAAGCCGCAGGGGACCTCCTTGTTTTGTCGGACGACCGTGCTTTCAACTACAGCCGGCTAAATAACAGTGCCGCGGCGATTGCGAAGGGCGAGCTTCTTCTCTTCTTAAATAATGACACCGAAGCGGATGAACCGCGGTGGTTGGGCGAAATGGTGAGCCATGCGGCGCAGCCAAAGGTCGGCGCGGTCGGCGCGCGTCTCTGGTTTCCCAACGGAACTTTGCAGCACGGCGGAGTCGTCCTGGGGCTTGGCGGCGTGGCTGGTCATGCCTTTCCCAATATTCCGCGGGGACATCCCGGCTATTTCAATCGCGCCATGCTTCAGCAAAATATTTCAGCGGTTACCGGTGCCTGCCTTTTGGTACGAAAAGCGATTTTTGACGAGCTCGGTGGCTTCGACGAAGCCCGTCTCGGGATTACTTTCAACGACATCGATTTTTGCCTGCGATTGATTGAATGCGGTTATCGCAATGTCTGGACGCCGTATGCGAATCTCATCCATCACGAGTCGGCGTCGCGTGGCCACCAGCGCACACCGGACGAGCAGACCGATTTTCTGAACGCCGCGGCCTTTATGCAACAAAGGTGGGGCGCGAAGCTACTGAATGATCCTTTCTATAATCCTAATTTGTCGCTGAATTTGCCTGGATACGATCTCGCGTTCCCGCCCCGCGCAGATGACATCTCTTCCACGAAACGGCGGTTTGAAGCCGCCGTTTAGTTTGCTTCGCGGTTGCAACCGGCCGCTCCTTGAAGCCGAATCAGCCTCAGCGATTCCCGACGGGCTTTTGCGCGACAAGCACCGAGTCGTGCCATTTGTTGCTCTCGGTGTCGTACTGGGGCAGGTCCTCCCATTGCGTTTCGACTTCGAGGACAATGAGGCCGGCGTAGCGAGCCACCGCCCGCAAACCGTCGGGATACATCCGCCAGCAATCCACCGGAAAACGATGCTCGGGCCCGCTCGATGGAACGATGATGCAACAGATGCCGTTCGGCTTGAGCGCCCGCGTGATCTGACGCGCCGTCTCCCAGAAGAATTCCGTGTGCTCGAAAGTCTGCCCCGCGACGATGACGTCGACACTTTCAGGCGGAATCTCCCGCCAATCGTAGGGGTCGCTCAACACGACATCGACATTTGCGCCTGCGGCGAGGTCGACGCCCACGTATTTCCAGGCCGACGCACTGAAGAGCGGGCGATAGGAGCCGTTGATGTCCTGGCTTCCCAAATCAAGGATAGTGAGCGGCTGAGTTTCGCGCCCTGCCAGATAGCGGTCGCGAAACGCCGCCATCTTATCGAACGAGCTCTGGTGCATCCCGCGCCAGTCAACGCCGCCAGCCCATCTTTCGCAACCGCGTTATCGACAACGGCCTTGCTTTCTCAAAGTACAATCCAATCCTAAAATAGATGCGCCGCACAAAAATCATCTGCACTCTCGGACCCGCGACGGAAAAGCCCGAAACGCTGCGCGAATTAATGAAGGCTGGAGCGGATGTCTTCCGCCTAAATATGAGCCACGCCCGGCATGATTGGGTCCGACGGATCGTCCCGCGAATTCGCCAGATCGCGACGGAGGCCGAATGCCCGGTCGCTATCCTGCTCGATACCCAGGGCCCGGCTATTCGCACGGGCGACCTGAAGTCCAATTTGAAACTCAAGCCCGGCGACATTCTCGAGTTCACCGTCCGCGGCGCGCGGAGCGAGGAAAAATATTCCGTCGACGTGAACTACGAAGGCCTGGTGAATGACATCTCGGTTGATGACGTTGTGCTGGTCGACAACGGCGTCATGCGCTTGCTCGTCCTCGAAAAAAAGCGGAACCGGATTCGCTGCAAAGTCCTGACGCCGGGCGTCCTCGGTTCGCGGCGCCACATCAACCTGCCCGGCGTACGGGTGAACCTGCCGCCGCTAACCCAAAAAGACCTGGCGGATGTCGCGCTGGGGGTGGACCTGAAGGTCGATTTTGTGGCGCTCAGTTTCGCGCGAAAAAAGAGCGACCTGCTGGCGTTGCGCCGCGTCCTGAAAAAGGCCCGAAGCGCCGCGAAAGTCGTGGCGAAAATTGAAGATCAATCAGCGGTGCGGCAGATCGACCAAATGATCGATGCGGCCGACGTCGTGATGATCGCGCGCGGCGATCTCGGCATCGAGTGCCCGATGGAAGAACTGCCGATTATCCAGCGCAAGATTGTGAAACGCTGTGTCCGAATCGGTAAGCCGGTCATTGTCGCCACCCACATGCTCGAATCGATGATTGAGAACCCGGTGCCGACCCGGGCGGAAATCACCGACGTGGCCAACGCGGTCTTTGAGCAGGCCGACGCCATCATGTTGAGCGGCGAAACTTCGACAGGGCGGTATCCGGTCGAGTGCGTGAAGGTTTTCGATCGCGTTGCGCGGCGGATCGAACGAAGCGGCGGGGCCGGTTACTCGGCGGATGCGGTGCTCGAGGACGCACGGGAGAAGACCTGTGCGTCAGCCGTCGTCCTGGCCAATTCGCTTTCGCGGGCCAAGCTCGTCGTCTTCACCCATCACGGCACGATGGCGGGATATGTTTCCCATCTGCGTCCGGAAAACGCCCCCATCTTCGCTTTTACGTCGAACGAGACCGTCTTTCGGCAAATCATTATCCGGTGGGGGACGCACCCAATTATGCTCCCGTTCGCCAACGACCCGAATGTGACGATCGAGTCGGCGATCGAGTATCTCAGGAAAGAAAAACTGACAGAGCCCGGCGATAATCTCATCGTCCTCAGCGACATGCTGGGTGGGGCTGACAAGGTTGATTCCGTGCAACTCCGGCGGGCGCTTTAGTCCCTCCTGAAAACAAAAAACGCGCGGAAGTTCCCTCCGCGCGTTTTCAAAAATTCGTTCCGGGAACCGGTTACGCTTCGACTGGCAGTTCCACGTCAACGGGCCGCTCTTTCTTGCTGAGCGCGCGGCGCAGTTTCGAAAGGGCAATATTTTGCAGCTGCCGGATGCGCTCACGGGTCACGCCGAATTTCTTGCCGACTTCCTCGAGCGTCTTCGGCTTTCCGCCATCGAGACCGAACCGCGAGAAAATGATCTTTCGCTCGCGATCGTCGAGCACGTCAAGCAGGCCGCCGACTTCGTTCCGTAAATTCTTGTCCCGCAGCAACTCGAACGGCGTCTGGGCGTCTTCGTCGCCGACAATCTCGCCGAACTCCGTCGAATCGTCATCACTGATCGGCGCGTCGAGAGAAGCCGGCCGGATCGAGACGGTCTTCAGCTGCGAAACTTTGCCGCTCGCGATGCCGATCTCTTCGCCGAGCTCGTCATCAGTCGGTTCGCGGCCGAGCTCCTCGCTCATTTGCAGCGAAACGCGCCGCATTTTCGAGATTTTGTCCACGAGATGGACGGGCAGGCGGATCGTCTTGCTCTGGTTGGCCAAGGCACGCTTGATCGACTGTTTGATCCACCACGCAGCGTAGGTGCTCAGTTTGCCGCCCTTCGCTGGGTCAAAGCGCTCCACCGCCTTCATCAGGCCGATATTGCCCTCGGAAATCAGGTCGAGCAGGGGAAGACCCAGGTTCGCATAATCGTGCGCGATTTTGACGACCAAACGAAGGTTAGAGCGAATCATGAGGGCACGAGCCTCGCGGTCGCCCTTCTTGATCTTCGCAGCGAGCTCAATCTCCTGATCTGGGGTCAGGAGCGGGATTTGCCCGATCTCGCGCAGGTAAATTTTTATTCCAGTATCGCTATCTTCAGCAGCCATAAAGCTTTTCATCGAAAGGGTAAAGTGGGCCGGCCTTTGGTTTTCCCGCGTCCGCAAGTGGGGAAGGCGCGCCGATAATTGGTCTTATCACTTTCGAAAGTAGTTAACAACGTTAAATATTAATTATCGCATTACTGACAGACTTTGGACGGGTGTCGTTCAATAATAGTAGTGCGCTCGTTTAACCTGTTCGCACCCCATGGGTTTGGCGGTTTTATCCTCCTGTTTTTCAACACCCGGTCCGGCCTGTTGTTGCGGCGAACTTTAGCCAACTCCGCACACGCCGAATAGGGGACTTTGGTCCTACCGGCAGGGCATTTTTGGCGATTCCGGCGCTCTAAGCGGAATTGACCTTTTCTCGGGCGCCCTTGCCTGCCAATCTCGCGGTGTTCCCCCCATGCTGGCCAAGATATACTCAGCAGCCGTTTACGGCGTTGACGCCTACGAGGTTGAAATCGAGGTCAACGGTGGTCACGGCGATATAAAAATCATCATCGTCGGTCTGCCGGATGCCGCCGTGAAGGAAAGCCGCGACCGAGTAGTAACGGCGATTCAAAACAGCGGTTATTATTGGCCGCGGGGGCGCACCACGATCAATCTCGCCCCCGCTGATATTAAGAAAGAAGGGCCCAGTTTCGATCTGCCGATCGCGTTGGGTATGATCGCGGTGGCGGAGGAAATGGATGGGAACCCGTTTGAGAAGTATAGCTTTGTCGGGGAACTCGCTTTGGACGGAAGTGTGCGCCCTGTAAAAGGCGTGCTGCCGGTGGCGCTGGAGGCTCGCCGGCAAAAAAAAGAGGCGATTTTCGTTCCGGCCGCGAACGCGCACGAAGCCGCCATGGTTGAAGGTATCAGCGTCTACGGCGTCCATAATTTGCGGGAGACCTATCAATTCGTTAGGCGCGAATCGCTCATCTCACCGACTTACGGCGACCTGAGTTCATTCTTCGCGGCCCACAAGAATTACGATCTCGATTTCAGCGACGTGAAAGGTCAGGGTCACGTAAAGCGCGCCATCGAAGTCGCGGTGGCCGGCGGGCACAACCTGTTGATGAT
>JBJMXC010000063.1:0-4889 GCA_045809825.1 Chthoniobacterales bacterium | reverse complement strand
CGCTCCACCGATGGATTGCTGGCCAGGAACTCATCTACCGCTGCAAACAGCCGGGCAGGATCCGAATTATAAATGTTTATCAGCCGCTGGTATTGCGCATCCTTCGCTTCTTCGCGCTTGGGATATTTCGCGATCAGATCAGCATAAATCGCGTCTGCCTCCGCAGTGTGACCCAGTTGTCGTTCGGAATTTCCCGCCAGCAACATCGACTCCGGTCGAGCCTCCTCCGGAAGTTTTTGCTGCTCCTTTTTGTAATCGCCGACGACCTGAGCGAACTGCCCCGTTTGATAACTCAAACGCAGCAGCGCCACGACCGCGATTGCGCGGAATTTCCCCGCCTCCGGATTACTCCGCGCTTTTTGCAGCAAAGACGTGGCGTGTTCCAGCATCGTCTTGTCCGTTTTTCCCTTTTCCGTCGTCGTTAGGTCAACGGCGATCAATCCGCCACGAACCTGAGCTTCAGCCTTAAGGGCGCCCTTCTGCGCTTCGTTCGCGAGGGCATCATATTGCTTGAGAGCATCTGCTTTCTTGCCTCGGGAGAGCAGAATTGATGCGGCGGCTAATCGTGAATCTTCACGGTACGGGTTCGGATTTTTCGCGTCCGCGATTTGGAGGTAAATGCCACAGGCTTCGTCTTTGCGGTCCAGCGTTTCCAGACAACGAGCTTCGAAATAATGGGCCGACAATGTCACTGCCGGTTCTTTCGCTTTAGTCGCTGCTCGATGAAACAGTGGGAGCGCGGCCGCGTAATTTTTTTCGGTGAACGCCGTCTCGGCCAGGATATAAGCTGCTGCGCCGCCATACTCGCTGTCCCCGTGTCGATCGAGAACGGCTTGGAAGCTCTTGCGCGCCTGGCCCTGGCGATTCAATGCCCGATACGACTCTGCCAGGAGGAATTGAGCCTGGGCCTGCCCCGGAGCGTCCGGAAAATTCTCCAGGTACTTTTCAAACTCCGGGACCGCGAGATCGAACAGTTTGCGCCCATAGAGTGCGGTAGCGTAATCGAGCTGCCGCCGGTCAGCCGCTTCGGTTTCGGCAGATGGAGGCGCCGGAGCAGAGGGGCCCGCCTCATTAATATCGTTAGGCTGAGGTGGAGCAGGTCGCGCAGTGGCGGCCGGGACGGCGGATTCCACTGGCAAAGCACGTGGCACCGGCGTCTCACCAACCGGTAGAGCCCGCCGGACCGTCGGCTGACTCTGGGCGATGCTGGAGTCGCCAACGCCGACTACAAGCCCGATTACCAGCGCGGCAGCCGGTAACAACGTTCTACTTTGCGGTCGCGAAAGCCACATTGGTGACGCCCGCTTGTGTGCAAATGTTCAGGACGCTGACGATGTTGCGATAGGCGCCCGCTTCATCACCACGTATCACTACCGCTTGTTCGGCATTGAGCTGCACCAGACCTTTCAGCAGCTCAGTCAGCTCCTGCGGATTTAGAGTTCGTCGATTCACAACAACATTCCCGTCCGTCTTCACATTCACCACCACATCGCCGATTGGCGCCGGCTTTTCCTTGGCGGCTGTTGCCTTGGGAACTTTGACGTCTAGTTCGTTTTCACTTCGGGCCGCGTTGAACGTCAGCAGAAAGAAAATCAGAAGGAGAAGCAAAACGTCCACCAGCGGCGCGAGTTGGATGCCGGGATGAACTGGGACGGCGCGGCTACGAAGATTCATTCGACAGAAAAAAGAAAAGCGTGGCCTGGTTAGAATTCGTCTTCAAGCAGAACCGGAGCTCGTTCCCGGCGCTCACCGTGGTGAACTGACAACAAAGCAAGGATGTGAGTAACGGCCGATTCGAGATCGGAGATCAGACGTTGCACCCGCCCGCGAAAAAATGCATAGAAAATCATGGCTGGAATACCGATCGCCAGTCCACCGCAGGTGTTGATGAGGGCTTCACTCACGCCTTTCGATAACAGGGCATAACGAGCCGTTCCGAGATCGGCACCCAAGGCCGAGAAAGAGCGCACGATACCAACGGCGGTGCCAAGCAGACCGATGAGGGGCGCGATCATACCGATATCCGCGAGGTAGGTGACCCGGTTATTCAGATTAGCGGCAACACGGGTTCCTTCGGTCTCCGCCAGATCGCGGACCTGCTGAAAATCGGCCGTCGGATTTTTGGTCGTGAAATCCAGCACCTTCTGAACAACGCGCGCGATCGCTTCACCATGACGATTCGATACCGCCAAAAGCCCCAGATGATCGCGTTTCCGCAAGAGCGCATCCGCCGTGGCCATGAACCCGCTGGAGACAACCGCGCCACGGCGAATCGTCATCAGATAAACAACCACCAGCATGATCGAGAAGACCGACAGCGCGAGCAGGACGTACATTACCGGGCCGGCGGCCAGAATTGCATCCAGGACGCTCAGGCCGCTCGGATGATCAGGAGCTAAAGGCCCGGGAGAACCAGCGGGCGAAGGTGCCTGCGCGTGGGACGAAGCTACGCTCGCCACCGTGGCTAGCGCCCATAGGAATTTTTTCATGCAGACGTTCCGGTAAGAATAAACGGGGTGGCCTCCGATGCAAATAGACGAAAGAACGGTCAGACATATTCGCCATTCTCTGCCGGGCGCCGCAACCGGAAGATGTGGGCCGGCTGAAGCTCCGGATCGAGTTCGACGTAATTACGCCGGCCATGCCACTGGTAGCGGGCGCCACTCAACAGATCATGCACCTGGTAGGCATCTCCATCGCTCAAGCCAAACTGATCCAGCGGTAACTCAACAAACGAGTGCTGCTTCTGAAAGGGATCGAGGTTTACGACAACGATGAGGATGCTGTCCCGGGCGGGCGTCATCTTTCCGTAGCACAGGATGGAATCGTTATCCGCGTGATAGAACTGAAGGTTGTCGTAAAAATGCAGTGCCCGATTCTCTTTTCGGATTTCGTTGATCCGGATGATCCACTCTTTGATGTTACCGCGCGCATCCCAGTCGCGCTCTTTCCATTGGTACTTCTCCGAGTCCAAGTATTCCTCCCGGCCCGGTAAGGCTGCATTCTCGCAGAGCTCGAATCCGCTGTATATGCCGTAGACGCTCGAGAGCGTCGCCGCCAAAACCGCACGCACCATAAACGCTGGCCGTCCGCCATTTTGCAGGTGAAAAGGCAGAATATCCGGGGTGTTAGGCCAAAGATTTCCTCGGAAATATTGTCGCATTTCCGTCTGCGTTAGCTCGGTGAAGTATTCTGTGATCTCGTGCTTCGTCGTTCGCCACGTGAAGTAGGTGTAGCTTTGATTGAACCCGGCTTTCGCCAGCGCTTTCATCATCTTCGGCCGCGTGAAAGCCTCGGAGAGGAAAATCACGTCGGGATAAACCTGCCGCACACCCGTGATCAAATACTCCCAGAACGGTACCGGCTTGGTGTGTGGATTGTCGACGCGAAAGGTCCGAACTCCGCGATCCGCCCAGAACAAAATGATGCTCTTCATTTCCTGCCAGAGCTCGGGCCAGTTGGCGCAGCGGAAGTTTAACGGATAAATATCCTCGTATTTCTTCGGCGGGTTCTCGGCGTATTTGATCGTGCCGTCCGGTCGTTTGTAGAACCACTCCGGGTGATCGCGAACATACGGATGATCCGGTGAACAATTGATCGCGAAATCCAGCGCGATTTCCATCCCGCGGTCGCGCACCTGATTTTGCAGCCAGTCAAAATCGTCCAGCGTGCCGAGGTTTGGGTCGATGGCCTTGTGTCCGCCATTCTCATTTCCGATTGCGTAAGGCACCCCAGGTTCGTCCGGTTCGGGAGTTAACGAGTTATTGCGTCCTTTTCGATTGGTGTGCCCGATCGGGTGGATCGGCGGGAAATAAATCACGTTGAAACCCATCGCCCTGGCGTAGTCGATACGGGGAAGGCATTCCCGAAGCGTCGACCCCCGATTGCCCTGGCCGCCAGCAGAACGTGGAAAAAACTCATACCAGGCAGCGAACCGCGCTTCGGCCCGATCCACGATCGCGCGAGGCGGCGGTGCATACTGCGTGGCAGTGGACCGATCCGGATAAGTAGCCATCAACACCTCAAGCTCTGGGGAATGTGCAATCGCGTTGACCTCGGCTTTGTCAGCAGTGCGAATATTCTCCGCGATCTCGAGCAGTCGCATGGAATCCGCCCGATTCGTCGCGCGGTTCCCGGCAGCTTCCACAAGGGCCGCCCCTTCCAGGGCTTCGCTGGTCAGATTCGCAATCCCAGCTTCGAACTTCGCGGCGAACTCGTGCTGCCAACCGGCAAAAACGTCGGTCCACGCTTCGACCGTGTATTCATAACTTGCATTCTCATAAACGGTGCAGACACCGCGCCAGCGATCGTTGTCGACGTAACGCATTGGCGTTTCATGCCAGGCCGATTCACCAAGTATCCGCCAGCGAACGCTCGCGCCGACCACGTCGTGGCCATCTTTGAAGATATCGGCCTCTACGACCAGATCCTCCCCCATAACGCGTTTGACCGGATATCGCCCGCCGTCGACCAACGGAGAGAGATTCTCGATGACAACCGCAGGGAAGGTCCGAACCATGCGCCTGAATCAACTGAGATTCGGCACAGACGAAAGCGAAAAACGGCAGGACCGTACCGGTTTCACCGGACCGCGAAATGTCGACGAGTACATCACCTAACCCCATCGGCTCCCGGGGATACACCGGTCGCCGGGTTCGGTGCGATGATTGACCGGCTGCGCGCCTTCCGGCGGTCGAAGGCATGGAATTGCCGGCGGCGTTTCGCAGCGGATCTGCGCGCCGAGACTGACTAACGCGCAACCTGGAGACTTCAGTCTATTCCGCGAAGTAGAAGGCGCACTCGTACAGACCGGAGTTCCGGTTCTCTTCGCGTCGAACTGTCGTTCCTAAAACGGCTTCAAACAGATCCTGTTCGAGCCGCCCAATGAT
>JBJMXC010000062.1:0-9064 GCA_045809825.1 Chthoniobacterales bacterium | reverse complement strand
CAGCAACAAGCCGAACGTCGGCGCGCAGGGTCTGGTTGCCGCCGACCCGCTCGAAGGCGCGTTCCTCGCTGATCACGCGAAGCAATTTAACCTGGGTGCTCGCGTCGATCTCGCCGATCTCATCGAGAAAAATCGTGCCGCCGTTCGCCTGCTCGAAGCGCCCAATCCGCCTTTCATGGGCGCCGGTAAATGCGCCGCGTTCGTGCCCGAAGAGCTCGCTCTCGAGCAATTGCGGAGAAAGCGCGGCGCAATGCACGGTGACAAACTTCGCCTTGTTTCGCCGGCTCAAATTGTGGATCGCCTGCGCCGCCAATTCTTTCCCCGTGCCGCTTTCGCCCTCAATCAAAACATTGGCGGATGACGGCGCGACCTGCCGGATGGTATCGAGCACTTCGCGCAAGACGGGCGATTCTCCGATGATGTTTTCGAGCCCGTAACGTTCGTCGATCTGCTGCCGGAGGCTTCGGTTCTCCTGCTCCATCTTTCGGCTGGCCAGCGCGCGCGCGATCAGCATTTCCACCTTGTCGAGATTGAGCGGCTTCGTGACGAAATCGTAGGCACCGCGCTTCATCGCCTCGACAGCTGTGTCGACGGAGCCGTACGCGGTCATCATGATGCAGATCGGCGGATGCGGCAGCTTCAGTGCCCGCTCGATCAAAGCCATCCCGTCATCGCCACCGAGCCTAAGGTCGGTGATCATGACATCAATGGGCTCGCGCTCGAGAACGTCCATTGCGCCGCGGATGTCTTCCGCGATGTAGGTGTCGTATTCTTCCTCGAACAACCGACGGAGCCCGTCCCTCGTGTGCTTCTCGTCGTCGACGATCAGGATGGTGGGCTGGAGAGAATCCATTTCTACGAAGCCGACCTCATCGGTCACCTCACTTCGCGGCGGACCATTGGTCAACCCAGTCGTTGACGGTCTTGTACCAAAGCCGTGAGTTTTGCGGCTTTGACACCCAGTGTCCTTCGTCGGGGAAGTACAACATTTTCGACGGGACGTTGAGCCGTTGCAGGGTGGTGAAAAGCTGGAAGCCTTCGCTGACGTCGAGCCGGAAGTCGAGTTGCCCGTGAACGACCAGGGTGGGCGTCTTGAATTTTTCAGCAAACAAATGCGGCGACCATTTCCGGTAGAGCTCGCGGTTTTTCCAGGGCGGCCCTTTGAATTCCCATTCGTTGAACCAAAGCTCTTCAGTCGTCCCGTAAGCCGACTCTGTATTAAAGACCCCGTCGTGAGAGACGATGCATTTGAAGCGGTCGGTGTGCCCCAGGACCCAGTTCGCCATGTATCCGCCGTAGCTTGCGCCCAAGGCGGCCTCGCGGTTTTTGTCGATGAACGGATACGTCTTCTCGACGTAATCGAGCCCCTTAATCAGGTCTTCGTATGGTTTGCCGCCCCAATCGCCGCTGATCGAATCGGTGAACTTCTGCCCGTAACCCGTCGATCCGTGGAAGTTGATCATGACCACGACATAATTGCCGGCGGCCGCAAAAAGCTCAGCGTTCCAACGGTAGGTCCATGAATTTCCCCACGCTCCCTGCGGTCCACCGTGGATCAAAAATTTCAGCGGATATTTCTTCGTCGAATCAAATCCCGGCGGGCGAATGATGAAACCCTCGACGTTCTCGTTGTTCGCGCCCGGAAAGGTGAACGATTCCATCGGCTGCATATCGATCTGTGCCAGGAGCGCATCGTTCATGTGGGTGACGGCGACCGGAGTCATATTCGCAGTCTTCGGTGTTTCGGCGACGTCCAGGCGCGCGATCTCGCTGGGCGCGCCGATTGAGACGTGGCTAAAAAATAGTGCGTTGCCGTCTTTCGAGAAAACCAGGTCGTCGGCATGAAGCCGCGCCACTTGCTTGGGCTGCTTGCCGTCCATCAGCAAGACCCAGATCGGCGATTCGCCATGGTCTTCCGCGCTGAAAATGATCGCCTTTGAGTCGGGGTTCCAGACCACGCTGCCGACAGATCGATCGAAGTTGATCGTGGCATTCCGGCTTTGGCCAAGCTTCCGCTGATAGATAATTAGCGACTCCTTGTCCGCTTCGAACCCGGCCCGTGCCATCGATCGCCACGCGATGTGTTCACCGTCCGGCGAATAAACCGGCGTGTTGTCGTTCCCTGGGCTCGTCGAGATTTTTTTGGGCGTGCCACCGGCCATAGGGACCAGGAAAATTTCGTTGTTCGTGCTGGTCGCTTCGACCTCATCAATGTTGCTCGTGTAGGCGAGCTCCTGGCCGTCCGGCGAAACCGCATACATATCCTGGCCGCCAAGGTTGAACGGTGGAACGTCGTGATCTCCCGGCGTCAGGTCGCGCGCGTTTTTCTGGGACGCGTCCGAATCGGCGCTGACCGCGAATAAATGGCTCCGCTTGTGTTCCGTGTAGGAAGTCCAATGCCGGTAGAGCAGTTTCGTGAAGATCTTCGCCTTCACCTTGCTCTTGCTTAATTCGGCGTCGCGCTTCGCATTCTCCTCATCGTCTTTCGCCTCCGGATAAACCGAGGAGAGGAACACGATGCTCTTCCCGTCGGGCGACCAGATCCCGCCGTCCGCGCCCGTGGAAATATTGGTGACCTGGTGCGGCTGGCCGTCGAGTCCGCCGCTTTCGGGGGTGAAATTGCACATCCAGATCTGGGTTGGATCGGTCGCCTTCGAAGTCCAGATCAACCGCTTTCCATCCGGTGAAAAGCGGGGACGCTCCTCTGCATTTGGCGTCTGGTTCAGGCGCCGCGCCTCCCCACCCGCGGCGGGCACGATCCAGAGATGCGAAAGTTTTGTGTTCGCATCCAGGTCGACATCCACGGCGTCGAACACGACCCATTTGCCGTCCGGCGACGGCACCGGCGCGCCGACCCGTTTCATTTTCATCATGTCCTCGAACGTGAACGGATGCTTCTGCTCGGCCGTTATGGAGGACGTGCTCGGCGATGGTGATTGTGCAAGAGCCGAAGCGGCGATCGCGAAGAGAAGAGTCAGGATTTTCCAATGCATGTTGTTGTCTCCCAATACTGAGGCGCAAACTGTGGCCGAAGGTCTTTCAGCGCAAACGGCACGTCCCGGACGCGTTCTTCTTTGTCATCGTCGAAGCGCCCGGCCAATCTTTCTAGGACCAGTTGTAGGCACCTTGAGTCGTGGCCTGCGCTTATAGGGCGGATCACATCACATTAAGCGCAGCACGTTATTGCCAAGCAGGGCGCTATTATAGACGAAATAGAAGACCGCGAAGGCGGCGTGATATCGCACTGATCTCGTGAAAGCGGCGATCAAACCGCAAACGAGGAACAGCAGCATCGAGGTAAAATAAAGCGGCCCTAACGACTGCAAATGTTCCCAGCCTTTGAGACTCGAGTCGATCAGGTCGATCACAAAGTTGGCCGCGATCAGGACGAAGAATCCGCGGCGATGATTGAAAAAATGATCGCGCCAGCTCGTGATCGGCTCACCTTCCTGCTCGTTCGGAAAGAGGAGGGCGGAGGCGAGATAAAGATTGATTGGCGCCACCAGGAGCCAAAGAACGAGGAAGAGCGTCCAATGCTCTGTCGCGCGCCACCGGTACTGGACCCACCAGCTGATGATGACAGTCATGAGCGTGTTCACCATCCACAAGGCATGGACCCAGTAGCCCGGTGTTCGCTTCCAGGTCTGCATGAGCTGGCCCACGCCGCCGACAAGGCGCGCCACGGCCAGGCCGGCCACGATCGAGGTCAGGATGCAGACATAACTGAAGGGATCCACCGCGACTTGGTTATCCCAACGGCACCGTCTCTGTCGAAGGCTTTCCATTCACGGCACGGGCCGATAGAAGAGATGCGGTTCGCCGCTTCATTTATGAAAATCCTTCCGCTGATTGCTGTCGCCACCGTTGCTTCCACTGTGTTCGCCGCCCCGCCCACGGCCAGCATCATTGTTAACGCCACGGCTATTGATCCGGGCAGTGGAAAAGTGATTCCGAATGCCGCCATCAGGATCGAAGGCGACCACATTGCCGCGATAATCGAAAACACCGCGGACTTCCACCGCGATGGCGAGAAGGTCATCGACGCCAAAGGCAAGTTCGTCCTGCCTGGCTACATCGATACTCACGTTCACTTCTTCCAATCCGGCGGGCTTTTCACCCGGCCCGATGCCGTCGACCTTAACAACGTCCGGCCCTACAAAGACGAGGTCGCCCTGATCAAGAAGAACCTGCCGGATACGTTTAAGCGTTACCTGCGGTGCGGAATCACTTCCGTCCTCGATATTGGCGGACCGATTTGGAATTTCGAGATGCGAAAGATCGCAAACCAGACCGCGGCAGCACCGCGGGTGGCGGCGGCGGGGCCATTGATCTCGAGCGTGTCACGGCCGCAGCTGGATCTCGGCGATCCGCCGATTGTCAAAATCGATACACCCGAGCAGGGCCGCGAGATGGTGCAAAAACTCGCGGGTCAAAAGCCCGATTACATTAAGATTTGGTACATCGTTAATGCTGAGAATCCGGTCGAAAAATTCCGGCCCGTCGTTCACGCCGTCGTCGAAGAAAGCCACCGTCTAAAACTTCGTGTCGCGGTGCACGCGACTGAACTGGAAGCCGCCCGCGCCTCCGTCGAAGAAGGCGCGGACCTTCTTGTCCATAGCGTCACGGATAAACCGGTCGACGAGGCGTTCGTGAAACTGCTCAAGGACAAGGGCACGATCCTGACGCCGACGCTGGTGGTGTTCGAGCGCTACGGGCGCACTTTCGCGAACAAGCTCGAGCTGACGCCGGAAGAGAAAGCCTGGGGGAACCCGGAAATAATTGCGTCGCTCGACGTGACGAAAATTCCCGAGGACAAGCGTCCCGATCGCCTGAAAAAAGCGATGGAAAATTCCGAGCAAGTTCTCGATGGCATTCAAAAGACCTACGACGTCGCGTTGAAAAACCTGAAGACGCTCGAGGACGACAGCGTGACCATCGCGACCGGCACCGACGCGGGAAATATCGGCACGATTCACGGACCGGCCATCTTCCGTGAATTTCAATTGATGAAGCAGGCCGGCCTGACGCCGATGCAAATTCTTCAATGCACGACCGCCAACGCCGCGAAAACTCTCGGCGGCGAAACCGGCGCCAAAATCGGTGCGCTCAAGCCCGGGAACTTCGCCGACCTCGTCATTCTGAAATCCAACCCGCTCGACAACATCAAGAACGCCTCCGATATCGACGCCGTGGTCAAGAACGGAATGGTTTTCCAAGCCGACACGATTCTGCCGAAATAGGCAGGGCGCGAAGAACTTCTCGGCACAGGAAATAGTCATATGAGTCCTATGCGACCTATTTTGGGTTTAGCGCTAGCTGCACTCGCCCTCGCCCAATCGCACGCCGGATCGCTGGCCATTGGGAAAAAGACAGCCATACGGTTTCTCTCAGCAGGTGAGAGCCGGCCGCTAATTACGGCGCGGGATGATTTCGTTACGAGGCTCAGCCCATTCGACCGAGCTGCTCGGTTGAAGGTTGCCCGGCCGGTTTCCGAAGCCGAGTACCTGGACTTCGTAGGGAACAATGTCAGGGATTGGACCGACACTGAGATTCAGAAACTTCGGTCGCTTATCGAGGAACTCCCACCTCTGCTAGAGGAACTCCCTTTCCCGGCAACAATTCAACTCATCAAGACGAGCGGCGCCGAAGAGGGGAACGCGGCTTATACGCGCGGCACCGCGATCATGATTCCGACCGCCGAGTTATCCAAGACGGCCCCGGAGCTCAAAAAACTGCTGTGTCACGAGATGTTCCACATTCTCTCCCGGGCAAATCCGGTTTTGCGCGAGAAGCTTTACTCCATCATCGGCTTTTACGAATGCGAGGAGATCCAACTCCCGCCTGAACTGGCGTCGCGCAAAATTACCAACCCCGACGCGCCGCGGAACAATCATTTTATCCGGTTGCAAACCGGAAACGAGAATTACCTTGCGATGCCGGTCTTGTTCTCCAATTCGGAACATTACGACGAGAAACGAGACGGCGAATTTTTCGCATATCTTCAGTTTCAGTTCCTGGTTGTTGAGGAGACCGGACATCCGGGCCGGCTCAAGCCCGCCGAGCAAAACGGCGCGCCGCGCTTGGTCGGGGTCCGGGACGAGACGGGCTTCTTTGAGCGCGTCGGCCGAAACACCGACTACATCATTCATCCCGAAGAGATCCTGGCGGATAATTTTGCACTTCTCGTCCTCGGCGGCGAGAAGATCCCGTCTCCGGAGATCGTGGAGAAGATGAAAACGGTTTTGTTCCCGAAACTGAAATAGGTCATATAGCTCGTATGCGACTTATCTTGAGTTTCGTGCTTGCCGCACTCGCGTTTCCGCAAGTGCACGGCGCCACCATGAAAGCGATCGTGGCCCACGAGTATGGCGGAGCCGATGTGCTGAAATATGAAGATGCTCCGCGGCCCGAGCCAAAAGAGAACGAATTACTCGTCCGCGTGATTGCCTGCGGGGTTAACCCGGCTGACCCGCTGGTGATCTCCGGCGTAATGGCGAAACAATTCGGCACCCACTTGCCCCTGATTCCGGGATACGACGTTGCGGGCGTCGTTGAGACCACCGGCGGCAAGGTCACGAAATTCAAAAAAGGTGACTCCGTTTACGGTTATGCACTTTTTGGCGGCGGCTGGGCTGAGTACGCGGTGCTCGCTGAAGGCGAAGCGGCCTTGACGCCGAAGTCGATGACGTTCACCGACGCCGCTGCCGTGCCGCTGGCCGCGTTGACGGCGTGGCAATCGCTCATCGACACCGCGAAATTGACCGCGGGACAAACGGTTCTCGTTCACGGCGGTTCGGGCGGCGTGGGGAGTTTTGCGATTCAGATCGCGAAAGCCAAAGGCGCGAAAGTCATCGCCACGGCATCGACCGCAAACCAGGAGCTGCTGAAACAACTCGGCGCTGACGTGGCGATCGATTACACGAAAACGAAATTCGAAGATGTCGCGAAGGACGTCGACGTCGTGCTCGATCCCGTGGGCCGCGATACCCTCGCCCGGTCCTATGCCGTCGTAAAAAAGGGCGGGATTGTCACAACGCTGGTCGCCCGGCCCGACCAGGCGCAGCTCGACAAGTACGGGATTCGCGGCACTTCAATCTTTGGCCACCCGGACGGAAATGAACTGGCCGAGATCACGAAGCTGATCGAAGGCGGCAAGATTAAACCGATCATCAGCCAGGTCATTCCATTGGCGGACGCGGTGAAAGCCACTCAGCAGGCGGCGACTCATCACACTCGCGGCAAAATCGTGATCAAGGTCGCGGAAGAACCGAAGATTTAGATTTCGCGCGGCAGCGCGCGGACCTTCAGGGAGCGGCGGTTTGTCGACCACGAGTCTGTCGAATGGGCGCTCAAGCAGGTTTGTCGCGCGATAGATTGCGCTACATTGGAACGCGAATGAAAAAGCTTCTCTGCGTCTGCCTCGTTTTCCTCCCGCTCGCGATGATGGCGGAAGAGGCGGCGAAATTCGATGCCCAAGCCGCAGAACGATTCGCCAATCTCGCCCTGGCTTGTGTCGCCAAGGAATACCCGAACAAGATCAGTCATCTTTTGAACAGCGACGCCGACGTAGCGCCGCCTCGAAAACTCACGCCCGCTTTTTATGGCTGTTACGACTGGCATTCATCCGTCCACGGACATTGGCTCCTGGTCCGGTTAATCAAAACATTTCCGGACGCGAGTTTCGTCAAGCCGGCGCGACAAGCGCTGCGCAAAAGTCTGTCAGCCGAAAATTTGAAACAGGAAGCGGCCTATCTGCGCGGGGAAGGTCGCGCAAGTTTCGAGCGTCCGTACGGCATGGCATGGTTGCTTCAGCTCGCCCTCGAACTCAAACAATGGGACGATCCCCAGGCGCGCGAGATGCTGGCCAACCTCGCGCCGCTCGAAGAGGCGGTGCGAGATCGACTGAAAACGTGGTTGCCGAAGCTCTCGCATCCGGTCCGGATCGGCGAGCATAACCAGACGGCCTTCGCGCTCGGCCTTATCTTTGACTACGGGTGGGCGACGAAGAACGAGGAGATCGCAAAGCTCGCGTTCGAAAAAACCCGCGAATTCTTCCTCAAAGACAAGGATTGCAACCTCGATTACGAACCGTCCGGGGAAGATTTCCTGTCCCCATGTCTGGGTGAAGCCGACGCCGTCCGGCGAGTCGTGGAGAACTCGGAAGAATTTGCTGACTGGCTCACCGCTTTCCTGCCGCGCATTCCAACTACGGCAAAAACAGATTGGCTACCAATCGCCGTTTCTCCCGATCCGAGTGATCCAAAACTCGCGCATCTCGATGGATTGAACCTGAGCCGCGCCTGGATGCTGGAAGGAATCCTATCCGGCTTGCCGAAGGATGATGCACGGCGCCCGGCTTTGATCGCGGCCGCAGAAGCGCATTCTCGGGCTGGGCTGGCAGCGGTCACTGGCGCGCATTACGAAGGCGGGCATTGGCTCGGCAGTTTCGCCGTTTACCTCGTCACAAAACGCGGCCTCAACCCATAGCCGCCGGGTCCGATGCGTCGCCGCTTTCTCGCCGCTCTCTTGTTGCTTTTTGTTTTTCGACTGCCAGCCATTGCCGAAGAAAAAGAACTCAGCGCGCTCGAAATTTTCGATCGGACGCTTACTGCTTTCGACAACCAACGGACCGCGCTCCGCGACTGGCAGTATTATCAAACCCTGACCACCCACCAGTTCGACAGTTCCGGCAAAGTCACCGCCCGCGGCACCTGGCAATCGATCGTTCGCCCCGGTGATCCGCGCCCGCTCGAGTACGTCGCCGAGCGGATGGAAGGCAAACTGTCCTTCTTCAAATCGGAAAGCCCGGATCCTTCCGCTTCGCCTGCGCCTTCTGCTTCGGCAAAAGCCAAATCGCATGAGCAAGCGGACGAGAAGAACCAGTCGGAAACTGCGGTGGAGGCGGTGCGGAAGTACAATCTCCGCGATCGCTACAATTGGAAGCGGTTGCCGGACGAAACCGTGACCGGCGAGAGTGCGTACGTCATTTCGTTTGAACCGAAGCCACACCTGACGAGTCGCTCGCGCGAAGAACGATTCTTCAGCCTCCTCGCCGGCAAGATTT
>JBJMXC010000061.1:0-9347 GCA_045809825.1 Chthoniobacterales bacterium | reverse complement strand
GATCCGTTTGATATCTTTCGGGAAGTTTTCGGCGGCGGCGGTGGCGGTGGAATCTTCGAGACGTTTTTCGGTGGCGGGGCTGCAACCGACCGCGAAGGTCGGCAGCGCGGTTCGGATTTGCGTTATGATATGCAGATCACGCTCGAGGAAGCGGCCTTCGGCGTGGACAAGGAGATCGAGGTCCGCAAGCTCGATACCTGTCAGAAATGCGACGGCTCCGGTGCTGAGTCGGGATCACGGACGATCAATTGCCCGACTTGCGGCGGCCGCGGCCAGGTAATCAGTTCCCGCGGATTCTTCCAGGTCTCGCAAACGTGTCCGCGATGCCGCGGTGTGGGTCAGATCATTGAGAAACCGTGCCGGACTTGCGCGGGCGAAGGCCGTGCTGAAAACAGCAGCCGCATCAAGTTGAAAATTCCCGCGGGCATTTCCGACGGCTCTCGCCTGCGATCTTCGGGCAATGGCGAGGCCGGCATTCGGGGCGGGGGCGCGGGCGATCTCTACGTCGTGATCCACGTCAAGGAGCACCCGATTTTCCAGCGCGAAGATGACAACCTGTTTTGCGAAGTTCCGGTTTCGTTTACCCTGGCCGCGCTCGGCGGCGAGATCGCGGTGCCGACCTTGGAAGGCAAAGCGAATCTAAAGGTGCCGGCCGGCACGCAAAGCGGCCAGGTCTTCAAGCTTCGCGACAAAGGCATCGTCAACGTCAATGCACGCGATCGCGGCGACCTGTTCGCGCGGCTCCTCGTCGAAGTGCCGACCCGTCTCAATGGCGAGCAACGCCAAAAGCTCGAAGAATTCGCCGCTCTTTGCGGCGAAGAGAACACGCCGCTCCACAAGAGCTTCTTCGAGCGGGCGAGAGAGTTCTTTAGATGACTGGGCCGTGCGATTTCGCGGATGGGAACGTGAAGGTCAATTCTTCATCCGTTTAATCCGCGCCATCCGCGGTTAATTTTCTTCATGCATCGCTTTTACGTGCCGCCTGGACAGTGGCGGCCCGACGCGCTCGCGTTAACCGGCGGGGAAGCGCACCACTGCCGAAACGTGCTTCGTCTCGAGGAGCGCGATAAACTTGTCGTTTTTGACGGTCGCGGCCACGAGCTAACCGGTGAGATAACTGGGATTTCCGGATCTGAAGTTTCGCTGCGCAAATTGCATGAAGCGCGCACCCCACCGCTCCGTTGCCAGATCACCCTGGCCCAGGCTATCCCGAAAGGGAAGAACATGGACTTGATTGTGCAGAAGGCGGTTGAGATTGGCGCTGCGGAAATCGCGCCGCTCCTATCTGATCGAACGATCGTGCGCCTCGACGAGGAAAGTGCCGTTTCGAAGCAGGAGAAGTGGCAGAGCGTGGCGATTGAGGCTGCGAAGCAATGCGGACAGAATTGGCTGCCTTTAGTCCAGGCGCCGCAAACAATGGCGCAATTTTTCGAGCACAGGCGCCGTTTCGACCTCCAATTGATCGGATCTCTCCAGTCCGACGCCGTCCATCTCAGGAAAATCCTCGCCGAGTATTCCGCCGAACATGGCGATCGCCCCGCGAGTGTTCTCATGCTCGTCGGGCCGGAGGGAGATTTTACACCGGCGGAGCTGTCGCTGGCGCGCAGCCAGGGTTGTCGTCCGATCACCCTTGGTCCGATCGTTCTGCGGGTGGAGACGGCGGCGATTTATTGCCTCAGCGTTTTGTCGTACGAGTTGCTAGTGTAAGGACGCCGCGTCGTAACTGACCCGCCAGATCGTGTTGTTCGCGTCCTCACTGAAAAGAAGACTCCCGTCTTTCGCGACGGTTATTCCAACGGGCCTGCCCCAAACGTTTCCCTCCGGCGTAACGAACCCGGTTACGAAATCCTCATAATCACCGCGCAGTTTGCGCGTGCCGTTATCGAACGCCACCCGCACGATTTTATATCCAGTCCGGCGCTCGCGGTTCCACGAGCCATGGAAGGCCGCGAACAGGTTCCCTTTGTACTCGGATGGGAACTGGGTTCCCTCGTAAAAGCAAAGGTTCAGCGTCGCGGAATGGCTCTGCACGAGGACGTCCGGCACAATGGTTTTCTCGGCTAGCTCTGGATGTTTTCCTTTGTGCCGCGGATCCTGGTGATTCCCGATATAAAACCATGGCCACCCATAGAACCCTCCGCGGCGAACGCTGCTGATGTAATCGGGCACGAGATCTTCGCCGAGCTCGTCACGTTCGTTCGTACTCATCCAAAGCTCGTTTGTCCCTGGACGGAACTTAATCCCGACCGCATTCCGAATTCCCCACGCGAAAACATATTGCCCGGTGCCGTCGGCATTGAATTCAAAAATCCGGGCGCGGTCCGCTTCGGCCGCATTGTCGGACACATTCGAAAGCGATCCGATCGAGACATACATTTTTTTGCCGTCTGGCGAGAACGCGATGTCGCGAGTCCAATGGCCGCCGCCGCGGAGTAAACCGCCGCCAGATAATTCGGCGCTCAACTTCTCGACCGGACCGCGCGCTTTCAGGTCGCCATTGCGGTAGGGAAAACGGACGACACCGTTCGTGTTTGCGACGTAGAGAAATTGCGGATCGGGGCCGGGTGGGTAAAACGCAATCCCAAACGGCTTCGTTATCCCGCTGGTGGCGAACGTCTCCGTGAGGTCCGGTTTGCTGTCCCCGTCGCTGTCACGCAGGACTTTGATGCTGCCTTCCTTGCTGTCAGTTACAAAGATGTCGCCATTCGGCGCGGTGAGGAGATAACGCGGATAGGAGAAGCCGCTCGCATATTGTTGGACCTTGAATCCCGGCGGAACTCGCGGTTCGGCGCCAGCAGGTCGAGCAACTTCTCGGGGACCATTGTCGACGGATTTGGTGGCGTACGGCGCCGGCAGATCGCTGACCCCGTACTTGTGCCGCACGCCAGGCGCGTCTTGTTTCCAATCGGCATTCGTCGGAGCGAGGATTTGTTCGGCAATGAGTGAGCTTGCAACGAGTGCGCCCGTTAGAAATGACGAGGCACGAACGACGGATGACGAACGAATGAACAAATGACGAATGACAAAAATTCGGCGCCGCGAGTTCCGGCTTTCGGGCTTCGTCATTCAATACATATACGGCTCCGGCAACGAAAACGCGTTTCGGACAATCTCGAGCCGCGGCCCGCAATCTTTCGCGATAACGACTTCTACGACGTCGAACCGAAACAGGATTTCTGGATCATCGAGCAAGCGCAGCCACGCTAGACCGCCGCGCGCCACCCGTCTGCGCTTGTCTTGATTAACCGCATCGAGCGGTCGCCCGAAGTCTTCCCGCGTGCGCGTTTTTACCTCGACAAAAACGAGGGTATCCCGATCCCGGCAAACGACGTCGATTTCGCCGCCGGTGCGGCCGCGAAAATTACGATACAGGATCTTGTAGCCGTTCCTCCGCAGGAACCGGCAGGCCAGGTTCTCTCCCCGCGTCCCAAGCCGCAGATGTCGGGGAGGCGAAGTCGAAGAGCGGTTGCCCCACCGGCTCGAAAGATCGGCGATGAATCGGACAAGGCCCGTGCTCATGCAATTTTATGAGGTGCAATTCGGTGCCATAACCCTTGTGCTGGCTGAAGCAATACTCCGGGAAACGGGCGCAGAAGTCGCGCATAATCGCATCGCGGGTCACCTTCGCGATCACGCTCGCCGCCGCGATGCTCAGGCTGTAGCAGTCGCCATCAATGATGGCCGTCTGAGGTAGGGGAAACGGGAAAACCGGCAGGCCGTCGATCAAAACATGTTGCGGTTGCAGGGCGAGCCCCGCCAGCGCGAGGTGCATTGCCTTGTGGGTCGCGCGTAAAATGTTGATCGTGTCGATTTCGATGGAATCAACGACTCCAACCGCCCACGCGATTGAATTGTTCGCGAGCAGATCGGCGTAAATCTGTTCGCGTTTTTCCGGAAGGAGCTGCTTCGAATCGTTCAGCTTCCGATGCTTGAACTTCTCGGGAAGAATAACGGCCGCCGCTACCACCGGCCCGGCCAGCGCGCCCCGGCCTGCCTCATCGATTCCCGCGATGGTGGAAATACCGAGAGCGCGGAGTTTTCGTTCATGCCGGAATCCGCAGCGGCGATACATCGGGGGAAAATACTGAAACCCGGAAAAACTGAAATGCTGAAATTTATTTCAGTCTTGTAGCCGAGATTGGTGATCCCGGCCGTGTTGAAGTAACTGCCGCTCTGGCCGGCATCCGCGATCCCCGCTAAAACTATTCCCGGACTGCGGTCGCTTCCTTGCCCTTGCGAGTGCGGAGATAGTTCAGCTTCGCGCGGCGAGCGCGGCCTTCCTTCTCCACTTCGACTTTCGCGATCCGAGGAGAATGGATCGGGAACACGCGTTCGACGCCTTCACCATAGGAAATGCGGCGGACTGTAAAAGTCTCATTCAGACCGCGGCCTTTTCGGCCAATCACGATGCCGGCAAAAATCTGGATTCGTTCCTTATCGCCCTCAACCACCCGAGTATGCACGCGCACTCCGTCGCCGATCTTGAACTTGGTCGCGTCGGTCTTGAACTGTTCCTTCTCAATAGCGTCGATGATTCTGTTCATAATGAGTCCTCCCGGGGGGGTGCTGTCGGGGGCGGACATTTTCAATCGGGAGGTGCGAAAATGCAAATGGCTAATCTTCCTCTACCTCTTCCCTCCTCTTAATCCATCCGGAGTATTTTTTTTGAGCGGAGACAAAGAGGTAGCGCAAAAGGAAGAGCATAGGCGACCGCGCCGGTTGAGCTTTCCCTGCCTCCCGCTATACTCCGCAACCACACTGCGCCCGTAGCTCAACTGGATAGAGTGACAGCCTCCGAAGCTGTAGGTTGCGCGTTCGAGCCGCGCCGGGCGCATTCAGAAAAGTGCCGTGTGACAAGGGACGTGAAGCACTCCCATCACGTCACACGTCACTGAATCTCGACCGCGCCGAGATTTTTACGCCAGTGCTTCCAGCCGGCCGATCAAGTCCTTCTTACTCGTCATCCCGATAACCTGATCGCGGAGCTGGCCGTTCTTGAAAAAGAGCAGCGCCGGGATGGCCCGCACGTTGTATTTCATCGAGAGGCCCTGGTTCTCGTCGACATTGACTTTCGCGACCTTAACCGAACCGGCTTTTTCCCTCGCGATCTCATCGATGAGCGGCGAGATCATTTTGCAGGGCCCGCACCAGTCCGCCCAGAAATCGACTAAAACTGGCTGTGCGCTTTGGGTTACTTCCTTGTCAAAATTTGAATCGTCCAGAGTGATCGTAGTGGAATTTTCCATCCCCTACGATACGACGTAATTCCAAATTTGAATCAGAAAAATCACCGCCGAAATGGCGAGGAGCGTCCAGCAAAGAGAACGGGGAATGGCTTCGGCGCGGGCGATGGGCCGTGAGGTGATGACCACTGGCGCCGGCTGGATCCCCGGCGTGGGATGAATCAGGACTGGCTGCGTTTTGGTCATGTTGACCGTGGGTCTCGGTTGAGACGTCGGGCGCGGCAGGACGCCGACGCGGGCCGTTTCCTTTTTTGGTTCGCCATTGCTGGACGATGCCGGAATCGGCGGGGTTTCTCGTACGGGAGTTGGCCGAACCGGGGCGGGCGGTGCCGAGCCGGGAGGTTTTGGCAGTGGTTGCAGCAGTGGGGAGGAAACTGGCGCAGATGGTGAAATTAGGGGTGGCCGGCGGACGGTCCACGACGGCTCATTCGCTGCCTCTGGAGGGGCCAACGACGAAATTTTGGGCGGGGGCCGACGAATCGGGGGCGCCGGCGGGGTCCGGGACGGAAGGACGATCCGCCCGGTATCGCGCTTCTCGGCGGATGGCATCGGCCCCGCCTGCTCAGGACGGGGCGGCAGCGCGATGCGAACGGTTTCCTTTTTCGGTTCGGCCATAATAATCGGAGCGCTCGTCGAAAAATCGCATAAAGCGCGCTGTGCTGTCACCAGTTAATTTGTTGTGGCCGGAGCCGGGATCGCTGATCCCGTGCTGATGCGGGCCGGATCAACGATCCGGCTACAACTAGGCCAGCAGGTCGTATCCGCGGCTGCCGGTGATTTTGCGGGTTACAAATTCGCCAACCGCGGCGGGTTTCGACAAGATTACCCTGCCATCGACGTCGGGGGCGTCCGCTTCGGTTCGGGCGATCAAAGGTTGGTCGACCAGCATCCGCACTTCGGATCCGATTTTAGCTGCGGCGATCTCCTTGGCGATGCGTTGCTGCAACCTCATGGCCTGGCGGTAACGATCGTTCTTTGTGCTCGCCGAAACCTGTTCCGGCATTTTGCCCGCTCGCGAACCCTCTTCTCGCGAATATTTGAAAATACCGAGGCGTTCGAACCGCGCCTGTTCGATGAATTCCAGGAGCGAACCAAACGCCTCCTCAGTCTCGCCCGGAAAGCCAACAATGAATGTTGTTCGAAGCGCCACCCCGGGGATCCCCGAACGCAACCGCGCAATTAGGGTCTCGATGTGTTCACGGCTGGTTTCGCGGCGCATCCGTGAGAGCATGCCCACCTCGATATGCTGCAATGGCATGTCGATGTAACGCGCCACCTTGTCGCAACCGGCGATCGTTTCGATGAGCTCGTCGCTCCAATGAGCGGGATGGGTGTAGAGCAATCGGACCCAGAATTCGCCTTCGATCTTCTGAATTTCGCGCAGCAACGCGGACAGGGTCGGCCCGCGCGACGAATCCACGGGCTGCCGCGGCCCGGCTTTCTCCGCCCACAAATCCATCCCGTAATAGGTCGTGTCCTGGCTGATGAGGTTGATCTCTTTCACTCCCTCTGCCACGAGCGCCCGGATTTCCGCGAGAACGGAAGCCGGTTGCCGACTCCGGTGCCGTCCCCGCATTTGGGGGATCACGCAAAAGCTGCACGGATGATTGCATCCCTCCGCGATTTTCAAATAGGCACTGTGCGAGGGAGTCAGACGAAAACGCGGCGTATCGTAGTTCGGAATGTACGTCGGCCGGTCAGTAACGAAGTTGCCTGGACCGCGATCACCGACCCCGGCTACAACTTTTTGCACGATCGCGCCCAATTCCGCGACTTGATCCAAACCCACGAACGCGTCCACTTCTGGCAATGCCTCGCGGAGCTCGTTTGAAAAGCGTTGCGACATGCAGCCGCTCACAATCAATTTCTGCCCGCGCTTTTTCCCGAGGCCTCGCTGCTGATGCGCCTCGAGAATCGCGTCGATCGATTCTTCCTTGGCGGAGTCGATGAAGGCGCACGTGTTCACCACGAGCACGTCAGCGTCCTCGGCATTTGCCGTGATCTCCATGCCGCTTCGGAGCACGCTGCCAAGCATGATCTCGGCATCTACCAGATTTTTGGCGCAGCCAAGACTGATCATCCCCACTTTCGGCGGCGATGCCGTTTCAACGTTCATGGGTTAGCACTCGCTAATTCTTTATCACAGCCGCGCCGTTGGGGAGGCGTTTGGCCTCGGCGTCCCGCTGATATTTGGACGTATGGTGGGAGTCGGACTCAGCCGGCGAGGGGATCGCTTTGGAGAAGGAGTGGGCGTCGGGATCGCTGCGGCGTCTTCGGAATGGACCGGCTCCGCCCTTCGAACTTCAGGCTCCGCGGGCGCCGGGGCGGGAATGACGGGAGTCGTTGCTTCGACCGCAGCGGCGGTAGGACTTGGCGGTGGCGGAGTAACCTCGGGCGATGTCGTGGGTGGCGCTGTTTCCATCGGTTGAGCGCGAGGTGCGATGACGGCGGAAACAGTGGCGGTTGGCGTACCCGCTGGGCCCTGGGTCGGTCGCGGTTTCAGGCGCTGCATTTGAAGGATCCACTTCATCGCAGTAAAGCCGATCACCAGCACCAGGATCCCGATTATGAGCGGCACGAACGAACTGCGTCCGCCTGGGCTGCCCATGCTGCTGCCGCTGCTGCTTCGGCGGCGCACCTTCGCGGGTCGAATCGGCTCCGGATCCGGCGCGTCCTGCAAATAGGAATACCCGTCAACCGTCACGCTTTCGGATGACTCGAACGCCTCCAGGTAGGGGGTCACGTCGACAGCCAAAAATTTTCCGTAAATGAGGAGGAACCCCTTCGCGTAAGCGAGGCTCGCGAATTGCGAAAAATCCTCGTTCTCGATCTCCTCGAGCCGGCCGGGCCTGATCTTCGTCAGCCGTCCGGCTTCATCGAGCGTCAAATTGCGGGCGAGCCGCGCTTCCTTTAATTTTTTGCCAAGACCTTCCATGAAATTGCGTGGGTGATGCCGGCTAGACCGCGGCGTCGAGGTCGACAAGAATCTCGCGCGGCTTCGCGCCCTCGCCCGGCCCCAATATGCCGCGCTGCTCCAGAATATCAACGATCCGTGCGGCCCGGGTATAACCGAGCCGGAGCCGGCGCTGGAGCAGGGAAGTGGAAGCGCGTTTTTCCTGGCGGATAATCTCGAGGCACTTCTCGACCAGCTCCTCGTCTTCCTCGGTCACGTCTTCCTCGGTCCCGCTGCTCGTAGATTGCAGCTTGTCCTGCATCGTAAGGTCGTAGGAAGCTGGGGCTTGCGCCGAAACGAATTCGACCAGGCGATGAATCTCGTCGTCGGTTACAAGAACGCCCTGGGCCCGGATCAACCGCGACGTGCTCGGCGGGAGATAAAGCATATCGCCCTGGCCTAACAAACGGTCAGCGCCGTTTTCATCGAGGATCACGCGACTGTCGATTTTCGACGCGACCTGAAATGCGATCCGGCTCGGGATGTTCGCCTTGATCACCCCCGTGATGACATCCGCCCGCGGCGTCTGGGTCGCGACGATAAGATGGATTCCCGCCGCTCGCGCCATCTGGGTAATTCGCGCGATCGCGCTCTCGACATCGGCCGGAGCCGTCTGCATCAGGTCGGCCAGCTCATCGATAATGATAACGATGTACGGCATCCGATCCGGGATGATGAGGTCGTCCTCCCGCGGGACCTTTATTTCATTGGAGGGACGAACTCCCGCGAGTCCGGGGGCACCGTCGCTGGAGCTCCGCCCTCCATTTGCGGAATCGGCGCCGGCAGTTTCATCCAGCTCCTTCTGCGTCTTCTTCGGCGGCCGCCCATTGAAGCTCGTGATGTTTCGCACTCCGGCGTGCGCGAAAATCTTGTAACGCTTTTCCATTTCATCGATCACGTAGCGCAACGCCAGCAGCACTTTCTTTGGATCGGTCACGACGGGAAACGCAAGATGGGGCAGGGCGTTGAACATCTGCATCTCGACCACCTTTGGATCGATCATAATGAAACGGAGCTCCTCGGGCGTGAATCGAAAGATCATGCTCGCAACGAGCGCGTTGATGCAGACGCTCTTACCACTGCCCGTCGTCCCGGCGACGAGCAGATGCGGCATCTGCGCCAGGTCGGCGATGATCGTCTTGCCGTAAACG
>JBJMXC010000060.1:0-6087 GCA_045809825.1 Chthoniobacterales bacterium | reverse complement strand
TCGCCACCGACTTCCCTCAGCAATCAGGAAAACGGAACGCCGATCTCGCTTCCGAGCTGCGTGAGAAACTGTTTCAGGAATTCGGCGCGCTGCTGGGCCGCCACGCGGCCCGACCCAGTCTGCATCTTCTCGGCGAGCGTCAGTAACTTCGTGAAGAAGTGATCGATGATGCTCGTTCGATCGTCGGCGACGCGCGTGAGGGGGAACGGCTCGGAAGAATCGTAGAGCGGTGTTCCGTTCGCACCCCCGGTGATCAGAGTGCGAGCGATCCCTACGGCGCCGAGCGCCTCGAGCCGGTCTGCGTCCTGGACTACTTTCGCCTCGATCGTCTGCGGCGCGACGCTGGCGGAAAAACTGTGCGCCTCAATGGCATGCTCGACTGCGGGAATATGTTCCGCCGGGTATCCGGCCTTGCGCAGGAACCTGGCTGCGCGGTCCGCTGCAAGCCTGGAAGCCGACGAGCGTTGCGGTGAATTCTTCGCAATCGCCACGCAATCGTGCAACCACGCCGCCGGCAAGACGACCGCTAGTTCGGCACGTTCCGCCGCCCCGAGCATTTTCGCATTGGCGACAACTCGCCTGACATGGCCCTCGTCGTGCGCGCTATCGCTTGCGCTGGGTTGGGCGGCCAGAAAGGCTGCAAACCGGGCTTCCCAGTCTGTTGGCGTCGCGATCATTGGCTTATGTATAACGTAGCCGTGCAAAATTGCAGAGCTAACGAATGGCCGGAGCGACTGGCAAAATCATGACAGGCCGGCGTGCGATGGCGCTCGGTCTAGTGCCGCTAGCGCTGCTCTCAGCCGCCATCCTCAGTTTGATGCGCGAAGCCCCGGGGACCGTCGCCGGTCAGCCGCGCGCTTTTGCCCCGACCCAGAGATTTCGGACCGTGGTTTTGATTCTCGATAGCGCGGGAGAATCGGAAATGTTCGATCCCGACCTGATGCCTTTCGTTACTTCGCTCCGAAAATCGTCGCTCTCGGGCCGGTCCCGTTCGTGCGCTGCGAAAGCCACTTTTCCATGCATCAAGAGCATCTTCGAAGGGCGAGAAGCGACCATGGGCACGACCTTGCAGGATTTCTCGGCCTTTCCGTCGCACCACACGACCTGGCCGGCTTCGCTCGCTTCGCTTGGGCTGCGCCTTGTCGTTGCCTCGGATCACACCCTCAATCGGCTTTATCCGCATGCATTCGTCGACTCACTGAATTACGAAGACCTGCATGTGCCGCTGCTCGAGCGCGATTCCTTCGTCTATCGCAAGGCGCGCCAATGGCTCGATGACACTTCGATTGACGTCCTGATTCTGCATATCGTGGGCACCGATAAGGTTTCACACGAGTATCCAGTGCGGGGTCCCGTGTATCGCGAGAAGTATCGTGAGGTCGACGAGTTCGTGCGCGAAGTGGCCGGCCGGTTACAACCTAACGATTACCTTTTTGCGATCAGTGACCATGGCCACAACGAGCTCGGAGGTCATACTGAGGATGCCGGATACGTCGCCCGCGGGCCTTTTTTTCCGCCTGGCTTACAACAGAATCTCGATGCCGAAGACATGCTCTTTCTTCTCAGCGTGCCCTATGGCTTGACCATGCCGGCTGATTATCAGGGACAAATCAGGCTTGATCTGATGCAGCTCGCGCCGGAATTGCACGATCGCTGGCTAGCAGCGCAGGCTGGGGCCTGGCGGGTTCGGGTCGGCGGCTTATCGGCCGCGCTGGCGCAACGCCGACTGAATGAGGAAATCGACCACCGGAGCCATGAGCTCGAGCGCGAGCTCGCGATCCACGCGGCGCGGCGAAGCGCGCCGTTCTGGTTTGCGGCGGCGCTCTTCCTGGTTGCGCAATTGCGACGTTCCGCTGCACAAATTTCGCGCCGGATTTTTTTGCAAATCGCTCTCGCCACGGTCGGCTTCGGTCTGAGTTCAATGGGCATCACGGCCGCTGCGTGGTTAATCGCGCTGGCGGCATTCCTTCACTGCGCGAATCGCCTCGGCCTCCGAATCGCGCTGGTGGCGTGCCTTGGAATAATTTTGCTCGGCGCCACGACGTTCTGGCTATTCCCGGCGTCGCTCACCTGGCTTCAGGACGACACCCACCGCCGCTACGCCTTTATAATCTTTTACGTCGTGGCCATCGGCGCCGGTTGGTTAATTAGCCCACGGGGAAAAATCGAATCGTCGCGCGCGCGCTTCATCGAGATTCTTTGGGTGATCGGGATCGCGGTCTGGCTCCTGGCTTACTTCGGTCCGCTCGGTTATTCGCTGACCCGGCACGCGTCGCTGATTGTGCTCGGGGTGTTCCCGATCCTTGCGGTAATGATCGCGGGGGGTTTTCGCGCCTTCTTATCTCCGCCCGCGCTGCTATTGCCCGCACTCGTTCCGGTGATTTGGTACGACGTCGAGTCCTACAATATAAAATATCCAATTGTTGACCGGATCGCGGGGTTTGGCCTCTCCGCCCTGGTTCCTTTGTGCGCCGTCGGCGCGATCCTGCTTGTTTTTGCGCTTAGGCTGCGCGATCGCCGCGCCACGACCATTGCGGCCGTTCTGACACTCATGTGGCTGGCGCTTGGTTGGAGGGTCTTCCAATTCGATCTCTCAAAACTCGCGGGCGGATTGCTCGCCTGTCTCTGGTTCGCGGGTTGCCTCGCACTTTTCCAATCGACCGGGTTGCCTACTCGTTGGATGGCGCTCATTACCGTCGTCTTTTGCTTCATCCTCCTGACGTTTTTCCTCAACGGCTTCGCTCTGAGCCACGTCGATTTCCGGTTCGCCACGAACAAGATTTTCCCATTTGCGAGGGAGGTTTGGCGCGCCCCCCAGCTGATCTTTTGGGCCATCGTGAAATACAGCTTCGCGCTTTTACCGATCGTCGGCATTCTCCGTTGCGCCATTCAGGATCGACGGGTCTGGGGCCAAATGCTTCTCCTCGGGTGGTGGCGCGAACTAACGATCGTGGCCGGCGCGCTCGGCTTGGCTGTGTTTAACGCCCGTGGGATGCGGGAGTTATGTTCCGAGGAAATCTACTTTTGGACCTTCCTGAACCTGTTTTTCCTGGCCCTTTCACTGGTGTTTTCACGTCCTCCCCGGGTCGAACCGGCGGCCGTTTGAAAGCCGCGAAATTGCCTTTTTTGTTGTGGACGTTTTCCGCGAATTTCCATATCTTGCTGGGCTGCCCAATCGAATGACTATCCCGGCGATCGCTGCTGCGTCGCTTCTCATTCGCTGCGCCAACCAAAACCGTCCGGCGTCCAAACGCCGCTCCTCGCCGTTATGCCATTGAATCCCGAAGTCCTAGCGCCGGAAATCGAAGCAAATCCGACCATTGAAACCGATCCCGGCAAATTCAGCCTGAGCGATTTTCTGGTCGGCGACAGCAAGGATCCGCTCAAACCACCACCAATTTTCACGAAATGGCATCAGGCCGGCGAATGGGCCATCGAGCTTTACGAGCCCCAAATGACTGGACCGGCGGAAGCTCGAACCACTCTGAATTACGGAGGAAAGCAGCACCCCGTCATCAACCTTTGTTCTTATAACTACCTCGGATTGGCGAACCATCCGGAAGTGATTGCGGCGGCTCACGAGGCGCTCTCCACCCACGGCCTCGGCGCCTGCGGATCGCCGATGCTTTCCGGCATGACTGATCTCCATCGTCAGCTCGAAAAACGGATGGCCGAGTTTTTGGGTTACGAAGACGCAATGCTTTTCAACAGCGGTTTCGGCGGCGCTCTCGGGACGATTTCCGGATTGCTTCGCAAAAGCGACGTCGCCGTGATGGATAATCGTTCCCACCTCAGTCTTCGGGACGGAGCTGTCCTCGCGCGCACCCGGACTGAACGCTTCGAGCATAATGATCCGGAATCGCTCGATGCGGCGCTCACCCGCCATAAAGGCAAGCGCCAGCTCGTCATTGTCGAAGGCATTTATTCGATGGACGGCGATTTCGGCCAGCTCGACGCGCTCATGGACGTCGCCGACGCCCATGAGGCCAGCGTGTTCGTTGACGAAGCGCACTCCATGCTCGCGTGCGGTGCGCACGGTCGCGGCGCGGTCGAGCATTTCGGCGTCGAGAAGCGCGTTCGCATTCTCTACGGGACTTTCTCAAAAGCATTCGGTGCGCTGGGTGGATTCGTCGCGGGATCCAAGGAGACGATCGATTACCTCCGTTTCTACTCGCATCCGTACGTCTATTCCTGCGCTCTGCCGCCGGTCGTTGTCGCAGCGATTTTGAAAGCTCTCGAAATTGGCACTTCGCAGCCAGAACTGCGCAAGCGCCTTTGGGAAAATGCCCGCTACTTCCACGAACAACTGCGCGGCCTCGGAATCGATACCGGAAACTCGACCACCTACATCATGCCGATCGTGATCGGGGATCGCGAGCGGATGTATCGGCTCGGACACGAGCTTCGTTACCGCGGGCTCTGGGTTGCGCCGGTCGATTATCCGGCTGTCCCGCAGGACAAAATTTGTTTCCGCGCCTGCGTCACCGCCAACCATACCCGGGCTGATCTCGACGAAGCGCTTAATATTCTTTCGGACACATTGGCTCCGGCGGAACTAAAGCACGCGCAGGCGGGTTGAAGCAGCGCCCGAATTGGGCAAAAGATAACGGTATGTCGCAGCGCTACGTTTCGAACAAGAACGAGTCCGTTCGCATGTTCGAGAGCGACTTTATGGAATTCTTTTCCCATGTCCATCCGGCCACGCCGCTTGTCATTTACCTGCCGGTCGTCGGTTTCATGCTCGACCTCGCGCTCCGGCGCCGTGGATTCGGGATTGGCACCGCAGCAGGATTATTCCTTCTTGGTATCCTGATCTGGACTTTCGTCGAATACACCATGCACCGCTGGGTATTCCATTACGAACCGCGGAGCCGCTGGGGAAAGCAGTTTCATTTTCTCCTACACGGCGTCCATCACGATTATCCGAAAGACGCCAGCCGCCTCGTCATGCCGCCGGTCGTGAGCATTCCGCTGGCACTCTGCTTCTACGGGTTGTTCCTGCTCGTTTTCGGAAGCGCGACGCCGGCGATGTTTGCCGGGTTTCTTATCGGTTATCTTTTCTACGACATGGTCCATTACGCGACCCACCATTTTTCAATGAAAGGCGGCATCTGGCTTTTTCTGAAGAAGTACCACATGCGACATCATTACGATGACGACCATGCCGGTTACGGAGTCAGCTCTCCGTTGTGGGATTATGTCTTTGGCACGCGCGCGCCGCGCGTGTCGGTCAGCGCATCAGACAACGTTCGCGACCTGGTAAGCACGCCGAATCGTTAACAGGCAAAGCGCGGCTTCCTCGAAGATGCCGCGCGAAATCTCCCGCGACCGAAAACTGGCGGTCACGTCCGGTAGCATAGCCTCGAACCAATCGGGGTGGTGCGACCCGGCGGAAAGGGCGCCGAATCGGAACAAATCGTCCTCGATTATCAGGGTGTCATCGTTAATGGCGATCTCACCGCGCTCCCCGAGCAAGCGCATCCGGGTCGCGCGTCCGGTTGCCCGCCACGTCAGGAAAATTCGGGCATCGCCGTTTCCGAAATTGAGGATCAGCGTTGCCTCGTCTTCGACACCGGCTTGCGGGACGTTGTGTAGCGTTGCAGTCAGATCGGTCGGTTCCTGATCGAACCAATGCCGGGCCAGGTAAATCGCGTGCCACCCATGATCAAACAGGATTCCGCCACCCGCGATGGCGGGATCACGCCGCCAGCTCGGGTTCGCCGGATCGACGGCCGCGCAATCCTCGAAGCGAAGGGTCTCGATCTCGACATGTTCGAGCCTGCCGATTCTGCCGGACCGCAAGGCTTCGGTCGCGCGGCGGATGATCGGCGCGTATTTCCAGTTGTGGACCGGCACCACGGCGCGCCCTGATTCGGACGCTGCTCCGCGAATTCTCTCAATGTCGGCCGGATCGAGAACGAGCGGTTTTTCGCAGAGGACGTTCCATCCCGTCCGCAGTGCCGCCAAAATGAGTTCCGCGTGAAGTGCGGGCGGCGTGCAGATGTCGACAAAATCCAGGGCAGCGGTTTTTCCGAGTTCTTCGATCGAGGCGAAAGTTTCGAGCTGTGGCGCAACTGCTCGGGCGGC
>JBJMXC010000059.1:0-12059 GCA_045809825.1 Chthoniobacterales bacterium | reverse complement strand
GGCAGCTAGAGCCAAAGGCGAAGCGGATCCTGAGCGGGCTCGCATTTCGCGAATCGGATTTCGATCGCGCCGCGCGAACTTTGAGCGGCGGCTGGGTCATGCGCGCGCATCTCGCGCGGCTTTTGGTGCAGGAGCCGGAGCTGCTCCTCCTCGACGAGCCAACGAACCATCTCGATCTCGAGTCGCTCGTCTGGTTCCAGGAATATCTGAAGAACTATCCCGGTGCGATCCTCATGATTTCGCACGATCGGGAATTCCTGAACCAACTCGTTGGTTCGATTGTGGAAATCGCGCACCGGCGGTTGAATCGTTACCGCGGCAATTGGGACACTTACGTCGAACAAAAGGGAGCGCGGGAAGAGCAGCAGCTCGCCGCTTACAAAAACCAGCAGAAGGAAATCGCATCCCTCCAGCAGTTCGCCGATCGCTTCCGGGCCAAAGCCAGCAAAGCGTCGCAAGCTCAAAGTAAACTGAAGCAGATCGAGCGGATGGAGAAAATTGAGGCGCCAGTGGCGCGCGAGAAAACGGTTCACTTCCGTTTCCCGCAGCCGCCCCGGAGCGGGCATCGCGTTATCACTCTGGAAGAGGTGGATCATGCCTACGGCGACCTTGTGGTTTATCGTGGCTTGAACTTCGAAGCGGAGCGCGGACAGCGAACAGTGCTCGTCGGGCCGAATGGCGCCGGCAAATCAACGCTGCTGAAACTTCTCGCCGGTGTTTTGCCTGTCCAGGACGGCACGCGCGAGCTCGGCCACAACGTGAAGGTGGGATACTTTTCGCAGTACCGAGTCGACATGCTTGAACCAACGATGACCGTGCTCGATACCGCGCGCGACATGCCGAATCCCGTATCGGAACAAGTCGCGCGGACGGTTCTTGGGTCGTTTCTTTTCCGCGGTGACGATGTCTTCAAACCAACGGCTGTGTTAAGCGGCGGCGAAAAGACTCGGCTGGCGCTGGTCAAGTTGCTCCTCGATCCGCCAAACCTGCTGCTGATGGATGAGCCGACTACGCACCTCGATGTCGGGAGCATCGACGCGCTTATCGGCGCGCTCGGGCAATATGAAGGGACGCTGATTTTCATCAGCCACGACGTTTATTTCATCCGCGCCGTTGCGAAGACCGTTCTCCACATCAATGGCGGCAAGCTCACGCCCTACGCTGGCGACTACGATTATTATTTGGATAAATCTCGCGCGACGTCCGCGCGCGCTGGAACTGTAGCCGGGATTGGTGATCCCGGCGGGAGCCGGTTGACGAACGCGCAACCGCAGACGGCGGGGATCCCCGATCCCGGCGACAACAAGCCAGGTATGCGCGAATCGCGGGAGCAACGCCGGGCAGAAGCGGAGCAGCGAAAAACCGAGGCGAAGCTGAAGCGCGACCGTGAGAGGCGGGTCCGCGACTTGGAAATGCAGATCCTGAAACTCGAGGGCCGGCAGAAAGAGTTGACCGAGGAATTGGAAAAGCCCGAGACCTACGACCGCGGCGGCGCGGCCACCCAACTGAATCGCGAATTGCTCGCAATCAGCGCGGATTTGGAGCGGCTCAACTCAGACTGGGAAAAGCTGGCTGAGCATTCGGCAGCGTAGCAGTTCGCTACGGGATCCGATACGCTTCCACAGTCGCCACGCCGGTCGAATTGTTCTTCCCGCGGACAACCGCGGTGTAATTTCCTGGACTGAGGAAGGCCGCGACGATGGCGGATTCCTTCGTATTGGCTGGCGCGAGGTTTGTGGCGTTAACCGCCTGGAACTGCGGATTTGCCCAGTCATCGTTGTTCGCGACCAGGCCGCCGTTGCCGTCATAGAGCTCGAGCGTCGGATCGGCCAATGGATTGGTGATGCCGAAGCTGGCAAGCGATGGACCGAGGGCACGAAACACCATGATCGGCGGGTCGCCGCTCCCGATAATCACGCCCGCAATCATCACGTTGTCGTTCGTTCCGACGAAGCCGCGGGTGCTGAGGTTTGCGATTACCGGACTCCCGTTCGAGTCGAGATCGTAACCTTCGACAACGCCGTTTCCGGTGGTGTTGTTCTGGCCCGTCAATTGCGCGGTGTATTGCCCCGGCGCGAGATTTGCGATGAGCGCGGACTCGCGATCGTCGCTCGGCGCGAGTCCGCGGGCCATGATTTCCGCCGCGTCGGGCGAAGTTCTCCAGTCGTCATTGGTCGCGACGACGTTGCCGGCATTATCGAACACGGTCACGGTCGGGTTCGCGAGCGGCGTCGGTACCCCATTGCCTGAAAGGGACGGACCGATGCCACGAATAAGCACTCTTTTCGTCGTGTCACCGGTGACGATGAATCCCGCGATCGAAATGCGTTCGCCCGTATCGACAAACACCCGCGTCGAAATATTCAGCGCCTTGGAGGGCGACGGTGGTGGATTGACCATCGCATTGAATGCGATGAGCGCGAGCCGGTAATGGCCGGCGGTAGTGGGATGAACGTCGTCCCAGAAAACGTATTGGTCGGGATTTGCGCTCGAGTTGTCCTGGGAGGGGCTGGTGATGTTGGTGAATCCAAACCGCGGCCCGTTGCTGAAAATGCGAACCGCGTCAGCCCACATGTCAGGCTGATAAATCGTCGGCGTAAATCCTTGCATGGCCAGGGTGCTTCGGAGCACGTCCAAACTGCCCGCGAGCTCCATCCGATATTCGGCCGAGGCCTGATTCTCAGTGGCGCCTTTTGGCGTTCCCGAATAACGCGGAATGTCGCCGAGCGGAATCACGTTCGGTACCATGATGTATTTCGCGCCGGCAGCGGCGAGGCGGCTAACCAGATTGTCCACCCGGCCGACGGTCGCCGTCACGTTGGCTGAGCTCTCGTCATTGCGAATGTCATTATTGGCACCCCAAACGATGTAGAGCGCGTTTGGATCGACGACGTGCGAAGCCAAATAATCGTCCACCTGTTTGCCCATGTCGTCGATGGTGATGGAGATGTCGCCAAATGGCGTTTCCTGGACCTCCTCATGAGTGCCGTCGGTCGTCACCGCGCCGCCGAAGGCGTAATTCAGGCCGCCCCCAAGACTGTTCGTTGCCGCCGGTAAGCTGAGGAAAGTGCGCGCCAGCTGTTCGTGCCAGACGCCCAGATAAATGTGCGAGGCCGGATCGGTGTCCGTATCGTTTGTGAAACGGCCGTTGTCGTAATTAAAAGTGTGGCTCGGATAATCGATTAACCCGCCGCTCTTCGCGTTCGTCCGCGCCCGGACGTTCCCTGTGTCCGACAAACTATCGCCGAACACGATGACCTGACTGAATGCGGGCGCCTGCCCAAAACTCGCTGTCGCCGTGAATCCTGCCGCGACAACGGCCATCAAAAACCAAATCTTGCGCATGTTACCCTCCCTTTATTTCTTCCCCTTGAGCGTAATAACTGAATCGTTTCTGCGGCGCAGACGGATGTGCGACCCGGGGTGGATCGAGTGCTCCGACGCCCTATGATTTTTTCGCGACGCAAGGATCGCGCACGGAGCGCTTCGATCCACCTATTGCAGATTGTGGGCTTTCACGGAAATGCAGCCGGTCAGGCGTGCTCGTTTTTCGCGACGCCGCGAATATTGAGAATGGCGAGCCCGAATTGAAGGATGATCAGCGCGTAAGCATGTGCGTACCAGCCCCACGCCACCCAGAGAAAGTTGCTGAGCAGGAAAATCCAGAAGCCCCATTTTCGTTTCGTTTTTGATTGTTCGGCGACAAGCCACGCTGAGAGAAGCGTCGCCGCCATGGCAGGCCATTGCAGGTGTTGTATCCAATCCACAGGGGTTAAACGCGTCAGCTCCTTGTAGCGGCGGTCTATCAACGTCGAAACCCAACCACAAGCAACGTCGACGTCATAGACCGCCGCCACAGAAGGCCTGTCGCGCATCGCGGCGCGAATGATTCTTTGTATGCCCAAACGTCCCGCCTTCTTTCCGAACGCGTTCAGTCTTCTCAAGCAAACGGCGATGGAATGGATGGACGACAAGGCGCCGCAGCTCGGCGCCGCCCTCGCTTATTACACCGTCTTCTCGCTCGCGCCGCTCGTTTTGGTTTTGCTCGCCATCATCGGCGTAATTTTTCGTGAAGACCCGTCCGGGGCTTGGAGCCGCGTCACCGAACAAATGGGATATTTTCTCGACAAGAGTGCCGTCCAGGTCGTAACCGACATCGCGGCGGAAGCGTCGAAGCCGGGCAAGACCACGATGGCGACGATCATCGGGATCGCGCTCGCCTTGTTCGGCGCGAGCGGGGTATTCGGTCAATTGCAGGACGCGTTGAATACCATCTGGGGCGTGAAAGCGAAACCGGGTGAAGGCATCATGTCATTTCTCCGCGCTCGTTTTGTTTCGTTCGCGATGATGGGCGGCGTTTTTTTCCTGCTGCTCGTGTCGCTCACGATTGAGGCGCTCCTGAAAGCATTCAGTCATTACGTCCAATCCTCCTTGCCCGGCGGCCTCGCGATCGCGATTTCGGTTTATCTCATCTTCGACTTCGCCGTCGTCGTCATGCTCTTCGCGATGATCTTCAAGTTCCTGCCCGACGCCGAGATTCAATGGCGCGATGTCTGGATTGGCGCGGTCATGACCGCGATCTTTTTCGGGATCGGGAAATGGGCGCTGGGGCTTTATCTCGGGAGCGGCGCTGCGTCATCCGCCTATGGCGCGGCGAGCTCGCTGATCACGCTTCTGCTCTGGATTTATTATTCGTCGCAGATCCTGCTTTTCGGCGCCGAGTTCACCCAGGTTTACGCGAACTGGGCCGGGCGCCGGGTCGCTCCGAGCGAGCACGCCGTCCCCATCGAGACCAAAGAGATCGAGCGGGCGCATCCAGCAAAGCGCTGATTCGCCGTCAGCGCTGCAACTTTTCGGCGGATTCTATCTTCTGCAGCGCTGCCTCAGGCTTGAAATGATGACGCGCCGCTGGCGCTGAGATCTGGCAAGGGCGAAACGGACGCGCCCAAGCCCGCCCACCGTCGGCAAACTACGCCGGTCGCCAATCCAAGTCGCCATCCCGAGCCAGAGCGGGTTCTGGAAGCTGGCGAGCGGGCGAAGTCTCGGATTCCGCTTCGGTTTCGGGTTCCCCTTCGACTTCGTCTTCGCGGCCTTCGTGATGTTGCTTCGCGATCAACATGTAGAGCGATGGCACGATGAAGAGGGTGAAGATGGTTCCAATTGTCATACCGCCGACGAGGACGAGACCGATCGAATTCCGGGCCGCGGCACCGGCACCAGTGACGAGGGTGAGCGGGAAGTGACCGGCTACGGTGGCGACGCTCGTCATCATGATCGGTCGCAAACGAGTGCGCGCGGCCTCACGAACAGCGTCGAATTTGCTCAAACCGGCTCGCTGCTTCTCATTAGCGAACTGGACGATCAAAATACCGTTCTTCGAAACAAGTCCCACCAGGGTGACCAATCCCACCTGGGAGTAGATGTTGAACGAAGTTGTCCACGCATCAGTAAAGAAGGTTCCGAACGGCATCTTCAGGAACATGAAAATGGCTGCGCCAAACAAGGCCAGCGGCACCGAGCCGAGCAGAATGATGAGCGGATCGCGAAAGCTGTTGAATTGCGCTGCGAGGACCAGAAAGATGAGGACAACGGCGAGGAGGAAGATGCTGCCGAATTTGTCGCCTTCGACGCGAAGCTGGCGCGAGCCTCCCGTGTAATCGACGACGTACCCCGAGGGCAGAACCTTGTGAGCTTCATCCTCGAGGAACTTTAACGCCGAGTCGACCGAGCCGGTCGGAACGCCGCTAATGGTGACGGCATTCAGTTGCTGCATTCGATTCAACGAACGGGCAATGGTCTTGTGCTCTATGGTGGCGATCGTGCTAAGCGGGATCAGCTTCTTGTCGGGGCCTGTCACGTAAATATCGGACAGTTGCTCCGGATTAAGGCGGTCGGTTCGCTTGACTTGCGGGATAACCTTGTAGCTCAGGCCCTCCATGTTGAACCAGTTCACGAAATTACCGCCGATGCTGGCGGAAAGATCGGCGCCCACTTGTTGCATATCGAGGCCCATGGTCGAAACCTTGTCGTGATCGAAGACGATCTGGGCCTGGGGCTGGTCGATCTTGGTATCGATGTCGCCGAACTGAAAAACGTGGGCCGCCATCGCTTTTTGAAACATGTCTTTCGCAAACTCAAGGAGGCGATCATGGCTGGCGGTCGAAGCGATAATAAAGCTGACGGGAAAATTGTCCGACCCAGGCAGGGCTTCAGGCATGGTGGCAAACATTTGGATGCCCGGGATCCCCGCCAGTTTCTGCTGCACGACCGGCAGGTATTGTTTCGTAGGAACTGTTCGTTCTCCCCAAGGTTTTAGGACGAGCCCGCCGAATCCGAAGCTTGGTTGCGTGATCTGAAAAGTGAAACGGGTGTCGGGCAGTTCCTTGAAGACTTGTCCGGCCGCGTCAGCGTAACGGATCGTGTCGTCAATCGTCGCGTTCGCCGGCGCCGTGATGATGCCAATGATGAATCCCTGGTCTTCCTTCGGCGCGAGTTCCTTCGTCGCCATTTTTGGGATGGCGAAAAACATCAATAGAGCCAGCAAGGTGACGCCAATCCAGACGATATAAACACCCGCTCGCGCGTTGAGCGTGCGATCGAGATGAGCGCCGTACCAATCGCGGAAGCGGTCGAAGGTCCGATTGACCCAGCCGCTGAACCCGTGATCGCCATGTTCGGCGCGAAGCAGATTCGCACACATCATCGGCGAAAGGACGAGGGCCACGATGCCAGAAATGAAGACCGCGCCAACGAGCGTGAGAGCGAACTCGCGGAAAAGTGCGCCAGTTAATCCGCCCTGGAGCGCGATCGGCGTGTAGACGGCCGCGAGCGTTATCGTCATCGCGATGATCGGTCCGATCAGTTCGCGAGCGCCCACCAGTGCCGCATTGACGCGACTCATGCCATCGCGCAGGTGTCGCTCGACGTTTTCGACCACGACGATGGCGTCATCGACGACCAACCCGACTGACAGCACGATAGCAAGCAAGGTCAGCAAGTTCAGGCTGAAGCCGAACACCTGCATGATAAAGAGCGCGCCGATCAATGAAATCGGAATGGCCACGATTGGGATGACCACGGAGCGAACCGAACCGAGGAAGAGGAAGATCACGATCATGACGATGATCAGGGTGTCGATCAGCGTCTTCACGACCTCGTGGATCGCGTCATTAATGTAGGCGGTAGCGTCATAAGCCACCTCGACCTCCATTCCCTTGGGGAGTTCCTTCTTAATCTCTTCGACCTCAGTCCGAACGTGCTTGATGACGTCGATCGAATTCGCATTCGGCAAAACGAAGATGCCCATGAAAACAGCCTTCTTGCCGGTAAAACGGACTTCGGAGTTGTAATCCTCCGCGCCGAGAATGACGTCCGCGATGTCCCCGAGGCGAATGAGAGTTCCCTTGTCCTGCTTCACGACCAACTGCTTGAACTGGTCGGCCGTGTGAAGATCCGTGTTCGCGGTCAGGCTTACCTGAAGCATGGAACCCTTCGTACTGCCGACCGCGGCAAGGTAATTATTCTTTGTCAGCGCATCGCGGACGGTCTTCGCGCTGATCCCGAGTGCGGCCATTCGCTCCGGTTTCATCCAGATGCGCATGGCAAAGGTGCGCCCGCCGAGGATGTCCGCCTTTTGCACGCCACTCACTGCGGTCAATCGCGGCTGCACTAGCCGAACGAGATAGTCGGTGACTTCGTTCGGCTGAAGAATGTCCGAAGTGAAACTCAGGTAAGCCGAAGCAATCTGTGAATCAGCGGGCTGAATCGCAATCACCGGGATCTGCGACTCGGGGGGTAGGTTGTTCCGAATCGCGTTCACTCGCGAGCTGATATCCGACAGAGCCTTGTTCGCGTCGTAGTTGAGTTTCAGGCGGGCCGTCACCGTCGACACACTTTGCTGGCTTGTTGACTGGATGTAATCGATTCCATCGGCGGCGGCCATCGCCCGCTCGACGGGAGTAGTGATAAATCCACGGACCAATTCGGCGTCCGCTCCGACGTAAACGGTCGTTACGGTGATGGCGGCGATGTCGCTTCGCGGATACTGCCGGACGTTCAACGTCTTCATCGCGGCCAGGCCGGCGATGAGGATGACGAAGCTAATGACCAGCGCGAGGACCGGCCGTTTAATGAATAAATCTGTGAATCCCCTCATTGAGTTTAGGAATCGGGAGGATTTGGATTCAACTCTGGTTTCGGCGCGAGATCGTTTTTCACGAAAACTGTCATGCCGTTGCGAAGCTTGAAGACGCCCGTGCTGACAATAGTTTCGCCCTCTTTGACTCCCTGCGAGACCGCCACGAAATCGCCCCGAGCCTGGCCGACGCGCACAACCTGTTGGCGCAGCGTCTCGGATTCTTTTCCGCTCTTGGGATCCTTTTGCTTTTCAATGACGAAAACAGAATCCCCGTAGGGTGCATACGAGACAGCGGAGCCGGGAATCACCAGAGTTTTGTGCTTGTCGGGCAGATCTACCCACGCTTTCACGAACATTCCGGGTCTGAGCGTATGATCGGGATTCGCGAGCGTCGCCTGAATCGATACATTCCGGGTCACCGAATCGACCATCGAGTCGATTGCCGTCAGCTTGCCCTTGAATTCCTTCCCGCGGACCGCGTCGGTCCGGACCGTGACGTCCAAGCCCTCAGTGAGTCGTGACAGCTCCTGCTGCGGCATCGCGAAATCGACATAAACGGGATCCAGCGCCGTCAACGCGACCACCTGCTGACCCGCGTTGATCATCTGGCCAACGTTGACCTGGCGAATGCCCAACTGGCCATCGAAGGGAGCGAGCACCTGTTTCTTGCGCAGCAGCGCCTGGATGTTGTCGACCGTGCCTTGTTTTTGTCCAAATTGTGCCTCCGCCGCGTCGAGCTCCTGCTTCGAGACGACTTTTCGCGTGGCCAGATCGTGCGCCCGATCCAGGTTTGCTCGCGCCAGTTCCAAGTCGGCCTGGGCATTCTTTAAGAGGCCTTCCTCAGCTGAGGCATCGAGTTTCACCAGGAGGTCGCCCTTTTTCGCGACACCGCCATTTTGAAACGCAACCTCGGCCACGACTCCGCCGAGCTCCGTCGACACCATGGCGCCCTGAACCGCCGAGACCGACCCTACGGCGCTCAGCATTGGTGCCCAATCTTCGGCTGTCACGACTGCGCTCGAGACCGCTGTCGGCGGCATCGCGAATGGCGTCGACATCATCTTGCGGACCTGTGACGCCTTCAGATCGACGAGGATCAGGAGAACCGCGGCAACCGCCCAGGCCGCGCCCGCCGTAGTTCGCCGCGAACGGAACCGCAGAATCGAAACGATTGCACAGATCGCCAAGCCCGCGGATGCGAGAATAACAATGATCGTCGGGGTGCCGGCGCCCATTACTTTAGCGACAGCGAAGACGGCGATCAGCAGCAGAATCCGCCCCGCCGTGAATACAGCGGTTTTAATGCGCTGCCTCATGTTGATTGGGGGCCGTGTAGGTTTTGCCACGTCATGCATAAGCCGGTACTGATTCCGTTTTGAAGAGGAGGCGCCATAGACGCCGCGTAACTTCCAGCTGGCGGGTCCGGCGCTCTGCCGCAGTCATTTCCACCGGTTGGAGGACATCCCGCATCAACATGCCGCGAGCAACGGCAAAAATTAGTTCCGCGAGTTCGTGGGCCTTGAGACCGTGTGCCGCTCCGGCTTCGGCTTCCGGCGATCGCGCGATTAAGTCAGTGACGCCTTCCATCGCTGTATCCAGAACGTCTCGAACGAGATCAGCAATGGTGGGACTGCGCGAAGCCTCGGCATAAAGGTCGACCACGAAGGCCGATTGGACTTTTGGCGAGTTCTCGCAGCAATGCGCGGTAAAGAGAATCTCGAGTGATTCCAGAAGGGTCTGCGCGCAGCGGGCGCGCTCCAAAAGGTCCTGGATCTCTCTCTTGTGGCTGTCGGCCATGGCAGCGATGACAGCCTCTTTATTGGCGAAATAACGATAAATCAGACCGACGCTAATCCCGGCCTCGGCGCTGATGTCGTGCATGCTCGTCTGGTGAAAGCCGTTTCTGGCGAAGCAGAGGATTGCCGCCTCAAGGATCTGTGAGCGGCGATCAAGGGTCGGGTCGAGTGGGATTTGCGGCATGGGCTGACACAATGAATGAACGTTCATTCATTGTCAAATGGCCGGTGACGACCCTTTCTAGCGGGATGGTAACCCCGGTCGTTGCGCGAGTCCGCTGGCCGGGATCACCGACCCCGGCTACAGCGGTCTTGACGCGATTCCAGCCGAATGGCCTGCTCAAAGAGCGTGAACACGCTCAGGATTGAACCAGAAATTCTAATCAGGTTTCCGCCGAGAAGTCGTTATCTCGTCGGCGTCTCGGGTGGCCGTGATTCGGTGGCGTTGTTACATCGCTTGGTCGAGCTTGGCTATCGTCGCCTCATTGTTTGTCATCTCGATCATGGCTTGCGGGGCCGAGCGAGCCGAGGCGACGCCAAATTCGTCAAGGCTCTGGCAAAAACCCTGAAACTGGAATGCGAGGTGGCGGCTGTTGACGTGACCGCGCTAGCGAATAAAACCAAGGAGTCTCTTGAAACCACCGGCCGGACGGCGCGTTACAAATTTTTCGCGCGGATCGGCAGCCGCCGGCGCTGCCGCACAATTTTCCTGGGTCACCACGCTGACGACCTCGTCGAGACGTTTCTCCTTAACCTGTTTCGTGGCGCTGGGCCCGCAGGTTTCGGCGGAATTCAGAGAATTGCCAGACGCCGTATCAATAAGACCGAGCTGACGATCGTTCGGCCTCTTCTCGGAACGTCGAGAAAGGAAATCGACGCATATCTGAAAGCGCATCGTTTGAAATATCGAGACGACGCCAGCAACGAAACACTGGCACCGGTGCGCAACCGGATCCGGCGTCGGATTATTCCGTACATTGAAAAGCAACTGGGCCGAAAAGTGGGCCGCGCGCTTTGGCGAGCCGCGATGATTTCCGCTGATGAAGCAGATTGGGCCGAGGGCTTGATCGATTCTCAATTAACCCAAGCCGCCGAACTACCCGTCAGGCAGTTGCGCGCGCAACCGCGCGCCTTGCAACGACGAACGATTCTCCGCTGGCTCCAAAACCGCGGGATCAGCGACTTGGATTTCGAAACCGTCGAGCGGGTGCGGGCTCTACTCGACTTCGATGCAGTGTCTGCGAAGACAAATCTGCCGCACGACCGTCACGCGAGGCGACGCGCCGGAAAACTGTTCGTTGACTAGCTTCCTTCAATCCCTGTTTCATCCGCGTTCATCCGTGGCTAAGCTCCGGCTCTGATGAGTTCCACGCCTCGCGTCCGTTTTGCTCCGTCGCCCACCGGCTATTTGCACATCGGCGGGGCGCGGACTGCGCTCTTCAACTGGCTTTACGCAAAGCATACCGGCGGCACCTTCATTCTTCGGGTCGAGGACACGGATCGCGCTCGCAATACCGAGGAGGCCGCGCGCGCGATCTACGACGGGCTCCGTTGGCTGGGTTTGAATTGGGATGAAGGGCCCCAGGCAGGTGGCGATTGCGGCCCCTATTTTCAAAGCGAGCGCGAGGAGATTTACCGAGATTATCTGGAGCGTCTCCGGACCGCCGGTCGGATTTACGACGACGAAGGTTCAGTCCGCTTCGGCTTCGCCCGCGAGAAAGTGGTTATGGACGACGTCATCTGCGGCCACGTCGAAATCGATCTCACGAACCCGGAAACGAATCCCGACATGACGATCCGGCGCCCCGATGGCTCGTGGATTTTCCATTTCGTGAACGTGGTCGACGACATCGAGATGAAAATTTCGCACGTTATCCGCGGCGAAGATCATCTTTCGAACACGCCGAAGCATATCCAGCTTTACCAGGCGCTGGGCGCTGCACCACCGCGTTTTGCTCACATCCCACTGATTCTCAATCAAGACGGCTCCAAGATGAGCAAGCGGGACCAGGGCGCGAGTCTGAACACCTACATCGAGAATGGTTATTTGCCGGAAGCGGTTCGGAACTACCTCTGTCTGCTGGGCTGGTCGCCGAAGGACAATAGGGAAAAACTGGATCTGGCCG
>JBJMXC010000058.1:0-18318 GCA_045809825.1 Chthoniobacterales bacterium | reverse complement strand
TGCATCCTTAATTTTTGAACCGACGATGCTGCTACTTTGGACGAAGCCGCTGCTCGTGGTCGTCGTGCTAGTGCTAGTGCTGGTTTGGGCAAACAAAGGAGCTGCGGCGAGACCCAGGAACGCCAGGGCTGCTCCGAATAAGATATTTTTTTTCATAAGTTGTGAGTAATGAGTGACGGAATTGTTGCGGGCCTTATTCAGCCCATGCGTTTATCTTCGCGGCCCGGCCCGTTCTTGGATGTGAATGGTTCCGCCGAAGTGAAACAACGCGACGCGGTTCGGCAGATCCCACCTAACGAGACGGGAGCGCGTCGCAATCAGCGAGCGACGGGAAGGATCATCGCAACGACCAGGTTGTCGAACAAGAGGCGGGGGCGGGAATCGAACCCGCGAATAGAGGTTTTGCAGACCCCGACCTTACCACTTGGCTACCCCGCCTTTCGCGAACGGGAGACTAGGAGCAGCGCGTGGTCGTGTCAACGTGGCGGGGGGCTTCTCTGAATTCGGCGTTGGACGTTCGACGTTGGGCGTTGGACGTTTTCCCTTTCCGGCATGGCTTCGTATTCGTCCGAACTTTTCCAACGCGCTCTTCGTCGCATTCCCGGCGGCGTTAATTCCCCGGTTCGCGCCTTTCGCGGGGTCGGCGGCGAGCCGTTCTTCGTCGAACGCGCGCAGGGCGCGAAAATCTGGGACGTCGACGGCAGGGAGTATATCGATTACGTCGGCACCTGGGGACCGGCGATCCTCGGTCACGCGCCGGCGGTGGTGATCGAAGCCGTCAAGGCAGCTGCTGCACACGGGGTCAGCTTTGGAATTCCGAATCCGTTCGAAGTCGAGATGGCGGAGTTGATCTGTCGTTGGGTGCCATCGATTGAAAAAGTCCGCATGGTCAATAGCGGGACCGAGGCGACGATGTCGGCGCTCCGGCTGGCGCGCGGGTTTACCGGCCGCGACAAGATCCTTAAATTCGAAGGATGTTATCACGGGCACGCGGACAGTCTGCTCGTGCAAGCGGGCAGCGGCGCCCTGACTCACGGACAACCGGATAGCGCTGGGGTGCCGGCGCAGTTCGCCGGGCTGACACTCTCGCTTCCGTTCAACAACATCGAAGCCGTCCGGGCTGCGTTCCGTGAGAATCGCGGACAGATCGCGGCGATTATTCTCGAACCAATCCCGGCGAATGCCGGCCTCTTTTTCCCCGGCGAGAAGTTTCTCGAAGAGCTCCGTGCCGAATGTGACGAACACGACGCGCTTCTTATTTTCGACGAAGTGATGACTGGTTTCCGTGTCGCCCGGGGCGGGGCCCAGGAAATTTTCGGAGTGCGTCCTGACCTAACTGCGCTTGGCAAAGTGATCGGCGGCGGCCTGCCGGTGGGCGCGTTCGGTGGACGCGCGGAAGTCATGGATCAGCTCTCTCCCCTCGGGCCGGTGTATCAGGCCGGGACGCTTTCCGGTAATCCGCTCGCGATGGCGGCGGGACTCGCGCAGTTGCGTGAGCTCGAGCGAATAAATGGTTGGAAAATTCTCGAGGAGCGCGGGGCGCATCTCGAACGCCTAACGCGCGCGACATTGCGGGAGCTTGGGACTCCATGGGTGTTTCACCGCGTCGGTTCCATGTTCTGCCTTTTCTTTACGACGAGACCAGTGACCGACCTGGCCACGGCGAAGCAAAGTGACACCGCGAAGTTCTCCCGGTTCTTCCACGGCTGTCGGGAACGCGGTGTCTATTTCGCTCCGTCGCAGTTTGAGACCGGCTTCCTCTCCACGGCGCACAGCGTGGCCGATATCGAGCGCACAACAGCGGTCGTCCGTGACGCGTTGGTGGCCTTGACGCCGTGAAGAAATCATCCGCAGATACTCAGATTTGCGCAGATTCTTCCTGCGACCTGATTTTCAATCTGCCTAAATCTGCGGACGATTCTCAAACCGACCCGAGATAAAGTTTTGCTTCCCTGCGTCGGTTCGCTTATCGAACGTCCGCTGTGACTTCGGCTTCCTCGGGTCCCATTCGCGCTGCCGCGAAATTTTTCCTCGAAGGTGACCGCAAATTTTTCGTCAAGGGCGTCACTTACGGACCGTTCCGTCCCGACAGCGAAGGTCACTTCCTCGGGACCCGCGAACAAGCCGAGCGCGATCTTGCCCGGATGCGTGAGATCGGACTGAACGTAGTCCGGATTTACCACGTCCCGCCGCGCTGGTTTCTCGACGTGTGCGCGAGCGCTTCGATGCGCGTCCTGATCACGTTGCCCTGGGAGAAACACATCGAGTTCCTTCGCCGCAAACTCTCGCGAGACCAGATCGCCGATATGGTTCGCGTTTCCGTAACCGCCAATCGCGGCCATCCCGCTATCTTCGGGTATTTGGTCGGCAACGAGATAGCGAGCACGATGATCCGCTGGCTCGGCGTGCAAAAAGTCACCGAGTTCGTGGAACACCTGATCCGGGTTGGCCGCGACGCCGACCCGAGCGTTCTGTATTCCTACGCGAGTTATCCGCCGACGGAATTTCTGCTGCCGCAAAACAGCGATTTCTCCTGCTTCAACGTTTACCTCCACAACCAGGATGCCTTCGAGCGCTATCTTCTGCGGCTCCAAAATCTGTCCGAAGATCGCCCGCTTATCCTTGGCGAATTCGGCATGGACACGATCCGGCACACCGAGGACGAGCAGGCCGAGATGCTGGGTTGGCACACCGAGAGCGTGGTCAAATGCGGATTGGCCGGCACGATTTTCTTCACCTGGACCGACGAATGGTTCACGGGCGGGCAGGAGATCAGCGACTGGGCGTTCGGCCTGGTCACCCGCGATCGGCAGCCGAAGAAATCTTTTTTCATGCTGCGGGACAAGCTCGGGCAGGACAATGCAACCCTGCCGCACCGGCCGCTGCCGTCCTACCCCTCCGTCTCGGTGATCGTCTGTTCTTACAACGGTGCCAAAACTCTCGGCCCCTGCCTGGAGTCATTAGGCAAACTCGATTACCCCCATTACGAAGTCATCCTGGTTGACGACGGCTCGACCGATAATACCCGCGAGATCGCCGAGCGCTTCCCCGACGTTCGTTACGTTCACCAGACGAACCACGGCCTGAGCCACGCCCGTAATCACGGCGCTGCCATCGCGAAAGGCGAGATCTTTGCCTACACGGACTCCGACTGCATGGCCGATCCGGACTGGCTTTATTATTTGTTGAGCACGCTGTTGAGCGGCGATTACGCCGGCGTCGGCGGTCCCAACGTTTCGCCGCCGGCGCAAAACTGGGTCCAGGCCTGCGTCGCCGCGGCGCCGGGCGGGCCGAGTCACGTTCTGCTTACCGATACCGTCGCCGAGCACATCCCCGGTTGTAACATGGCGTGGTATCGCTGGGCCTTTGAGAGCATCGGCGGTTTCGATCCGGAGTATCATAAGGCCGGGGACGACGTCGATTTTTGCTGGCGGGTCCAGCAGGCGGGGCACGCGATTGCTTTTAGCCCGACCGCGGTTGTCTGGCATTATCGCCGGTTCACGCTGCGCGCTTTTCGCAAACAACAGGAAGGATATGGCGAAGCCGAGTCACTTCTCCGTTTCAAACACCTGATCTTTTTCGGTCCGACCGGGACCGCGAAATGGCGTGGCCAGATTTACGGGACACCGCGGTTCAGCTGGTTCATTAACCGGCCCATTATTTATCACGGCATTTTTGGCGAGGGCTTTTTCCAGTCGATTTATCCGACGCCGCAATCCGAAGTCGCCGCTTACCTCAGCAGCATCGAATGGTTCGCGCTCACGATTTTCCTTTTCGGGCTCGGAATTTTTCTGCCCGGCCTGCGCATCCTGCCTTACCTGATGTTTGGCGGAACGCTCTGCGTCGCCATTTCCTACATGCTCCGGGCGCGGATCGAGCCGCGCTTCGACACGGTTGCGGCCCGTCTTCTGGTAACGTTTTTGGCCTTCGCCCAACCGCTTGTCCGCGGCTGGTCGCGTTACTTCACCTGGCTCCATTTCAAACGCACGCCTGGGGCTGTCATTCGTGCCCACGAGGTTTTACCGCCGGAAGCCCAATTCCGCGGCAGCCTCCGCAACCGCGCCTATTGGAGCGAAGACGGGAAGGATCGGCACTATCTCCTGGGCTCAATGTTCGGCTTGCTCGATGAAGAAGGTTGGCGTTACTCGCCCGATACCGGCTGGAACGAATGGGACATCCAGATCTACGGCAACTTCTGGTGGAGCATCACGCTTCAGACCGTAACCGAATATCACGGCGGCCCGAAATGTCTCACGCGGGCCGGGCTTTGTTACCGTTTCGTTCCGACGACGATCCTGATCAACCTCATCGTTCTGGCTCTGATCATTTACCATCAACTCCAGGCAGGACACATCGATCTCTGGTTGCTCGCCATCTATGCCGCTTTCCTTGCCTTCCTCGGCACCCGCGCCCAACGTCTCAAATCACGTGTCGCCGAGATCGTCGATCTCGCGGCATATCGGGCGGGACTTCAGCGGATTGGCCGTCCAGCGAAGGCAGTCCAGCCGAGCGAACCGGAAGAGAAACTCCTGTAGGCTTTGCCCTGCGTGCTTCGCAAAGCGGTCAAACCGCGTGCTGACCGCGGCGCGATGATAATGGCAGTAATCGTTCACTCCATTATGATGAAGATGATGAAATCTCGCCGCTTCTGTCCTTCTGCTATCGCCTTCGTCGCCCTGCTTTGGTTCGCTGGAGGTCCGTTTGCCCGGGGGCAAAGCGATAAGCCGGTGCCCGGAGAGTTGAAGGTAAAACCGGACAAAGAGTCGCGGAGCAGCGGCGACACGTCGTCGTCGGACAGCACCGACGCGAAGGATCGCGACAAGGACAAAAGCAAAGAGTCGGAGAAAGACCCGCCGCCGAGCGTAACCGAACACACCATCACCGTCGCGGGGAAGACCATTCGTTACCGCGCGACCACGGGCTTCATGGTGATGCGCGACTGGAGCGAAAAGAAAAAGCCGGAAGACGGCGAGGCTGGATCGCGCAGTTCATCGCCGTCGCCATCACCAGCGAAAGACGACAAATCGAAGGATAAAGACGGCAAAGACAAGGACGAGCCGAAACAGAAAGCGAAAGTTTTTTATGTCGCCTACACGCGTCTGGACGCCGGCAACGATCCCGCGAAACGGCCGATCACTTATTCGTTCAACGGAGGGCCGGGCTCGGCGAGCGTTTGGCTGCATCTCGGTGCGCTGGGACCACGCCGAACGGAACTGACCGAACGTGGGGAGGCGCCGCTCGCCCCCTACCATCTGGTCGATAACGAAGCGACCTGGCTCGATGCGACCGACCTGGTTTTCATCGATCCGGTTTCCACCGGTTACAGCCGGAGCGCTCCGGGCGAAGACCCGAAGCAGTTTCACGGTTTTAAAGAGGACCTTGCCAGCGTAGGCGATTTCATCCGGCTTTACTCGTCGCGGAACGCGCGCTGGGCCTCGCCCAAGTTCATCATCGGCGAAAGCTATGGCACGACGCGCGCCGCCGGGCTCAGCGATTATCTGCAGGAGCGCTACGGCTTCTACGTCAATGGCATCATTCTCGTCTCCAGCATTCTTGATTTTTCGACGGCGCGGTTCGCGCCCGGCAACGACCGGCCCTATCCGCTGTTCCTGCCGACTTACACGGCAGCGGCCTGGTATCACAAGAAGCTCCCACCGGAATTGCAAAACAAACCGCTCAAGGACGTGCTCACCGAGAGTGAGAATTTCGCGTCGAACAAATATTTGCTCGCGCTCAATCGAGGCGATCAGCTCGATGAAAATCAGCGGAAAGAAATCGCCGGCGACCTGGCGCGCCTGACCGGCCTGGCGGCTGACAAAATCGCGCAACAAAATTTGCGGATCCCGGCGCGGCGTTTCTTTTTCGATTTGCTCCAGGACAGGAACCGTTCCATCGGCCGATACGACGGCCGATTCACCGGCATTCGCTACGAGCCGGGCACGGAGGAATACGATTTCGATCCGAGTTACGAAGCCGTGCTCGGCCCTTACAGCGCGATGATGAACGATTATTTGCGGCGCGAGCTGAAGTTCGAGAGCGATCTCCCCTACGAGATGATCGCCGACGTGCGCCCATGGAATTACGCGAGCGTCGCCCAGAACCAGTATCTCGACGTCGCTGATGATTTGCGTAAAGCGATGAGCCGCAATCCGTATCTGAAACTGTGGGTTTGCTGTGGCTATTACGACCTCGCGACGCCGTATTACGCTGCTCACAATACACTCCATGCGATGCAGCTTGACCCGACCATCCGCGACAATCTGCGAATGACTTTTTATGAGGCCGGTCACATGATTTACATCAATCACCCGTCGCTGCTCCAATTCCGGAAGGACGCAGATGCGTTCATGCAGGACGCCCTTAAACCGCGGGTTGTGCCGGCCGCGGAGCCTTAGTTTCAGGCGGCAGGGCCCATCGCGTCCGCGAGGTCGCCCGGAATTGGCGCGGTGAAGTTCATCGGTTCGCCAGTTCGCGGATGCTCGAAACTCAGCTTCCATGCGTGCAGCATTTGGCGGGCGAAATTGCCCCCGCGTTTGCCGCCGTAAAGTTTATCGCCGAGAACGGGATGGCCGAGATGATGAAGGTGGACTCGGATTTGGTGGGTGCGGCCGCTGTGCAGAATGCATTCGACCAGGCTGATCTTGCCGTCGCTACGCAGCACTTTGTATTCTGTTTTCGCGGAACGACCCTGCCGGCGCGCGATGCTCATCTTTTGCCGATGGATCGGATGACGCGCGATGGCTTTGTCGACAACGCCGCTGTGAGGGCGGGGCAGGCCCGCAACGAGGGCGAGATAAATTTTGCCGACGGTTCGTGCCGCGAACTGTTTTGAGAGGTGGCGGTGGGTGGCGTCATTCTTGGCGATGACGAGAGCGCCGCTCGTTTCCTTGTCCAGACGATGAACGATTCCCGGACGTTCCTTTCCGCCGATGCCGGACAAGTTCTGGCAATGCGCCAGCAAAGCATTGACCAATGTGCCCGCCAGGTTCCCGGCGCCGGGATGCACCACGAGGCCGGCTGGCTTGTTCAGGACGATTAGATCGTCGTCTTCAAAAAGGATGTCGAGCGCGATGTCCTCAGGTTGGGCCTCGACTTTCTCGACCTCGGGTTCCCGAATTTCGACGGCGTCGCCGGTCCGGACCGGATCGCGGGGTCGCGCGGTTTTCCCATTCACGCTCACGAACTCCGTCCGAATCAGCGTCTGCAGGCGCGATCGCGAAAAGTCGGGAAGCGCGGTGGCGAGGAACCGATCAAGGCGCTGACCGGCATGTTCGGAGGCTACGGTGAGCTTGGTCATGGATGAACTGAAACCGGGATGATACAGTGCGCGCCAATGCTGGAGGCGGAGCCTGAAGGTGCCAGCCAAGCGTGTCCCGCGTGCCGCCTGTTAATCGACGTTTCGCAGGAAGAAGCGTCGGCGCGTGTCGCCTGCCCGGAGTGCGGCGAAAAATTCCGGGTCGAACGCGCATTCGATAATTTTGCGGTGCTGGAAACGCTGGGCGCCGGCGGCATGGGTGCAGTTTACAAGGCGCGCGACACCGGCTGAATCCTTTTGTTGCCCTCAAGCTGCTTCGGCCGGAATTGAGCGCCGACCCGGCTTCGTCAAATGGAGCAGCCGAAGTAGCAGCCACGGGGGACATGTTTCTATATGTCCCCGGACGTGCAGAAGCACGTCCCTCCGGTCCGGCGTCTAGAAAAACGCCAAACAAATTCGCAACAATCAGAATCAGTGACGGCCGCTGATGCTGACTCCCGGATAGCGGCTCAATTGGTCCCCAATCGGGCCGTTGCCGTTCCGCTGCATTTCGCGTTGGTCAATGGTCAGAACGTTACCGTTACGCGTCGTGGTAATGATGTTGCGTTTTCTGACCTTCTGTTTGATATGCGAGCCGGTGACCGTGACGTATTCGTAGTCCGCGTTATCGTCCTGGGTCTTCTGTTCGACGACTTGCGGCTGGGCCATGGCCGAGCTGATCGCCATCGCTGCTACAGCAGCACTCACTATTAACCGTTTCATGTGGAAAGGTACGGCCGGCAGGCGCCCGGTCAACCGGTCAAAGGTAACGAAACTGTTAACCCTTTCATCCTCATGATCTTGATCCTGATCGTGTTTTCCCGGTTATCGCCGTTTTCAAAGATTATGAGCATGATCACAATCATGAGTAGGAATGCGCAGCCCGTAGACACCCGAAACGCCAATGCTAGGTTACGGGTTCGATGACGCAGAATCCTCCATTTCCGTCGCCTGAGGAGCTCAAGGCGAAGCTTTCCGAGTTCATGAAAACGAACTTCGGCGACAAGGTCGCGTTTACGACTTACACCGAGCCTGAGGCCGCCGAGGCAGAAGCGCCGGCCGACGAAAAGCCCAAAGACCCCAGCGACGAGCAGTTCGTGTTTGATTTCCTGCCGCGTGATATCAAGGCGCACCTGGACCGTTTCGTAATCAAGCAGGACGAAGCAAAAAAGGTCCTCTCGATCGCGGTCTGCGATCACTACAATCATGTCAATTACCTGAGGCACCTCGAAAAGGAGGATGCCGTCCGCGCGGGCGAGACCGAGTACGCGAAACAGAACGTGATCCTGGTCGGCCCGACCGGCGTCGGGAAAACCTACCTGATCAAACATATCGCTGACCTGATCAAGGTCCCATTCGTAAAGGCTGACGCGACGAAGTTCAGCGAGACCGGTTACGTGGGCGGCGATGTCGAGGACCTCGTTCGGGAGCTGGTCGACAAGGCGGACGGCGACGTCCAACTGGCCCAGTTCGGGATCATCTACATTGACGAGATCGACAAACTCGCGGCCGCGTCCAACCTCGTCGGTCGCGATGTCAGTGGGCGGGGCGTGCAAACCACCCTGCTCAAGTTGATGGAGGAAACCGACGTCCCGCTGCGGAGCGCGAACGATCTCCAGGCACAGCTGCAGGCCGCGTTCGAATTTCAGCGGCGCGGCGGGAAGCCGAAGCGGGAAACGATCAGCACCCGGCATATTTTGTTCGTCGTGAGCGGCGCCTTCGAACGGCTCAAGCAACAAGTCTCAAAGCGGCTGACCCAGGGCCAGATCGGTTTCAATGCCGAGCCGCGGCGGCTGATGGATAACGAATTGTTTCAATACGTCGGCACCCAGGACTTCATCGAGTACGGCTTCGAGCCTGAGTTTATCGGACGCTTGCCGGTGCGCGTCGTCTGCGAGGAACTGGGGGCGGACGATCTTTACCAGATCATGAAATTTTCGGAGGGCAGCATCCTCCGGCAATATGAGCGCGCCTTTCGCGCCTACGGAATTGAGATCAGCTTCGAGGACGAAGCCCTCCACCTCATGGCGGAAGCCGCCGCGCAGGAAAAAACCGGCGCGCGGGGGTTGCTGACCGTTTGGGAGAAACTGTTCCGCGATTACAAATATTACCTCGCGGGGTCAGGCCTGAGCCAACTGCGCGTCTCGGCCGAGCTGGTCCGCGAGCCGAAGAAAGTTCTCGATCGCCTCATGGCGGAAGGCCATAAGCAGGAGGAAGCGGCGCTCATAAACAGCGCGATCGGGTTTGCCGAAAAATTCGGACAGGCGCACGGGCTCGAAATTCGTTTCGACGAAGCGGCGCTGGCGCGACTGGTTGAGAGAGCGCATGCCGAGCGGATGACGATGCCGGATCTTTGCGCCCACCTCTTCAAGGACTACCAGTTTGGCTTGAGCCTTGTGCAAAAGAATACCGGCCAGAAAAATTTCGTCCTCGGGCGGGAGGCGATCGATGCCCCGGATAAGTTCTTGAGTGATCTGGTTGTTCAATCACACTATCCGATTGCGCCGGAGCAAAGGAACTAAACCGATTTCTTGATGAAACGTCATCTCATCGCCGCGCTTGTCATTGGCCTGATCGTCACCGGTCTGGTCATTGGCCTGCACGTGATTGGCTGGCTCTCGGGGATCGAGGGCATGATCGACGGCATTTTCTCGCGCGACGCGACCAGGATCGTTCCGAATCTGCTTCAATCCGCGATCGTTCTTGCCCTCGGGTTGGGGATGGCGTGGATGACGCTGGCCACTCCGGGCCGCGGCCGGGTGGCAGGCATCGGCGGAATTCTCGTCGTTGAGCTTCTCGGCCTGGCGTGGGTTTGCGGAGTTTACAAAACGACGTTTCCACCGTTGTCAGGAATTTTGTCGGTGGTGCTCGGTTTTGCCGGTGCCGTCGGGTTCACCTGGTTTTCCGATTACATGGAAGAGCGGCACTCGCGGCCGCCAAAGATCGAGGCTGGCCCGACTCCCAGACCCGCGCCGGCTTTGGGTGTTCCGGAAACAGCGTCCATCGCCCCGGTGGCGGCAGCCATTGCCGCGCCTGCTCCGACCGCGGTCGCGCCGCCGCCAGTCGTGGAAAAACCACGCGCTCGTGCCCGGCGCGGCGAAGCTCCGGGCGATTCCGGCGCGCGTGTTTGCGAAGTGACGGCCGTCGTTTGCGATCTCGCGAACAAACACGATCTGGCGGAAGACTGTGAGCCGGCGGTCTTCGCAGAAATCACGGAGCGTTTCATTGCTCACGCTGTCCAGGCCTTCCGGGCGGAAGGCGCTTACATTGAATCGGCCGGCGGCGAAGGCGTCGTCGCAATCTTTGGTTTCCCAGATGCGGACAAACAGCACGCCGAGAAAGCGACACGAAAAGCGATGCAATTGACCGATTCGTTTGCGGAAGCGAACAAGGGCAGTAAGTCCGATTCACTCCGCAATTCTGGGGTGCATGCCGGGGTCAGCTCGGGCACGATGATCATGGCCCCGCTCAAGAACAACGGGCAGCGCAGCATGCTCGCGGCGGGTGAGCCAGTGGAGCTGGCGCGACGCTTTTGCATCGCGAATCGCTTTTATGGATCCAAAGTTCTTCTCGGGCCGCGCACGTTCGAGCTCGCCAGCAAAATCCTGGTGGCGCGGCCAATCGATTTCCTCAGCGGTGTGGATGTCCGCGAGCGTCATGAAATTTACGAGCCGGTCGCGCTTGCCCTGAATGCCACTCGCGAAATCATCACCCGGCGGGACGCGTTTTGGAATGGGGTCGTCCTCTATCGGGAAAAACGGTGGGCCGAAGCCTACTCCCAATTCCAAAACGCGCGGGGACCGGAGGGGGAAGAGGACCGGCCCCTGCAATTGTATTTGCGCCGGCTCGAGCCCCTCGCTTTGCAATTAACGAACACGCCCCTCGACCAGTAGCCGGTTTTGAGGAAGACGGAATATCCTTCCGCGATCAGGGAACTGATCGCGCAACTTCGCCAGATGCCCGGCATCGGGCCGCGGTCGGCGGAACGGATCGCTCTCTGGATCGTGCAGGCGCGAGGCGATCAGCCGGAGACGATCGCCCGGTCGATCAGCGCGACGCGAGAAACCGTTCGACCTTGTTCCAACTGTGGATTTTTCACAGTCGACCCGCTTTGCGCCATTTGCTCTGACACGTCGCGCGCCGCTGATCTGCTTTGCGTGGTCGAGCAGCCGACGGACATTCTGCCCCTGGAAAAGACGAGTGCATTTCGGGGCCGGTACCACTCGTTAGGCGGCAGAATTTCTCCGCTCGACCACGTCGGTCCGGATGATTTGCGGATTAAGGAGCTGCTTGCGCGCGTGGAACAGGAAAAATTCAGCGAGATCATTTTAGCCCTGGCGGCTGACGTCGAAGGGGAAGCGACGACAAATTATCTCGTCGAATTGCTCAAACCGTTCCCGGTTTCACTTACTCGGATCGCGCATGGACTGCCCGCCGGGGGCGGGCTCGAATCGGCTGACGAATTGACTTTGTATCAAGCTCTCTCCGGTCGAACGAGGCTTTGAAGAAGTGACATGTGACGAGTGACGTGTGACGTGCGGGGGCAGCAACTTGCCACTTGTCACTGGTCAAATGTCACTCTTTCTTCCCCAATGTCCTGCGTGAAAATCGACCCGGCCCTGCACCAGGCGCAAAAGCCGCCCTGGATCAAGGTCCGGCTGCCATCGAACCCGGTTTTCTTTTCGACCAAGGCGCTGATCTCAGACCTTCGGCTCCACACGGTGTGCGAGAGCGCGCAATGTCCAAATCGTTGGGAATGCTGGAGCCAGGGAACGGCGACGATGATGATTGCCGGGGAACGCTGCACCCGGGCCTGCGGTTTCTGCGCGGTCAGCACCGCGAAACCATTCGCCCTCGAGGAAGACGAGCCGCAGCGCGTCGCCGAAGCGGTTCGCCGGATGGGGCTGAAGCATGTGGTCGTGACGGCGGTCGCGCGGGACGATTTGAAAGACGGCGGTGCGAACCATTTCGCCCGAACGATTGCCGCCATCCGCGAGATGGATCCATCCGTTATCGTTGAGGTCCTCGTCCCGGATTTTCATGCCCAGACCTGGTGCATCCAAACCGTCCTCGACGCCGGTCCGGACATTTTTAATCACAATCTCGAGACGGTCGAGCGGTTGACGCCGGTGGTGCGGTCGCGCGCGAAATATCGGACGTCGCTTGATGTCCTCCGGCAATCGAAAGAGCTCGCGCCAAAGATCGTCACGAAGAGCGGCGTGATGCTCGGCTTGGGGGAGACCGAACCCGAACTTTTCGAGGCGATGGACGAGCTGCGCGAAGTCGGCTGCCAGGTCCTGACCTTGGGACAATATCTTCGGCCTACTCCGCAACATTTGCCGGTCGTTGAATTCGTCTCCCCCGAGCGTTTCGAAGCCTACGGGGAAATCGCGCGCGCCAAGGGTTTCGAGCATGTCGCTTCCGGGCCGCTCGTTCGCAGCTCGTATCACGCCGCCGATTTCCATCCGGTCGTCCGCTGACATGGCGGTCGATCCGGACGCCGCGCCCGTGGATCGGTCGACTGTCGCTGCGGTAATTCCAGCCTACCTGGAAGAAAAACATATCGGTGACGTGGTTCGGCGCACTCTCGGGCAACTCGATCACGTCGTGGTGGTCGACGATGGATCGCGCGACGCCACGGCCGCGAACGCCCGGGCGGCGGGCGGCGAAGTGATCGTTCACGAACAGAACCGCGGCAAAGGGGAATCGATCAAGAGCGGTTTTCGCTATTGGCTCGAGCGCGGCTTTACCTACGTCCTCATTCTGGATGGTGACGGCCAGCATTTGCCCGAAGAAATCGATCGTTTTCTGGCGGTGGCGTCGCCCACGACCGCGCAACTCGTCATTGGCACCCGGATGAACGATGTCCGGGACATGCCTTTTGTTCGGCGGACTGTGAACCGTTACATGAGCCGGAAGATCAGCCGCGTGTGTGGCCAGGACGTTCCCGACACCCAATGCGGCTTCCGGATGGTCCATCGCAGCATCATTCCAGACTTGTTAGGCGGGACCGAGCGTTTCGATTACGAAACCGAGATGCTGATTCTCGCCAGCTGGGCCGGCTGCCGGATTGCCTCAGTTCCTATCACGACGGTGTATTCAGATGAAGTAAGCAGCATTCACCCAGTTCGCGATACGCTCCGTTTCTTCAAATTGATGCGGCGGTATAAGCGGCGGCCGCCCTTACCCTAACCGCGCTTCCGAAAAGTCCATTGGATTAACCCCTCACGGCGGAGCGTTTCATCGCAGTCTCTCGCCATAGCTATGCGCTCAATTTCTCCTCGCGGTCTTAGCTAAACTAAGCCGCGTTTTCGGAAATCCCCGAGGTTGCCGCCGCTGGAACGCTCGATCAGGTCGATGGTGAATTTGAGCAGGCAAACTTCCCAGGCGTCGTCAACGCCCTGGATGACGGCGCTGAGCGGCTCGTTCGATTCCTCGACCTGCCGGCGGGTGCGATCGACGACTGCTTCCATGGAGTCGCGCACGAGATTTTCAACGACGTCGGTTTTACGGAATTGAAAGCCGTAACGCAGGACCGCCATGTCCCGGGTCCGTTCGCGCAGCGTATCGACATACTTGGCGGCCTTGTCGCCGAACCCTTCGAGGAGAAGACGGTAGTAGTGTTCCGGCGCGAGAATTTGCGGACGCTCGGCGTGGATCCGGCCATCACGAACCCGGATCTCGTTGACGTGGTCCATTAGTTCGGAGATCAGGTAAAACCGAAAGCTGGTGCTGCCGAACGTAGCGATCTGCCGCTCAGGCGCGAGGATCACGCGCGTATTTTCGATCGCGTATTGGAAATCGTCGTTCGTTACCACGGGTCGAGGGACCTTAACCCGGTGCGCCGACATTGGTAGGCCGAGACTCAGTCGAGCCGGGGTGGCCGACGTTCGCGGCGCGACTGAGTCTCGCCTATCAAAGACCGGCACGCGTTACGTTGCAGCCGAATCTCTCGGATTGTCATCCTGAGCCTGTCGAAGGATTCCCGCACCGCGGGATCGCTCGATGGGGCCGCGGAAGAATTCATCTCGCGGTGGAACGCGCGATCCACCTAATGCGCCGCGGGCGCTACTCGTTCGGTCAGAACCTCGCGTTCGCGATCGGAGCGCCAGCGCCAGATCGCTTCGACGGTGAAAATAATTAGCGCGACCCAAATGAAGGTAAAGGTCACAAGGTGCGCGCGGGTAAACGGCTCGTGATACAAAAAGACGCCGAGGAAAAAACTGCAACTTGGCGAAATGTATTGGAGGAATCCGAGTGTCGTCAGGCGGAGATTGCGCGCGGCATGACCAAACCAGACGAGAGGCATGCCGGTAACGACCCCGGTGCTGATCAAGAGCAAAGCCATCGTCCAACCGGCGGAGGTGAACGCGGAACTTCCGCGTTGCAGTTGAAGCAGATAGATCGCTGCGATGGGAGCGAGCAGGCTCGTCTCAAGAAACAACCCGGGGATTGGGCGAACGCCTGATTGTTTTCGCAACAATCCGTAGAGACCGAACGAGACGCAGAGCGTGATCGCGAGCCAGGGGAACCGGCCGTAACCGAAGGTGAGATTGAGCACGCCGACGAGAGCGAGTATTACGGAAACGAATTGCCAGCGGGTCAGGCGCTCCCGCAAAAAGACGGCGCCGAACAGGACATTAACGAGCGGGGTCATGAAATAGCCGAGGCTCGTTTCGATGACGCGGCCGACATTGACGGCCCAAATGAAAAAGAACCAGTTCACCGAGATGGCGATGCCGCTGGCGAGGCAATAGAGGAGCGCCCGGCGCGACCGGGCCGCCTCCCGAAGTTCAGGCCAGCGGCGTTGCCAACTCAGGAGCCCAGAAAGAAAAACCGTGGTCCAGACGAAACGATGCGCGAGGATTTCGTAGGCGGGGAGCGCGCTGAGGAGCTTCCAGTAAACCGGGATGAGACCCCAGGTTCCGAAGGCGGCGACGCCGGCGATGAGGCCGGAACGATCTTCGCGGGCCGCTGAACCAGGATTCTGCCGGGCAGACATGGGAAGGAATGTAGAGGCCCTTGTGCCAGGCGCCTAGCTGACAGAACAGGCGCTTGGCACAAGCGCCTCTACATCTTAAGAAGGCGCAACGGTCATCACATGAATGCCTCGAAATTCTTCACCGAGCTGAAACGCCGGAAGGTTTATCGCGTCGCGGTCGCGTACGCGGTTTTGGCTTGGCTGTTGATCCAGATCGCGACCCAGGTGTTTCCGTTTCTTGAAATCCCGACGTGGGTGATCCGGCTCGTCATCGTGTTGTTGGCCGTGGGTTTTCCGGTGGCGCTTCTCCTCTCGTGGGCATTCGATCTGACCTCGAAGGGGGTGGTTCGCACCGATGAAATGGAGGATGCCGCGCCGGCTCGGACGGCGCTGTCTGTCGGGCAAAGATCGCCGCCGGAAAAGAGTATCGCCGTATTGCCCTTCGAAAACCTCAGCGACGACCAGAAGAATACCCACTTCGCCGACGGCATCCAGGACGACATCCTGTCTAATCTGGCCAAGGTCGCGGACCTGAAGGTCATCAGCCGAACTTCGGTGCGGCAATATCGGACGGGGACGCGGAACCTGAGGGAGATCGGTGAAGCCCTCGGTGTCGCTTACATCCTCGAAGGAACCGTGCGCCGGGAAGCGAACTCAGTGCGGATCAACACGCAGCTGATCGATGCCCGGACGGATTTGCACGTCTGGAACGATACATTCGATCGCGAAATCACGGACCTGTTCGCGCTCCAGACGGAGCTCGCGCGCCGGATCGCGTTTGCGCTACGCGCCAATCTTTCGCCGCGCGAAAAAGCGGGTCTCCAGGTTCATTCGACGAGCGATCTCGACGCCTACGAGCTCTTTTTGCGCGCCCGCGATCTTTTTCGCTGGAGCGGCTCCGGCGATCCGCGCGAGAACGGTGAGCGCGGGTTGCACTTGCTGCGGGATGCAGTCAGGCGTGATCCGCAATTCGCGCTGGCCCATTGTCTCGCCTCGCGTTTTCACGGGGAGCTTTACTGGTTTGGCTACGATCGAACGCGGCAACGGTTAACGCAGGCAAAACTGGCGGCCGACACGGCTTTTCGTCTTCAGCCAGACTCAAGCGATGTCCGCCTGGCGCTGGCCTACTACTATTATTTTGGTTACCGCGATTATGAGCTGGCGCGGACGGAGCTTGCCATCGTCCATGAAATTTCGCCCAACGACGCCGAAGCCTGGGATGCGGCGGGGGCGATTGACCGCCGACAGGGCCGCTGGGATGCGGCGATTGCGAATTTTGAAAAGGCGCGGGAGCTCGATCCGCGCAATGCCTCTGTTTTGTGGAATGTCGGCGAAACCTATGCCTGCATGTGCCGGAACGAAGAAGCCGAGCGCGGATTTGCTCTCGGCCTTGAGGTGCATCCGGAAGCCCACTTATTTGCCATCGCGCAAGCCGCCATTTCCCTTCGGGCCAAGGGAGATTTCGAGCCGCTCCGAAGGGTCCTGCGCGAAATTCCCCCTGAGTTCGATCCCGGCGGAGGAGTCACGGCGGCTGCGGTGAGGCTTCACCTGATGGAGCGCAATTATGACGAAGCGGAGAGGCGTTTGCAGTCATCGCGTTACGATCGCTACAACGACACGGGCGTCGGCGGCCCGGCTTCGATCATTGATGGCTACGACTTTCCCCGGGCGTGGTACGAAGGTCTGATTGCCCGGGGGCGAGGGGATAACGCCACTGCGGAACGCGCCTTCGAGGCGACGCAGGCCGTCGTCGAGAGCGATCTGGCCAAGGCTCCGGATGACGCCGAAATGCTCGCAATGCTTGGGCTCGTCAATGCCCATCGGGGCCGCAAAGAAGAAGCGATTGCGGCCGGTCGTCGTGCTGTCGATTTGCTTCCGATCTCAAGGGATGCGTACGACGGGCCGTTCCTGGCGTTGAAGCTGGCTGTCATTTACGCGCAGGTCGGCGAAGCAGAACGCGCTATTGATTTGGTGGCTGACCTTCTTGAAACGCCAAACGGCCCTACTATTGGGAGTCTTCGGATTGAGCGCGAATGGGACCCGCTGCGCGGCAATCGGCGCTTTGAGGAATTGCTAAGAAATTAGGAGCGTTCTACAACGTCACTGCCTCGCCGGCTCAGGCATGGCCTGCTGAAATAAGGGAAGATAGTCTGCGTATCCTTCGTCTTTTAGTTTCTCGACCGGAATAAATCGCAGCGCTGCTGAATTGACCGAGTAGCGCCGTTTCCCTGGCGGAGCGGCATCGTCGAAAATGTGGCCCAGGTGGGAATCGCTTTTTTTCGCGCGAATCTCCGTGCGAGTCATGTTGTAACTCGTGTCCTGTTTCTCGACCACGTGTTCCGGCGCGATCGGCTGCGTGAAACTCGGCCAGCCAGTCCCACTGTCGAATTTATCATTCGAAGAAAAGAGCGGCTCGTTCGTGATGACGTCCACGTAAAGGCCCGGTTTCTGATTGTCCCAGTAGGCATTTCGAAAGGCCGTCTCGGTACCGTTTTCCCGGGTGACGTGGTACTGCTCGGCGGTGAGGGTCCGTCGCAAGGTGGCATCGGGTGGGACTTCGTTGATCTGCAGCGTGGGGATCCGGGCGGCGGCTTTCTTTTCCTGCGCGCTGGTCCAGAAAACAATGGCAACAACGATCGCCACGGCTGCGATGAACCCGGCAACAAAGGTGATGCGGGAGGCGCGTGAAGATGGATGTTGGATTCTCGTCATGTGTCGGTCGTACGATGTTGTTGTCACCTATGTAAATTCGCAAACCCGAGCCGCCGTGGATGGCGATAGATTTCAGGCACTGCCATTCCGGCCCGCTTCGGGGACGCGAATGTAACGCAATTGAACTGGGCCGACCAGTGCGCCGGCGGGTAGTTCGGGCTTGCTGCTCCTGAGGCTGCTGCTTTAAGTGGGTGGTGCCGCATTTCAACCCGCAAGCCAGCTAAAATGGCGTTAAGCAGATTTTGGGTCGTTCTGTTTCTCGCTTCAATCGTCTATCTCCTCGTCCTGCTGTTCAGCGGAGGATTCTATGCCATTGAGTTTGCGGTAAACG
>JBJMXC010000057.1:0-5142 GCA_045809825.1 Chthoniobacterales bacterium | reverse complement strand
GCGGCTTGCGGTACCGGCAAGTCAGTCGGCATCCGGAATGGCGGAATATAAATCGGAACGTTATTGTCGATCGTGCCGGTAATGTATTTCGTCGGCCGGACGGTCCCGTTATTAGTGGAGATGTTTCCGTAGAGCATTCCATTCACATTGTCCGGGATGATGTTAGCCCCGATCGCGACCGAGCCGCTGCGCGAATCTTTGTAACGGGGGCTTGCGGGATTGTTGGCGACAAACACGTACGGGCCATCCTTGGAATTGTAGCTGTCGATCTGGGCCGCGCTTCCAAGCCCATAATAATTACCGCTGGTTTTGATGGCCACTTCGAACGGCGTCATCGGCGCAATGATTTGTTCGATCCGGCGGGTGATCTGCGGATTATCGACGTTTACGAGCTGTTTGTTGAGTCCGTCGCCATCGGCACCGTAGGTCGCCAGGAAATGGTCCGTCTTGAAATCGATCTTGCGGAGGAGGCTGTCGCCGCGAACGCCTGCGCCCATCCGATCATCCATGCCCGTCCGCGGCAAGCCGTTGACCGGCGCGGTCCCCTTGGTGCGGGCCCGATACCACTTATTTCCCGTGATCGGATCGTTATAAAACTTGTCGACGACTGTAGTGGTGACCAGGCCGTCGGCCCCGAACGTAGTCTTGTCGCTGGTGAATTTGCTGCCGGATTTCGTCCAGCCGTTGAACGCGTGCGCCGGGTCGTTCACTTTTCCGTCTGGGAGCGCGTCGGGAAATCCAGCGGGAACCCCGGCGGTGATTGTCTTTCTGACCTCCGCATAGGCGATATCGCCGCCGGCTTCAGCGGCGAAAAGCGACTCTTTCCAGCTCCGCACCTGGCTCGAAGAGACATTGAAACGCGTCGTGCAATTGCGGAGCACGTTGGCGCCGATGAGAGACAGGATCAGGATTGTGCACAACGCGCAAACCAGCACGTTGCCTTCTTCGTTCCGATATTTATTGCGCATAATGCCCTCCATTTTCGCTATCGTTTTGAGCGCTTAGCCGCGCCGTTTGTTTCTCAAGTAGGCCGTCGAGAACACTTGGGTTCCGGTTCGAGCGGCCTCACTGTCGCCGAAGGTGAACATCGGTTTAAAAGTGATGCTCGTTTTCGTGTATTCGGTGTTCGCCAGCTCGACGTCGGTCGTCTTTGGCATCAACTGATCGGTGCTGGCCGCAATCGTGGTTACGACACCATTCTCGGTGCGTTGAATCGTCGCGCCATTGATCGAATAGACCACCGTGGTGGTTGCGGCCCCGTAATTGACTTGCGGGCCGCTGGGCGTATTAACGATCGTCGGCGTCCGCGCGGTCCCGATCGTGTCTGGATTTGCGACCGCCTCGGGGTCGCCCGCTTGGATGACGTAGTTGGGCAGGACGACCGTAACGGTCTGCTGGTCGACCGAGGCTGTCACGATAAGCCCCCGCTTCACGTCACGGCTGAGGTAATCCACAATGCGGATTTGCTGCATGTGGGTAGCGAAGTAACTATCGATCGCCTTGAAGCTTTTTTGCATTGAGGTCGACGAAGTCAGCGTTGTCCCGAGGACGACGCCACTGCACGCCATCGCGACCATCATTTCGGTGAGTGTGAAGCCGCCGCGGCGGTTGAGGAGTTGTTTTAGTTTCATTTTTTTGACCCGTTCGAGAGGATGTTAGTCGTCTCTTCTGTTCTTGTTTTACCGCCCAGTGTCATCGTCCAGGCGACCTTTACGTCGACTTTGACGAGTTCCTTCCCGAGGTCGGTCGCGATCGAATCGATCGTGACAACTCCGGCAGGGGAACGTGTAAATTGGGTAACCCCGCTAGGGCTGCTAGGGGTGGGAAACGCGCTCAGTTTAACGATCTCAGTCGCTTTCTGAGCGAAGTCGGCGCCATTGGGGGGTGTCGCCATCAGGGTTTTAATGGAGTTAGTCGTGACGAGGTCCGTGAAGGCGAGGTTGCGCAGCATCTCGGCTCGATCCTGGACGCTCTGGAGGGCGGCGACGGACTCTTTGGTGGCGTCGATATAGCGGAGGCAGACAGCGTTCAGCTCGAAGATCGCGGCAAAGAAGGTGGCCAGAATGACCACGGTGACGAGCGCTTCTGGGAGCGTGGTGCCGCGGATTTTGGCATTTGTGAGGTTCTTCATCGCCGGGTTTATAATTACCATAATCGGTTAGCACTTCATGTGCCGTTTTCTCGTTCCTGAGAGGCGGTTTTCGCGAGGATGATATTTTTCGCCGTTTTTCTCATAAATGAGATGCGACACCGAGAAAACGCGTGTTTTTACCTGACAGCAGGGTGTCGATGTAAGACCGGCGATCCGCATACTGTTAGGCCTTTCGATCGCCCGGCCCCCGGGCCAAGCCAACACGGCAGAACGTATAGCCTTGCTACCGGCATAGAAATGCGCGAGATAAAGGCCCCGTTGAGCTTGCTCAACAGGGCGGAACAGTTTTCGGGCTGTGGCTCAGCTTGGTAGAGCGCTGCGTTCGGGACGCAGAGGCCGTGGGTTCAAATCCCACCAGCCCGACGCCGCCATACGTCTCTGTTTCGCCAATGAACCAAGCGGTCCTTACTACCATCGCGCTCACCGGGTTCGGAGTGGCCTTTTTCCACGCGGCAATTCCAACCCACTGGCTGCCATTCGTGTTGACTTCGCGGGTCCAAGGCTGGAGCGCCTCCAAGACGATAGCGGTCACCGCGCTGGCAGGGACCGGGCATGTACTAGTCACCGCCGCACTCGGGCTCGCGATCACTTTGTTTGGGACAGCTTTGAGCGGGAAAATCGGTGCCTGGTTTCCTCGGATCGCCGGAGGCGCTCTATTGTTGTTCGGGCTTTATTATTTGTTTCGGCAGGTGATCGGAAAGGGACACGTTCATTTCCATTACCCCCACGAACATTTGCATGAGGCTGGACATGATGATCACGCCCACGTGCACGTCCACGATCACGGGCATGAGCACCGCGATCAGCATGGCCGGGATTGCCGCGCTCATCGCACTTCGGATCGGGCCGCGATTCTCAGTCTGCTCGCCTTCCTCACCTTTTCACCGTGTGAAGGATTCGTCCCGTTTTACGTTTCCGGAATCCGCTACGGCTGGGCCGGGTTCGCTGTCCTGACCGCCGTTCTGTCCGTTGCCACCGTCGCCGGCATGATAATCTTCACTTCGCTAACGCTGGCCGGTCTAGGCAAGATCAAGCTCGGCTTCCTCGAGAAATACGAGAGCGTCATCATGGGAGTCCTGCTTTGCGCCGTCGGCATTCTAATTATCGCTTTTGAAACATGAAGTCGCAGCCTCAACCACAATTAAGCATCGGTGACGCCGCGCCAACGTTCAAAGCGATGGCAGTGGGAGGAAACTATGGGACGGGGAGCGAAGTCAGCTTGGCTGATCTCCGCGGCAAACCGGTTATCCTCTATTTTTATCCGAAGGACGATACGCCGGGCTGCACCGTTCAGGCCTGTGGGCTCCGCGATTCCTGGGCTGATCTTCAGGGACGTGCCCACATTTTCGGTGTCAGCATTGATTCGGCTATTAGCCATCAAAAATTCATCGATAAATTCCAACTGCCCTTCCCGCTGTTGTCCGACCCGGAGAAACGAATCGTCCACACATATGGGGTCTGGGTGGAAAAAAGCATGTACGGCAAAAAATACATGGGGGCCGAGCGGAGCACGTTCGTGGTCGATGGGACCGGACGAATTGCGGCGATTTTTCGCAAAGTGAAGCCGGACGCGCACGCGGAAATGGTGGACGAGGCGTTGAAACAACTGGGGGTATAGTCGAAAGAACGGTTGCGGACGCGGCCAACCGGTGCTTGCATTGCGCTCCGGGAAACCGTTCCACCACTATATGGGTTCGCTCAAAAAACGCCGTAAGGCGAAAATCTCCAAGCACAAGCGTCGCAAGCGCATGAAGGAGAATCGCCACAAGAAGCGTCTTCGTTACAAGTCGTAGCGCGGCGCCGGTCGTTAGGCGAACCGTCCGTCCTGTTGCGTCTCGGCCACCGAGAAGCTACAATTCCCCACATGATTTTTGGGAAGAACGGGAGCGCCCTACCTCTCCGATCCGTTCTTCTCTTCCTCGCGTTGGGGGGCTTGATCTCTTTGACCAGCGCGCGGGGCTCGACCGCTCCGACGGCCGCGCCGCACCTCGCATCAAAGTCCACCGCCGCGAAGAAAGCCGGGCAGGACGATTCTTTCGTTCTCAGCCCGCCGAAGGACCTCGCCCTTGCCCCGGAGAACGCTCGCAAAGCCGATGCCCTGGCGGATTTCGTGGAAGGTGCGCGCCTCGAGGAAAACGCCGAGATGGACAACGCCCTGGCTGCGTACCAGCGCGTTTTAACTTTTGATCCCGGACTTACCGAGTTGGCCTTGCGTGTTGCAGCGATTCTGGGGCGGCAGGGAGATTATCCGCGAGCGATCGATGTTTTGAAGGACGCGATCAAGGTGAAACCGAAAGAGGCGGGGCCGTATCTCCAGCTCGCTTTCATCTACGCGAAATATTTGCGGAAGATCGATCAGGCCCTGAAGTACGCGAATCAGGCAATCGTCCTCGATCCACTTAATTTCGAAGCATACCAGCGGCTTTATGAGATCGAAGCGGCCGCCGGCGAGCCGGAAAAAGCGCTGGCTGTTCTCGATCGCGCGGCCAGCGTCAAGAGTGATGATGCCGCGTTCTGGATCCGGCTCGGTAAACTTTATGCAACGATCGTCTTCAAGACAGAACCGAAGCCGGACGACATCAAGCGCGTCAACGGGTTCTTCGACAAGGCGGTCGCGAATGCGGGCGACGATCCGGGGGCACTGAAGGACGTCGCCGATTACTACGCCGCATCGCAACAGATCCAGGAAGCAATTCCGCTTTATTTGAAAGTGCTTGAGCTGCAGCCCGACGATCTCAACGCGCGCGAGAAACTGGCCACCGGCTTCGTTCTCACCAATCAGCGGGACAAGGCGATCGAAATGTTGGAGGAGCTCATCCAGAAACAGCCCGACAAATACCAGCCCTACGAGTTGCTCGCCCAGTTACTCGACGAAGCGGGACGCGCCCTCGAGCGGGCCAATCAAACGGAACAGGCAAAAGCCCAGTTCGCCAAAGCGGCCGCGAATTACGAGCAGAGCCTTCTGATTAACCCGAGCCGCGCGAACACGT